>NZ_JAMQON010000005.1:300000-404357 GCF_031624395.1 Halomicroarcula saliterrae
GGTCCGCATCGACGACCACCCGGGCGTGATGGAGGAGATATCGGGTATCATCGCCAGCCACGGCGCGAACATCCACGACGTCCGCCACGAGCGCTCCGTCGACGACCTCGATATCGGCGAGGCCTACCTCGTGTTCAACGTCGAGACGAGTGGTGCCGACCACGCCCGGTCCATTATCGACGCCGTCCGCGCGGCCGAGTACCCCGTCGAGAAAACTGCCCGGGTGCCCGGGTAACATCGGGCGCTCGACCGTCCGAGGTCGCCCGGAACGCGGGGAAAACTATTTGACTACTTTCCGTGAAGTTCGTGTGTATTGTCCATCATGTACGAGCAGATGCTAATTCCGTACGACGGGAGCAAGGAAGCGAAGAGAGGTGCGACACACGGTATCGCGCTCGCGGCGGAACTGGGCGCTACGGTCCACGGACTCTACGTCATCGACCTTCCGGGCGTTCCACGGGCGATGGCGCTCCGCGACGACGAGGAAGACTTGCGGGAAGACTACAGAGACTACGGCGAGCGGGAGTTACAGGCGTTACGGGAGATTGCAACCGACCACGGCGTCGGGTTCGAGAGCCACATGCGGACCGGCTCACCCAGCGAGGAAATCGTCGACTTCGCGAGGTCGGAAGAGATGGACGTGGTCGTGATGGGGTCGGCCTACCGGGGCAAGGTCGGGAACCTGCTCGGGGGGACCACCGACCGCGTCGTGCGCTCGTCGACTGTCCCGGTCATCACGCACCGCATGAGTGGTGAGGACTAGTGCGGCGAGCCGCCGAAACGAGACACCTTTGGAATCTAATACGTTAGGCGAAATCGCGTGCGAAACGTGGATTTAGCGGGGTTCGGGCCGAAAGCCGAGGAAATGTTTAATATAGGTGGCCCAGAAGCATTGAGTGAGTTTGTGTAACACGGTTGAGAGGACCGGCACAACTCAGCAACGTCGAGGCGCACCACGTCGTCGCACAGCGCGAGAAACGAGGCCGGTGCAGCCACGCTCACCGACGGAGTGAGGAGCGCATCGGTACCGGAGCCAACACCAATGAAACGACGCGGACACTCAGCACGCTATCGGTCGAAAGGAGAATCACATGTCAGGAAGTGACGAAACCACCGGCGAGATGTCGGACGGGCTCCAGGTGGAGCTGTTCCACCCGGAGTCCGACAGAGAGCCGGGCGACACGAACTGGCAGAAGTACGGGTTCGACGTCCACCCCGTCGTGTTCCCGGTCGCACTGGCGATTATCGCACTGTTCATCGCAGTCACAGTCCTCCTCGGCGACACAGCGTCGCAGGCGTACACGTGGCTGTTCGACACTATCGGTAGCACGTTCGGCTGGTTCTACCTGCTGGCGGTGAACGTCTTCATCGTCGTCTTGCTGTTCTTCGCGTTCAGCAAGTACGGGAAGATCAAGATCGGTGGCGTGGAGGCCGAAAAGGAGTTCAGTGACTTCTCGTGGATGGCGATGCTGTTCAGCGCGGGCATGGGCATCGGGCTCATGTTCTTCAGCGTCACCGAGCCGATGTTCTACTTCAACACCCCACCGAGCTTCTTCGGGGCCGAAGCCGGAACCGGGGCCGCTGCGGCGGCCGCGATGGCCCAGACGTTCTTCCACTGGGGGCTCCACCCGTGGGCCGTCTACGGCCTCGTCGGCCTCGGCCTGGCGTTCTTCTCGTTCAACCGCGGCCTGCCGCTGACCTTCCGGTCGATATTCTGGCCCCTGCTGGGCGAGCGCATCTACGGCTGGCCGGGCCATATCATCGACCTCGTGACGGTGTTCGCGACCCTGTTCGGGCTGTCGACCTCGCTCGGACTCGGCGTCGCACAGGTCAACAGCGGGCTCAGCTTCGTCTTCGGCAGCGGCATGCTCGGCGTCGCCGACATTCCGACCGGGACGGGACCGCAGGTGGTGCTCATCGCGGCCATCACCCTCATCGCGACCGCGTCGGTCGCGGCCGGCCTGGAGGGCGGCGTCAAGCGGCTGAGCACCATCAACCTGTACCTGATGTTCGCGCTGCTCGGGTTCCTCCTGCTGGTGGGCCCGACCGTGTTCATCCTGGGCGCGTGGGTCGAGGGGCTCGGTGCCTACCTGCAGAACATCCTCGGTCTCGGCTTCTTCACCGGCACTCTCGGCGCCGCCGAGAACGGAACCGTGACCGCGTGGACGGTGTTCTACTGGGGCTGGTGGATCGCGTGGTCGCCGTTCGTCGGGATGTTCATCGCGCGCATCTCGAAGGGGCGGTCCGTCCGGGAGTTCGTCCTTGGCGTACTCTTCCTCCCGGCGCTGTTCTCGACGCTCTGGCTGTCGACCTTCGGCGGCAGCGCGCTGAACAGCGCGCTGGCCGGAGGGGCGGTCCAGCAGCAGTACACCGAACTGGGCTACGGGGCCTTCGAGACGCTGGGGATGTTCATCACGCTGAACCAGTACCCGCTCGGTGTCGTGTCGGGGCTGCTGGCGACGCTTCTCGTCATCACCTTCTTCGTCACGTCGTCGGACTCGGGGTCACTGGTCATCGACCACTTGACCTCCGGGGGCAAACACGACGTGCCGAAGACCCAGCGTATCTTCTGGGCGGTGACTGAGGGCGCCGTCGCTTCCATCCTCCTCATCGGTGGCGGCCTGACGGCGCTGCAGACGGCGGCCATCACCACCGGGTTACCGTTCGCGGTCATCCTCACACTGATGTGTTACACCGTGTATCTGGGCCTCAGTAACGAGTACCAGATACTGGAGTCCGAGGAGTTCGCGGAGACGATACAGGACCTCTCGGAGCGGGACGACGTCGACGTGGTCACGTCGGGCAGCGATATGGTGACGGACATCAGCGACCGTGACGAATCCGCGACCGGTAGCGACTAGCCCTACGCGGGGCTATCGTCTTTTCCGGATGTCTCGCCGCACAGCCGCTGCTATCGCCGGTACTGGCGGTCCGAGAGTGCCTAGTCGGCTCGCTCCGTCTCCACGGTGCGTTCTGCGTGGACCCACAGCCGGACCGCACCGCCGAGCCCGAACGCAGCCACCAGCACCCAGACCGCGAGTCCGCCCGCCGGGGGCAACAGCAACCATCCGATGGCGCTGAGCGCAGCCCCGACCACGAGTCCGTAGGTCGGCTCGCGCCGCCCGTGTACGTCGGTGGCGAGGGTCCCGACGACGAGAAAGCCGAACGCGGTCAGTGAGACGAACACACCGCCCAGCAGGAGGGCGACGAGGAGACCGAGGAACGTGCCGGCCACGCCGACCCGGCCCAGCTGGCTGAACCCGTACAGCCCCACCGCGAGGGCGACGGCGTACGCGACCAGTCCGTACGGGACGGCGCTGTACGGTCGCTCCCGGAGCGCCTCCAGCGAGCGAAGGACCCGGGCCTCCGACCGGCGGAGTATGACGCCGCCGAACAGCACCACGAGCAGGAACGACCCGATGGCCTGCAGATACCCCGGGAGGCCACCGATCGCGGTGACGTCGACCGACTGCACCACTGCCGGCTCCGGCGGCGTCGTACCGACCGACCGGTGGATGCCGACAACGGTCATAGGCGATTTTTCGCCGGAAGCGGGGAAAAAGTGTCGGCAGGTAATAATATGCCAGTGTCCCGCAGACATAAACAGACGGGATACGTAGAGCGTGCCGTGACAGGGCGACTCAGACGCCTTCTGACGAAGCTCAAGTGGGTGGGTGAGAAGGTGATGGGTCCCCTCAGGCGCAGCGACGGGCCAAACAAGTTCCGACTGTCGAGCATGGACACGGCGACGACCACCTACGAAGGCGACTGCGGGTGGGCGAAACGACCGCCAGCGACGGTGTCGTGTGTCCGATGCGGGGCCGAGATATTCCAGCACAGCGCCATGGACGACATCGACTGCCCGCGGTGTGTCGCCGAGTACGACCCGGACGAGTTCGGGACGCTGGCGTTGGTCCAGATGACCTGTCCGGTCTGCCGGAGTCGCATGCTGCACGGGAAGCGCCACCCCGAACAGTTCGACGTTCCGGAGTGGGCTACCTGCACGCAGTGTCGGTACCACTGGGAATTCCAGCACTCCTACGGCGACTGACAGGGTGTGTCGACGAGGTGCGCAGCGGCGGACGAACCCCGACTCGCGCCGCTCGGGACCCGACCCACGAGTTCCCGATAGGAACGATGCACAAATTATTGCACGTGGGAGTCGTCTTCCCGGACGAGTCTATGGTCGAACTGATTCCGACCGCCCTGGCCGTCGTGGCCGCCGGCCTCGTCGGTGCTGCACTGCTCGCCATGACAGTCGGGAGTCTGCGGGCCGCCGGCTTCTGCTTTCTGTGTGCGAGTCTCGTCATCTACTTCCGGGAGACGCGGTACGCCGGGGGACGACCGTGACCTTCGCCGAGCGGACAGTCGAGGGGTTTCTCTCGGACGTGGCGTCGTCACAGGTCGCCCCGAGCGCGGGAGCCACCGCCGCGCTCACCGGGTCCCTGGCGGCGGCACTCTGTGAGATGGTCTGTCTCCATACGAGCGAGACGGAGCGCTCGGAGCGTCTCGTCGACGCAGCGGCGAAGTTACGGGACCGGCGTGACCAGTTGCTAGCGCTGGCCGACGCGGACGCCGCGGCGGTCGACGAGGTACAGACGGCCTTCGAAGCGGACACTGACGACAGTCACGAGCAGGCGGCCCTCCGGACGGCCACCGAAATCCCGGTGCAGATAGCCGAGGCGGCCCGGGACGTCGCGACCAGTGCGACCGTCGTCGCTGTAGACGGGACGCCGAACGCCCGAACCGACGCAGTTGTCGGAGCGATTATCGCGCGGGCCACGGTCGCGTCGGCGGCAACGATCGTCCGGGCTAACGTCGGGTTGCTCGACGACGACGGGTTCGTGAGCGATGTGCGAAGCCGCGTCGAATCCGCGGAGGCGGACGCGAACGCCGCCGTCGCCGCGGTCACCGACCAGGACGAGTAACGGCCCACAGAGACCGGTGGAAGTCGTTTCCGGGACGTACCGCGAGGGCTGATGCCATCGGAAAAGTACGCAGCACCCCTCTCAGTGATACTTCCACTCGTCGTCGTCGTCGGATCGACTGACACCGTCCTGCTCTTCGTCCGACCGCTCGTCGGGCCACTCGACGCCGCCGTTGTAGCTCTTGTAGGCGAAGCTACCGAGCGCTACGAGCACGAGCAACAGGACGACCGCGCCGGCTCCGACCACGACCTGTGAGAACGCCTCCGTGAGTCCGCCGAGCTGGAGCCACTGGAACGCGTCCATACCGAACCTTGCGGCGCCAGCGTGAAAGGAGTACGCCTACGGCTCTCGCGTCGCGTCGACGCTCCGGAGGACCGCAGCGTTCTCGACGACGTCGTGGACCCGGACCACGTCGACGCCGCGTTCGGCCGCCATCGCGGTAACGGCCAGAGTCGGCGGGAGCCGGTCGTCGCTCGGCCCGGTTACGTCCGCGAACATCGACTTCTGTGAGTGACCGACCATCGTCCCACAGCCCAGCGCCTCGAACTCGGCGAGGCGGTCGACCAGCTCGAACGATTCGTCGGCATCCTTCCCGAAGCCACAACCGGGGTCGACCAGTATCTGCTCGCGCTCGATACCGGCCCGCTGGGCGAGCAACACCTGCTCGGAGAGGTCCCGGAGCACGTCTTCGACGACGTCGTCGTACTCCCGCGTGCAGTCCGGGTCGACGGGGGCCGACAGGCTGTGCATGAGGACGAGCGTGGCGTCGTGGTCCGCGACGACGAAGCGCATCTCGGGGTCGGAGAGGCCCGAGACGTCGTTGACGATGTCTGCCCCCGCATCGAGGGCCGGCTCCGCGACGGCGGCCTTTCGCGTGTCGACCGAGATGGCCGCGTCGAGGTCCCCGAGCGCCTCGATGACCGGGACGACGCGGTCGATTTCCTCCGGGACAGAGACGGGGTCGGCGCCCGGACGCGTGCTCTCGCCGCCGACGTCAATCACGTCGGCGCCCGCCGCGACCATCGCCCTCGCGTGTTCGACCGCGGCGGCGACCTCGTCGTACTCGCCGCCGTCGTGGAAGCTATCGGGCGTGACGTTCAGGATACCCATCACGGCTGTGTCGTCCGTCCCGAGCGGGTCGGGTGGCCCGTCGATAGCTCGACGGATTCGCCCCGCGACGTTCGAGAGCCCGTGCCCCTCCGTCTCGATGGCGTCGGCCAGCGACGACAGCTGACGCTCGGTCCCGCTGAGCACTGTCGTGACGAACTCGCCCGGCGCACCGGTCGTCGATTGGTGGCAGTCGCCGCCGAGAACGTCGAGTGCTCCGGCGATGTGGGCGGCCTGGTCCGGACGGAGATACGTCGTCAAGACGCGGTAGTCGATCTCCTCGGGGAACGACGCGGTGCCGGAGACGTGCTCGCCGGGTGTTCGGCCGCTGTCCCTGGGTACGAGGAGGCGTGTCCAGCGGTCGCGGGCCTCGGCAACGGCGTAGAGCGAGCCGGTGACGAGGACGAAGTCGTCCGGGTCGGCGGCCGAGAGCGCCCGCTCGGTGGCCTCTGGGACGGACGGGACGCGTGTCACCTCGTCCGCGTTACCGTCGAACGCAGCCACAAGCGTGTCGAGGTCCGCGGCTCGGGCCAGGTCCGGCCTGGTGACGAACGCGGTTCCGACCGGGGGGAGCTCGTCGACCATCGAGTCGTGGTCCTTGTCGGACATCACACCGAACACCACGTGGAGGTCGTCGTACTCGAAGCGGGCAAGCACCGACGCGAGTGTCACCATCGCGCCGGGGTTGTGCGAGCCGTCTAGCACCGCCGTCGGGTCGCTGTCGAGAATCTCGAACCGGCCGGGGAGCGTCGCCTGCCGGAGGCCGGCCGCGATATCCCCCGTGTCGACGTCGGCGACCTGTCTAGCGAGTGTCGCGGCGACGCCGGCGTTTTCGGCCTGGTGCTGGCCCAGCAGCTGGAGGTTCGTCTCCAGCGCCCAGTCGGGACCGGTGATGGCCACCTCGCTCTCGATGGCACAGCGCATCCCGCTCTCGACGGCGACGACGTCCGCGTCGTCCGGGCCGACAGTCACGACGTCTGTCTCCGTCCGGATGGCCGCCAGCGCGTCACCGCAGGCCCCGGTGACGAGCGGCGTGTCGGTCGGCGCGACCTGAGCCTTGTCACGGGCGATTTCCTCGACAGTGTCGCCCAGCAGATCCGTGTGTTCGAGACTGACGCTGGTGACGGCGCTCGCGACCGGGTCGACGGCGCTGGTCGCGTCGTACCGGCCGCCGATGCCCACCTCCAGAATGGCGACATCGACGCCCGCTCGGCCGAAGTGGTCGACGGCGAGGGCAGTCAGGACCTCGAAGTGGGTCGGCATGTCGCCGTCGGCCGCGAGACGGTCGAGACACGGGTCGATGCGCTCGACGAAGTCGGTGACCCGAGCTTTCGGAACGGCGGTCCCGTTGATCCGGACCTGCTCCCGGAAGTCGTTGAGTCCGGGCGAAGTGAACACGCCCACGTCCAGACCAGCGGCCCTGAGCGCGTGTTCCAGCAGCCGGGAGGTGCTCCCCTTCCCGTTCGACCCGGCCACCTGGACGACATCGACGCCCGTCTGGGGCTCCCCGAGGTGCGAGAGCATCCGCGCCGTCGTCTCGGTCCCCAACTTGGGCCGACGCCGCTGTAGGGACTCCAGATAGTCGGCGGCTTCGTGGTACTGCATACCAAATATCGCCGGCGCGCACCTGATTAAGCTATCGCCGGGTGTGGAGCTGCAGGCGGCGCGGGATTTATCTGGGTCCGAAACCACGCGGAACACATGTCTGAGGAGCCAACGAACCGCTCGGCCGAGGAACCGTACGTGACGGCGTTCGATACGACGGTCCGTTCGGTCGACGGCCGAGACGTGACGCTCGACGAGACGTACTTCTACGCCGAGGGCGGCGGGCAACCGGCCGACAGCGGGACACTCGGCGGTCACGAAGTGGTGGACGTCCAGAAGCGCGGTGGCGTCACCGTCCACACACTCAGCGACGCCCCCGACTTCGAGGCGGGCGAGACCGTGACGGGCGACGTCGACGACGACGCCCGGACCTACAGTATGCGGGCGCACACTGCCAGTCACGTCGTCTACGGTGCGGGCCGGAAACTGTTCGGCGAACACGGCTACGGCGGATTCGACATCGGCGACGACAGCGTCCGCCTGGACTTCGCAGTCGACGGCGACGCCGACGAGGTCAGTGCGCTCAGCGTCCAGCGCCTCGCCAACGAGGCCGTCTGGGACGACCGGCGCGTCGAGTGGGACGAGATGGACGCCGACGAGGCCGAGGCCGACGACGACATCGTGTTCAATCTCAGGGCCGACGCGGACCCGGCGGAGACAGTCCGTATCGTGGATATCGACGGGTGGGACGTCGCCGCCTGTGGCGGCACGCACGTCGCCCGGACCAGTGAGATAGGCCCGATCAAAGTACTCGACGTTTCGAACCCCGGCGCGGGCCTCGTCCGGGTGGAGTACGCCGTCGGTCCGGCGGCCATCCAGCGGCAAGTCGACGAGACGCGCGCCGCGACTCGCGCGGCGGAGACACTGGACACGAGCGTACAGGGGCTCCCACAGCGGGCCCGGGGGCTGCTGTCGGAGAACAGGGAGCTAGAAACGGAACTGGACGAACTACGGGGGGAACTGCTGGAGGCTCGCCTCGACAGTGTCGTAGACGACACGGTCGACCGTGACGGCGAGGAGTGGGTGGTGGGGACCGTCGACGGTGTCGGGCCGAACACCGTCTCGGATCGCATCGCTGACCGGAACATAGACGCCGACGTGCTGGTCCTGACCGGCAGCGACGGCCCGACGTTCGTCGTCGTCGCCACCGACGGCGAGACAGACGCGAACGATGTCGTCGGCGAGGTCACCGCCGAGTTCGGTGGCGGCGGTGGCGGCCAACCGACGCTGGCTCAGGGCGGCGGCCTCGAAGCCGAGCCGCAGGCGGTCGTCGACTACCTCCGTCCGGAGTGAGTCCGCACTCCACGACGTGACAGAATTCTGGTGTATCGAGCACCGTTGGCGGGTCGGCGGCGGTCAGAACATATCGCATACGGGAAGTGTCATCTTAGCGAATCTTCTTGAGGAGCGGTCAGGAACGTTCGAACGAGATGGCATCATTCGACGAGACACAAGAGCCGATTCCGACGGACTACGATATCGCGCAATCGACCGACATGGAACCGATCTGGGAGCTGGTCGAACCGTGGGGACTGGGCCTCGACGACCTCCAGTACCACGGGGAGTACACCGCGAAGGTCAAGCACCACGCTATCGACCGCCTGCGGGACCGGGCCGAGGACAACGAGGGGAACCTCGTCCTCGTGACCGGGATGACGCCGACGCCGAAGGGCGAGGGCAAGACCGTGACGACGGTGGGGCTCGGCCAGACGCTGAACCACCTCGGCGAGGACACGATGATAGCCATTCGTGAACCGTCGCTTGGCCCGGTGTTCGGGGTCAAGGGTGGAGCGGCCGGCGGCGGTCGCTCGCAGGTACTGCCGATGGAGGACATCAACCTCCACTTCACGGGCGACATCCACGCGCTCACGTCGGCCCACAACCTCATCGCGGCGATGCTGGACGCCCGGCTCTCGCAGGGCAACGACCTCGACATCAACGTCAACGACGTCGCCTGGAAACGCGCGATGGACATGAACGACCGCGCGCTCCGGCAGACAGTCGTCGGCCTCGGCGGGGATTCCGGCGGAACGCCCCGGGAAGGCGGGTTCAAGCTCACCGCCGCCTCCGAGCTGATGGCCGTCCTCTGTCTCGCCCAGGACCTCGAGGACCTCAAAGAGCGAATCGCCCGCATCATCGTGGCCTACAACCGCGACGGCGAGCCCATCACCGTCGGCGATATCGAAGCCACGGGGCCCGCGACGATGCTGCTCCGTGACGCGCTGAAACCGAACATCGTCCAGACCATCGAGGGGACGCCCGCGTTCGTCCACGGCGGCCCGTTCGCGAACATCGCCCACGGGACCAACTCCCTCATCGCCGACAAGGCGGCGTTCGGCATGGGGGACTACCTCGTCACGGAGGCCGGGTTCGGTTCCGACCTCGGGGCCGAGAAGTTCATGAACATCGTCTGCCGGCTGGGCGACATGACGCCCAACGCCGTCGTGCTGGTCGCCTCGGTCCGGGCACTGCAGTACCACGGGCTGGACCAGTGGCCGGTCGACTACGACGAGATAGACGAGTCCGGCGTCGACGCGGTGGAGGCCGGCTTCGAGAATCTCGACCGCCACGTCGCGAACCTCCAGCAGTTCGGCGTCCCGGTCGTGGTCGCGCTCAACCGATTCCCGGACGACACCGAAGCGGAGGTACAGACAGTGCTCGACCACTGCCGCGAGGACCTCGGTGTGCGGGTCGCCGAGTCCGAGGTCTTCGAGGACGGCAGCGAGGGCGGCGAGGCGCTGGGCGAACACGTCATCGACGCCGTCGAGGAGAGCGACGAAGACGAGTTCGAGTACCTCTACGAGGAGGCGGCGCCCATCAAGGAGAAGATCCGGACCGTCGCGACCGAGATATACGGAGCCGACGGCGTGAAGTTCACCGGCAGTGCGCTCGACGACATCGACCGGATGGAGGACCTCGGCTTCGGGGACGTCCCGGTCTGTATGTCGAAGACGTTCCACTCCTTCAGCGACGACGCGAGCAAGAAGGGCGCGCCCGAGGGCTGGGAACTGGAGATAAGCGAGGTGTACCCTTCGGCCGGCGCCGGCTTCGTCGTCGCGCTCACCGCGGACGCGCTGACGATGCCCGGGCTGCCCGCCCGCCCGGCAGCCGCCGACATGGACATCGACGAGGACGGCAATATCAGCGGGCTGTTCTGAGCGGCGCGGCTCACCGCCTTCGGGGTTCTGTCGTTCGCAGCCATCGACGGCGCTGACCCTGTCCGCGCCACCGAATCACCCGTCACGGAAGCGGGTGGTCCGAGAGTTACTAACAGCTCTAAAGCTGTGAAAATAAGTTCAGTTGCAGTGACAGGTAGGCGGGTACCACGCCGCCCCGCCGCTGCTTCATACTGCCGGCTGTAACAAACTGAAGGAATTCACCACCCCGGGGCGGCGAATATCTTTACGAACTTACAGCCGGCAGTATCATTCGGTGGTCGCGATGGCCTCTATCTCGACAGCCGCGCCCTTCGGAACGTCGCCGGCGCCGACGGCGCTACGAGCCGGCGGGTTCGCCCCGAAGAACTCGCCGTAGGCCTCGTTGAACGCATCGAAGTCGTCGATGTCGTCGAGGAAGACGGTCGTCTTGAGCAGGTCGTCGAGCGAGCACCCCTCGGCTTCGAGGACGGCCTCGACGTTGCGCATGCACTGGCGGGTCTGGTCGCCGACCGATTCGGTGTTCAGGAGCTCGCCGTCGGTGGTCAGTGGCAGCTGTCCGGACGTGATGAGGAGACTCCCGTTCGTCGTCGCCTGACTGTACGCGCCCACCGCTGCCGGCGCGTCGTCGGTACTGATGGTCCGTTTCACGGACGAGCGTTCATCTGGCAGCAGTATAAATCCCGGCACGGAGCGGCCCCGGACACGAGTGGTTGCTTTCCTTACACGTCGTGGAACGGACGGCGCTACTGGTTGATGACCACGATGGCGGCCACGGCCAGCCCGATGCCGACCACCTTGTTCAGCGAGAGCGGCTGGCCCAGTGCGACGGTGCTGATGAGCGCCGCCGTCACGAAGTACATCCCGCCGATAGTCGAGACGACAGCGGTCGGTCCGACGCTGACGCCGATGAACGTCGAGACGACGCCGATAGCGGCGGCGACGCCGGCGACGGCGGCGAACAACACGCCCCGGTTCGTGACCGCGAGAGAGGCGTCAGTGACGACGACGAACAGACCAGTCACGACGGCCGCGGTAGCGTAGGAGATGAACGCCGCGGTCTTCGGGTCGATGCTGTTCGAGGCCACGTCGCCGAAGACGATCCAGAACCCCCAGGCTATCATCGTCCCCAGACCGAACACGACAGCGGAGTTGTTCACCGCTGCCCCTCCGTTCGTGGGTAGTTCAACGCTGGTCCGGGTGGTCTCGACTGTTCCGTCGCCGCCCGAAGTCGGGTCATGCTTCCTTCCTACGACAGTCACCGAGTTGAGTGTCACGACGGCGCCGTAGACGGCGAGCTTTTTTGGTCTCGGTCGGTCAATTCCGTGGTAGTGGTTGACGCATCGGACGAGCGAACGGAACCGGCACTGGAGGAGGTCTTCTACCCGGCGGACCGGATTCCGTTCGTGGAGTGGGGGGCCTTTACCCGCGGGAAGTCGACGGTGTTGCTCGTCGGCGCGGTGACGCTCCTCTCCTTTCTGACCGGGCTGTCGAACCTGAGTAAGCCGATGCCAGCGATGGACGGCCCGCTGGCGGCGTTCCTCTCTCTGCCGCCCGGCGTCGTCCAGTTCGGGGGCGTCCTGTTCGCGTTCGCTCTGGGCATCGTGACTGGCGGCCTCCAGCAACGGAAGGAAATCGCGTACCGGGCGGCGCTCGTGCTGTTGCCCACGGTCGCTGTGCTTCCACTGACGACCCTCCAGACGACGGACGTACCGCTGTTACTTGCTCTCTGTGTCACCTACCCGCTGCTGGTGCGCAACAGAGCGCAGTTCGACCAACCGGTCGACCTCTCGCCGCTCCAGATCGCCTCGCTGTCCTCCATCGTCGGCGTCGGGCTCTACGGAACTGTGGGTGCGTACGCGCTGCGCAACGAGTTCAGTGGCGACCCGCTGACCTGGAGCGAGGCAGTGTACTTCGTCATCGTCACCATCGCCACCGTCGGCTACGGCGACTTCACGCCGACGACGGCGCGGGCCCGCTGGTTCGCGCTCTCTATCATCGTCTTCGGGACCGGCGCCTTCACCGTCGCCATCGGGGCGCTGGTCGGGCCGGTCATCGAATCACGGATGGCGACGGCGTTCGGAATCATGACCGCATCAGACCTCACACTCCTGGAGGACCACGTGGTGGTCCTCGGCCACGGAGAAACGACCGACTCGCTGCTGGAGGAACTGGGCGACGAGACGGAGCTCGTCGTCGTGACCGACGACGCAGAGGCGGCCTCGGCGCTGGACGACGCGGACCTGAACGTTCTGACGGGGGACCCGACCGACGAAGCGGTCCTGAAGGACGCTCGCGTCGGAACCGCACAGGGGGTGGTCGTCGCGAGCGACGACGACGCCCGCGACGTGCTGACCGTCCTCGCGGTCAGGTCCATCGACCCCGACGTACGGATTGCCGCCGCCGCCACCGAGTCGAAACACGTCGACAAGTTCGGGGCCGTCGGCGCCGACGAGGTGATCAACCCACGCAGTATCGGCGGGACCCTGCTGGGCCGGTCGGTTCTCGACGGGAGCGCGCCCGACGCGACCCTCTCAGACCTCGACGACAGCGGGGACAGCGGGAAGTAGTCACTCCCGCGACACTACTATACGTACACGCTACCGTATCTCATAGTATGGCCACGTCGAAGGGAAGTGGCATCGAAGCGATGGTGGCGAAGCTGCTGGTCCCGGTCGCCGCCGCGTCGGGCGCCATCGTCTTCGTGGGGTTTTTCTTCCGGGATTTCGTCGGCGAGGCAGTGACGGGCAGGGGGTGGGTCGCCATCTCGTTGGTGTTTTTCGGGTCCGGGCTGGGCTACCTCGCGGTGCTTCCCTACCGGGGCGGCGACGACGACAGTCGGTCCGTGGGCTATCTCCTTCGGGTCAGACAGACGAGCGTGAGGAAGACACTCCGGCAGTTCGCGAGCAACCAGAACCCGGTGACCATGGGCGTTCCGGTGACGGTGTTTGCCGCGTTCGTCCTGTTGCAGTCCCTGCTCCCGACCCGGACGTCGGCCGCCGTCACCGCCGTCTCGGGGACCCTCCTCCGGGTCGGCGGGCCGCTGTTCGTCGTCGCGATGGTTGTGGCGGTGTGTTTCGCTGCCGTCCTGTTGCTCGGGCCCTGGGGTGACATCAAACTGGGCGGCCCGGAGACGGAGCCAGCCTACACCTACCCGACGTACTTTACGCTCGTGTTCACCGCGGGCATCGCGGCGGGACTGGTGTTCTGGGGACCGGCAGAAGCGCTGTTTCACTACCGGACGCCGCCGCCGTACTTCGGGGCCCAGCCACAGTCCGCCGCGGCCGCCGGCGACGCGCTCGTCTACTCGCTGTTCCACTGGGGCGTCTCCGCCTGGAGTGCCTACGCCGCCATCGGTGTGCCCATCGCGTACTTCGTCCACCGACGCGGGGCTCCGTTGCGGGTGTCGACGCTACTGACGCCGTTTCTCGGCATCGACAGCCTCGACTCCGTCTGGGGTCGACTGGTCGATACGCTGGCTGTCTTCGCCACCATCGGCGGCATCGCTACCTCCGTCGCACTCGTCAGCCAGCAGTTCCTCGCCGGCGTCGCGTTCAAGTGGGACGTAGCCATCGACGCGACGGGCCCGGTGGTGTTCGTCGGCGGCCTGACGCTCATCTTCGTCCTCTCCAGTGCCACGGGTATCCACCGTGGTATCCGCCGCATCGCGGGCCTGAACGTCGTGCTCTTTGGCCTGTTCGCCGTCCTGCTGGTCGCGCTTGGGCCCCGCCGGTACGTCGCGGAGCAGGGGTCGACCGCGCTGGGCCGGTACGTCGTCCACTTCGTTCCGCTTTCCCTCCACACCGGCGGGGCCTGGGTCGCAACCTGGACGGTCTGGAACTGGTCGTGGTGGTTCTCGTGGGCCCCATTCGCCGGGCTCTTCGTCGCAGCGCTCTCCCGCGGCCGTCGCGTCCGGACCGTCGTGTTCACCACTGTCGTGGCGACGTCGGCAGCCACTATCGCGTGGTTCCTCCTGCTTGGCGGAACGAGCCTCTTCCTGCAGCAGCGCGGCAGTGCGGACGTGCTGGGCGCCATCGCCGCACGGGGCGGGTCGGAGGCCGTCGCCGGGTTTCCGCTACTGGCTGCACTCCCGCTTTCCGAACTGCTCGTCTTCCTCTTTCTGGCGCTCATCGTGGTGTTCATCACCACGTCGGCCGACACGTCGACGCTCGTCGTCGCCATCCTCGCGACCAGACGGGGACTGGCCCCCTCGACCGGGAGCATCGTCTTCTGGGGCGGGTTTCAGGGCGCCGTCGCCGTGGCCGTGTTGCTCGTCGGCGGCGCGGAGACGCTACAGGCCCTCGCGGTGCTGACTGGCGGCCCGTTCGCAGTCATCTCTCTCGTCGGCATCGCCGGGCTGACCCGCTCGTGGCTCCGTGAGGAGCGGGGCCACACGTCACTTGTCGTCCGCGTCCGCAGCCGCCTGCCGACCGTACAGTCCCACCACGATATCGACCCGCCCGAGGAGGACTGATCAGACGCCGGCGATGCCGGTACAGAAGTTCTCGACGATGCGCGTTCCGGCGTCGGTGAGGATGCTCTCGGGGTGGAACTGCACCCCGAACTGCGGCCGGTCGCGGTGGCGAACGCCCATGACGACCCCCTGCTCGTCGTCGGTGTGGGCCGTCTCTATCAGCTCCTCGGGCAGGTCCGTGCGCTCGACGGCCAGCGAGTGGTAGCGCCCGACATCGAAGGGGTCGTCGACGCCGTCGTACAGCGCCGTCCCCTCGTGGCGCACCGCCGATGGTTTGCCGTGCACCACCTCCGGCGCGTGGCCGACGGGCGAGCCGTTGGCGGCACAGAGCGCCTGGTGGCCGAGACAGACTCCCAGCGCGGGGTAGTCGGTCTCCGCGAACACGTCCATCGAGACGCCCGCCTCGTCGGGCGTCCCGGGTCCGGGTGAGACGACGATACCGTCCGGGTCCAGGTCCCGGATTCCGGGGACATCGATGGCATCGTTCCGGCGGACAACGACCTCGTCGAAGGTCCCGACGTACTGGACGAGGTTGTAGGCGAACGAGTCGTAGTTGTCGACGATGAGTATCACTGGACACCCTCGGTTGGTTCGGGGGGCTCGACGGCGAACGACCCCTGCTCGCCCAGCGCCTCGTCGACGGCAGTCACCAGCGCCCGAGCCTTGTCCAGCGTCTCCTGGTACTCCAGTTCCGGGACGGAGTCGTGGACGATGCCGCCGCCGACGCGCAGTCGGTACTCGCCCTCGTGGTGGACCAGCGTGCGGATGGTCATGTTCAGCGTGGCGCGGTCGTCGAAGCCGAAGACGCCGATAGAGCCCGTGTAGGGGCCGCGGCGAGTCCCCTCGACTTCGTCGATTATCTCCATCGTCCGGGGCTTGGGTGCGCCGGTGACGGTACCGCCGGGGAAGAGCGCCGCGACGGCGTCGGCGACGCTCGCGTCGGCACGGCGCTTCCCCTCGACGAGCGAGACGAGGTGCATCACCTCCGAGTAGCGGTCGACGCGTCGGTACTCCGTGACGTCGACCGTGCCGTACTCGCTGACCTTCCCGATGTCGTTGCGTTCCAGATCGACGAGCATGGCGTGTTCGGCCCGCTCCTTCTCGTCGGTGGTGAGGTCCCGCTCCAGGGCGGCGTCCGCCTCGGGCGTGTCGCCCCGTGGGCGCGTGCCGGCGATGGGCTCCGTCAACAGGCGGTCGCCGTCTACGTCCAGAAGGAGTTCGGGACTGGCGCTGACGAGGTCCACGCCCGGGAACTCGACGAGGGCCGAGTACGGCGCGGGGTTGACCCGCCGGACCGCGGCGAACGTCTCGACGGGGTGGACCGACGCGGGCGCGACGAGGCGGTGGGAGACGTTCGTCTGAAACGTGTCGCCGTCGCGGACGTACTGCTTGATTCGCCGGATGCGGTCGGCGTAGGCCGCTTCGCCACACTCGCTCTCGAAGGTGGCCTGCTGGTTCGCGGTCGGCCGGGACTGGACACCCCGGTCGCCGTGCAGCGCCGCCTCAGCGAGCGCCCGTGCCCGGTCGAGACCGTCCTCGTAGGCCACTGTCGGCGAGTCCTCGACGACCGGACAGGCCGTAATCCGCAGCTCGGCCTCGCCGTCGCGGGGCTCCTCCCACGCCGCGACGCAGTCGAAGACGCCAAGCTGGAGTCGAGGGAACCCGTCAGGTCGCGTCGTCTCCGGGAGGTCCTCCAGTTCCCGGGCGATGTCGTACGACAGCCAGCCGAAGGCGCCACACGGATACGGCACCTCGCAGTCGCCGCGGACGAGTCGTTCGCGGTCGAGGAGTCCGTCGATGGCGGCGATGCTCGGACTGGCCCCACCCAGCGCCGTCGCCTGTGGCCCGACCTGCAGTCGCTCGACGGGGTCGACGGCGAAGTACCCCCAGCCGGACTGGCCGCCCGTCGTCTCCAGGTAGACTCCGTCGTGTGCCCCGTCGCGAGCGCGACGATACGCCTCGAACGGGTCAGCGACGGTGACCCGCACTTCGACCGGGACGCGGGCGCCGGTCGGGGCCGTACGGGCGGTCTCGGCGAACGCTGCTCGCTCAGTGACGACTGCCATCTCGTTCATTCGTAGTCTGCCTCCACGAAGACCGAGTGGTCTCCGCAGTGATTGTTCGAACAGACCACTGAGGGTAACAAAAATTTTGGGTACCCGTGGCACACACCGCTGGCAGCGAAGGTTTTCACACAATCTCTCGGTATTGTGATAGGAACAGCGGTCGCGACTTCAAGGGGTGGGCTATTCCGCGTCGGCAGCTATTCCATCTGGTCCCGAGATGTAGACGAACGCGTTCAGGAGGGCGGTCCGTCGCAGGATTCGTCGGTTCGAGGCCGGCGAGCGGACCGCCGCGCGCGCCACTGCGATGGTGACACGGAAAACAATGACTCGAACGATAGACGGCAACGAGATCGCGGACGGTATCAGCGCGGACGTGAAGGCGTCGGTCGAGACGCTGAGGGACGCGGATGTACAGCCGGGGCTGGCGACGGTGCTGATGAGCGACGACGGCGCCAGCGAGACGTACGTCTCGATGAAACAGCGGGCGTGCGAGGAACTCGGTATCGAGGGCTCACACGTCGAAATCGACCCGGACGAACCGGCGGCGGTGCTGTTCGACCGCATCGACGAGCTGAACGGCGACCCGTCGGTCCACGGAATCCTCGTCCAGATGCCAGTCCCCGACCACGTGGACAAACGGACTGTCCTCGAACGTATCGACCCGACGAAAGACGTCGACGGGTTCCACCCGGAGAACGTCGGCCGTCTCGTCGCCGGAAACGCCCGCTACAAGCCGTGTACGCCCCACGGCGTCCAGCAGATACTGGCCGCCGAGGGCATCGAGACGGAGGGCAAAGACGCCGTCGTCGTCGGCCGCTCCGACATCGTCGGCAAGCCGATGGCGAATCTGTTCGTCCAGTACGGCGACGGCGGCAACGCGACGACGACTGTCTGTCACTCACGGACCGAGGACCTCGCCACCAAAACCCGACAGGCAGACATCCTCGTCGCCGCCGCGGGGGTTCCCGAGATGATCGACGGCGAGATGATCAAGGCGGGTGCGACGGTCATCGACGTGGGCGTCAACCGCGTCGATACGGACACCGACAAGGGGTACGAGCTCGTCGGCGACGTCGAGTTCGAGAGCGCAAAAGAGACCGCGAGTGCCATCACGCCAGTCCCCGGGGGCGTCGGCCCGCTCACTATCGCGATGCTCATGTACAACACCGTCAAGGCGGCCAGTCTCCAGTCGGGTGTGGAAGTCGAGTTGCCCTAGAGGGACTCGACGTCGCCACAGACCGGACAGACCACGTCTGCGCCGCTTGATGGACCGACACGCGTTTCGATGACGTTGTACCCGGCCGCACACTGGCGGTGGAGGAACACCCTGTGGTCACCGTGGTCTTGGAGGACGATATCCTCGGACTCGTCTGCCAGGACTAACCCGTGGCAGAAGTAACACTCCCCGTTCATGTCCTGTACTTCGGTATCCGTCGTCAAAATACTATCCCACCGTGTGTTTCAGGAGGCCGCCAGTGGCCCCCAACGAATACTGCCGGCTGTAACGAACTAAAATAATTCGCCACCCTCGGGTGGCGAATATTTTCACGAACTTACAGCCGGCAGTATAAGGACGCTCAGCAGGTAGTGCGAGTATGGACTACACCTACACAGGCGACGCACACCGGCGGCTCTTCGAGGCGTACGCCGCCGACGAGGCGCCGTTTCCCACGGAGACACCGATGGAATTCCCCCACCGCGAGCACGGGCGCGAGGAGGTCGACATCTTGGGGCGACTGTTCTTCCCTGCCTGCTGGAACGCGACGGAACTGGTCCGGGACGAACTCGCGGTTCTCGATTGCCTCGACGACCTCGGCGCGCTGTTCCACGCGGGCGTCCGGCCCTACGCGGACGATGACCCCGCGGATCTCGTGTCCACTGTTCTCGACCAGTTGCCCGCCGTCCGCGAGGCGCTGAAGAAGGACGTCGAGGCGGCATACAAGGGCGACCCCGCCGCCAAGACCTACATGGAGATCATCCGGTCGTATCCCGGGTTCCTCGCGATGATGATCCAGCGCGTCGCCCACACGCTCTACGAGGAGGGCGCGGCAGAGTACGCCCGGGAGCTCACCGAATACGCGAACACCCAGACCGGCATCGACATCCATCCCGGTGCCCAAATCGGCGAGCACTTCTTCATCGACCACGGGACCGGCGTCGTCATCGGTGAGACGGCGACCGTCGGCGACTGGGTCCGCATCTACCAGGACGTCACGCTCGGTGCGCTCCACTTCGAGGAGGACGAGGGCGACGAACACGCGCTGAAAAAGGGGTACAAGCGCCACCCCGACATCGGCGACCACGTCGTCATCGGGGCCGGCACCAAAGTTTTGGGCGCAATCACCGTGGGTGACCACGTCAGCATCGGCGCCAACTCGTGGGTCGCCGAGAACATCCCGGACCACACGCAGGTCTACGTCAGCGACCACCCGACCCAGGAGCGAAAGAAGACTGACTGACAGCGGGTGCGCTCATACTGCTGGCTGTAACACACTGATGGAATTCGCCACCCCCGAGGTAGCGAATATCTGTGCGAACGTACAGCCGGCAGTATCAGTCTGCAGGGGACTGCTGGACCCAGTTGCAAGCGCGACAGATGCCGATCCCGGACTGGCGTGTCAGTTTTGCACTACACATCGGACAGCTCGTTTGCTGGGAGTCGGCCGGCGGTGCTCGGCCGTTTACCCGGCCCGGAGTTCGTTCCATTGTACTGACGTGTAGACCGCTGGCCCCATTAAAAGCTCGCGCGGAGTTGTACGCGATATTAAAACAATCAGCGTAGCGGGCCGTCCCCCGACAGCCGGACCGGACGACACACCCGGGTTAAATCCGCTCAGCTCTCCCCACGTGCGTTTATATATCTCTCCCGTCACGTTCCACCTAGACCCGCGTCCCAGTGAGCGTCGTAGTCCATACCGGTCCCGTCTGCCATGGTGTGCCACCACACGTTCTCTGTGTGAAAAAGCACACGACGACACGGAGCCGCCTGTTCCGGCCGGTCGCTTACATCCCGACGCCGAGTGCGTCATCCGTCCGGGCTCGGCTCTCCCGGGCGTCCGCGGTACCCGCGAGCGCGCGGACGGCGTCGACGTTCTCCGGGACGACGTCGGCCTGCTGGTGGATCGCCTGGAAGAACGTCAGGCGGCCGTCGCTGACGTCGACGGCGTCCGCCCAGATGCAGTTCTCCCAGACGTCGCCGCGAGGCCGACCGGTGTCCTGTGCGTACTCCTGTATTTCGGCACAGCTGTCACACCCCGACGCGGTCGTGATGAGTTCGAGGCGGGGTTCGGCGTCGAACCGGTCCCTGACCTCGCTGGCAGTCGGGTCGGAGTCGAGCGAGACCGTGATGCTGTGGAGGTGCATCAGTGTCGCCGGGACCGTGACACCCGTCGTGGTCACGTCGATATCCGGCAGGACGGTCCGCAGGTCGGGGGCGTGGTGGGACGGGACCTCGACGGGGTCCGGGACGATGTCGTTAATCGGGCCCCGGTCCGTCTGGGTCGGGTCGCCGCCGCGACGGATGAGCGTCGCGTCGACGGATTCCACGCCGTAGGCCTCGTCCAGCGGCGTCACCGCGCGGGCGAGGCCGGTCGTGTTACACGAGACGACACGCGTCGCCGAAGCTTCGAGCGAGCGCTGATAGTTCGCCCGAGCGCAGAAACTCTGTGGGGCCACGGATGCGTCCTCTCCGCCTTGATAGACGACGTCGACGTCGTGGTCGGCGTAAAGGTCGCGGTAGGTTTCTCCGACGCCGGACGGTGTCGTGTCGACGACGATGTCGCCGCCAGCGAGCATGTCCCCGACGGTTCCCGCGACGGGGATGTCCCGCTCCCCGAACTCCTCGACCCGGTCCGGGTCGGCGGCGTACAGGTCGTACCCGCTCGCGACCGCGGAGCGGGCTTCGTGGTTCGGCGACCGCTTGCTGACGCCGACGACCGACATGTCGGGCTGGGCCGAGACGGCGTCGGCCACTCGCTTCCCGATGGTGCCGAAGCCGTTGATGCTGACGCCGGTCATCTGTATCGCTCACCACTGGTAGGCTGTCGGTTCGGTCGGTCGGTGCGGTGCCCGACGACGGCAGATATCGTCGACGGCAACTCGACCCGTCGCGGGGTCTCGACCGAGAGCCGAGCGGCTGGGTGTCGCTGTGACATCGTGAACCGATACCGCGGTCGCAGTGATAAACGACGGGTCCGCCCCTCGACCTATCAGTTCGCGTACTGTTTGAAAATGCGCGATAGAGAGCTTCTATCGCTCAAACTCAGGCCAAATATTCATTATCGGGTTCGTCGAACCGACGACTATGAGTGTCGCATGGCTCAGTGCGGTGAGCGCCACGGACGTCGAAACCGTCGGTGGCAAAGCCGCCTCACTGGGTGAACTCTCGTCGCACGGGCTCCCTATCCCGTCCGGATTCACCGTCACGGCGGACACGTATCGACGGTTCATCGAGGGCGCGGGTATCGCCGAAGAACTGTTCGAGGCCGTGGACGTCGACCCGGAGGACTCGCGGGCGCTTGCCACCGCCGAACAGCGGGCGTCCGAACTCATCATGGACGCCGAGTGGCCCGCGGAGACGCGCGAATCCATCCGCGACGCGTTCGACGACCTGGGAGCGGACCCGACAGTGGCGGTCCGGTCCTCGGCGACTGCCGAAGACCTGCCGGACGCCTCCTTCGCCGGTCAGCAGGAGACGTTCCTCAACGTCACGCGAGAGGGCCTCCTCGACCGAATCAAACGCTGCTGGGCGTCGCTGTTCACCCAGCGGGCCATCTACTACCGCGACGAGCAGGGCTTCGGCCACGCGGACGTCGACATCGCCGTCGTGGTCCAGCGGATGGTCGACGCCGAGAAGTCCGGAGTGCTGTTCACGAGTCACCCCTCGACCGGTGCGGCCGAGATGACCGTCGAGGCCGCGTGGGGCCTCGGTGAGGCCGTCGTCTCCGGGAGCGTCTCGCCGGACCACTACACGTACGACCGGACCGCCGACGCCGTCGACGACGTCACCGTCTCGACGAAAAAGACGATGTGTGTCCGGGACGAGGAGACCGGTGAAACCGTCGAACGCCCGGTCCCGGAGGCAAAGCGCGACGAGCGGGTCCTCTCCGACGACGAGCTGGCGGACCTCCGGACCCTGGGCGAACTCGTCGAGGACCACTACGGCCAGCCACAGGACGTCGAATGGGCTATCGACGACGGGGACATCTACCTCCTCCAGTCCCGGCCGATAACGACTATCGACGAGGGCGACGACGGGGACGAACGGGGCTCCGATGACGGGAGCGACGGGACGCTCGTCGACGGGCTGGGCGCGAGCCCCGGCACGGCGACCGGGACCGTGCGGGTCGTCGGCTCGCTGGACCAGCTCGACAAGGTCACGGACGGGGACATCATCGTCG
Source organism: Halomicroarcula saliterrae (assembly GCF_031624395.1). Lineage (NCBI taxonomy): Archaea > Methanobacteriati > Methanobacteriota > Halobacteria > Halobacteriales > Haloarculaceae > Haloarcula > Haloarcula saliterrae. The sequence goes on from NZ_JAMQON010000005.1 coordinate 322,735, forward strand.
CCGAGATGACGACCCCCGACATGGTGCCGGCGATGAAGCGCGCCGGCGCGCTGGTGACCGACGAGGGCGGGATGACCAGCCACGCGGCGATAGTCTCCCGCGAGCTCGGCGTACCGGCCGTCATCGGCTGCGAGACCGCGATGGGGACGCTGACCGACGACCAGCGCGTCACTGTCGACGGCGACCGGGGCGTCGTCGCCGACGGGACCCACACGCCGGACGCCGAAACCGGCGACGGGGGTAGTTCGGACACGGGGCCGACGGCCGAGCGGACCGCGCCAGAGCAGATGACGGCGACGGACGTGAAAGTCAACGTCTCCATCCCCGAGGCAGCCCAGCGGGCCGCGGCGACCGGCGCCGACGGGGTCGGACTGCTCCGGATGGAGCACGTTGTGCTGTCGACCGGGGAGACGCCTGCACACTACGTCGCTACACACGGTGAAGAAGCGTTCGTCGACACGCTCGCCGACGCGATTCGGGGCGTGGCCGACGAGTTCTACCCCCGCCCGGTCCGCGTGCGAACGCTCGATGCGCCCACGGACGAGTTCCGCCGGTTAGCGGGCGGCGAGGACGAACCGGCCGAACACAACCCGATGCTGGGGTACCGCGGGATTCGGCGGTCGCTCGACGACACCGACGCGTTCGAGCTGCAGCTTCGCGCCGTGAAGAAACTCTACGAGATGGGGTACGACAACCTCGAACCGATGTTCCCGCTCGTGACCGACGCCGAGGACGTCCTGGGGGCGAAAGCCGAGATGGAGCGGGTCGGTATCGACCCCGACAAGCGGCCGTGGGGCGTGATGATAGAGACCCCCGCGAGCGCGCTCAGCGCCGCGGCCATCTGTCAGACCGGACTCGACTTCGTCTCCTTCGGGACGAACGACCTCACGCAGTACACGCTGGCCGTCGACCGCAATAACGAGGCCGTGGCCGGGCGGTACGACGAGCTCCACCCGTCGGTGCTGGAACTGATGGAGGACACCATCGAGACCGCCGACGACCACGACGTGGCGACGAGCATCTGCGGGCAGGCGGCCTCGAAACCGGCGATGATACGCCGGCTCGTGGAGACGGGCATCTCGTCGATAAGCGTGAACGTCGACGCCGTCCGCGACGCCCAGCGCGAGGCCAAGCGCGTCGAGCAGCGGCTCGTCCTCGAATCGGTCCGGGAGTAGCCGGTCGTGTTTACTTCGGCCGCTGGGAGTACAGACAGCCAGAAAGCCCCCGTTCTCTCAGCTCCCGCGGCTCGCTGCGCTCCTCGCTCGTTTCACTCGCTGTGGTGCTTACATCGCCGGGGTTCGCTGAGAGAACGGCCCCTTTCAGCCCCACCCATGCCGGCTGGTCAACCGGCTACGGGTGGGCTGAAAGGGGCGGCTGGCTGAACGACGGCGGACGACGTAAGCACCGCAACGAACGTAGTGAGTGAGGAGCACAGCGAGGTCGTTCGAGAGAGCGAAGCTCTCTCGTGATGACGAAAGACGGCTCCACCGTCTTTCGAACCACCCCCGAGTTCAGCCAGGGCGAGAGCGTAGCTCTCGCGGGCAATCGGAAGCTCCGCTTCCGATGACAGCCGGGGCTTTCTGGCTCTGCAGAGCCTTTTTTGCTAAACTAAACACTGCCGAGTAGCCGGGGCGAAGTTTCAACACGACGGCCGTCGTCATTCACTCGGTATGGTAACAAACGAACGGGCTGTGGTCGCCGATATCATGACGACGCCGCTCGAAACGGTCGAGCCGGACGTCGCCCTCGTGGACGCCGCGGGGACGATGCGCGAGAAGGAGATCGGAGCCCTGCTCGTCACGACGGCCCCGCCGTCCATCGTGACGAGCACTGACGTGCTCAACGCCGTCGCAGAGGGGAAAGACACGGCCGAACTGGACGTCGCCGACGTGATGACCGAGTCGGTCGAGACGGTGCCGCCCGAGCTCAGTTTGAACGAGACGGCGGCGATGATGGAGAACTTCCGCATCGACCACCTCCCGGTCGTCGAGGACGACTACATCGGGATGGTTTCATCGTCGGACATCACGGCACACCTGTCGTAGCGTCGCGCGGCCCGGCGGAACACGACTGGTTCGTGACCTGATACGCTGTGGCTTTGGCCACGGGTCGCGATGATTCGCCGGAGCCAGTCGGTACGTATCGGGCGGCACCCGCTCGCGCGGCCGCTACACCCGAGAAACTGACGACGGAGCGGTGGCCCGGCCGGGGAGCGTAGCCTGGTCAGCGGCCGTATCAACGCCGGTGACCTGATGTTTTAATACACTGTCAGTTCGTCAGTTATACATACGGTAGCAAATGACATCCACAATCTCAGCGGCGGGAACGACGATACGGATCGCCGATACGGGGCCGACTCCGGACCTACTGGCTGTCGCGGGTGACGCTGACGCGCGCGTCGTGGAGGTCGGCCCGACGGGCGTCCCGGCGCTCGAACCGCTCGTCACCGTGACCGCGGGCGGCGAGACGGCGTTCCACGCCGACTGTTCGACACAGGAGTTAGAGACGATCGTCGAGAGCGCGGCCGACGGGTCGGCCGTTCGAGCCGGGGACCCCGACGCCCTCGCCGACCACGAGCCGGAGCGGGCGGGGATGCCGCCGGTGGACCTGCCGGGCCTCGACGTCGGCAGCCGTCACGTCCTGCGCGGCGCCGGGTGGCGCAACCCCACTGACCCCGCCGACCACGATGCCGCGGGCGGGTTCGATATGTCCGACGCGACCGCGGTGCGTGACACCGCGGCCATCATCACGGGTCGGGGCTGGGGCGACCTCTGCCAGGACGAACCGCTCGCGGCGACCTGGGAGACGGCACAGGACGCCGACGGCGACCCGCTCGTCGTCGTCAACGCACACGGGAACCCGACGGACGCGCTCCTGCTGGCTACCGCGCCGTTCGAGGTTCTCGACGGTGCGACCGCCGCTGCGCGGGCCGTCGGTGCCGACAGCGTCATCGTTTACGCCTCGTCGGCGGACGACCGAGCCGCCGAGACGATGCGAGCGGCTGCCGGGAACCACCCGGACACAGCGGTCGCGGTCGACATCGTCACCGGGCCGGCGGCCCACCGGGCCGGCGAGCCGACGATGGCGCTGGAGGCCATCGAGGGGAACCACCGGCTGGAGGCCCGCGTCCGCCCACCGGGCCCGGAGTCGGTCGGGCTACACGGCCAGCCCACGCTCGTGCACACGGCCCGAACACTCGCCCAGCTCGCGGTCGCGCTCCGCGACGGCGACGAGACCGACACCCGGCTGGTGACCGTCGAGGGGGACGTGGCCGCGCCCGCCACGGTCGAGCTGCCGGAGTCCGCCACGCTGTCGAGCGCCGTCGACGCTGTCACCGTCGACGGTGCGTTCAAAGCCGCCTGCGTCGGCGGCCGCTTTGGCGGCCTCACGGCGAACCTGGACATCGGCGTCGACCCGTCGTCACTGACGGCGGCCGACCTCGGTACCGAGGGGACGGTCCAGGTACTCGCCGAGGAGCGCTGTGTCCTGGAGTTCGTCGGCAAACGAACCCAGTTCGCCGCCGACGAGAACTGCGGCCGCTGTGTCCCCTGTCGAGAAGGGACGACACAGCTGGCCGGCCTCCTCCGGGATATTTACGACGGCACGTACGCGCCGAGCGACATCGAAGAACTGGTCCGGGTGATGGACGGGTCGAGCATCTGCGCGTTCGGCGTCGAAGCCGGTCGCCCGGCCCGGACGGCCATCGCGGAGTTCGAATCGGAGCTACGGGCCCACGCCGACGGGCACTGCCCAGCGAACAGCTGCCCCGCGCCAGCAGAGGTGACATGATATGAGTTCAGACCACACACACGATGAGGCACCGCCGTTGACCGAGGAGATCGCACCGGGCACTGCAGCCGACCCCGCGGTCGGCGGCCCCGACCGGGCGACCGTGACCGTCGACGGGACGAGCGTCACGGTCGAGCCGGGGGCGACCCTGCTCGACGCCGTCGAGGCCGTCGAGACCGACGATTACGTCCCGGCGCTGTGTAGTTACGACAGACAGGAGATCGGCCCGCGCAGCGAGTGTCGCACCTGTATGGTCGAGACCGACGCCGACGGCATCGTCCCGGCCTGCAGCCACCCGGCCGAAGACGGGGCGACCGTCAGTACGGACGCCGAGGCGGCCGCCGAGGCCCGCGACGTGAACCTCGACCTGGTGCTCTCGAACCACAACCTCAGGTGTACGACCTGCGGGAAGAACGGCCGCTGCGAACTGCAGGACGCCGCCATCGAACAGGAAGTCGAGGAGCCCCGCTACGGCGTCCTCGACGACCGCGACGAGTACGAACCCATCGACGACACCTCGTCGTTCATCCAGATCGACCGCAACAAGTGCATTCTCTGTAACCGCTGTGTCGAGGCCTGCAACGACGTGCAGGTCGAGGGCGTCCTCCGGATGGAGGGGTCGGGACAGGACACCCGTATCGGGTTCCAGAGCGACGCCGAGACGATGGAGGACTCGACGTGTGTCTCCTGTGGGCACTGCGCGACAGTCTGTCCGACCGGCTCGCTCGTCGAGAATGGCATCGAGGACGCGACGACCATCCCGCTTCCGGGCTTTACCCAGAAGAACAGCATCGGCAAAGCAATCGAGAGCAGCGGGAAGTCGAAGGGGCCGATGACGCCGAAGAAACGCGCCACGGAGCACGAGAGCGACCCAGCCACGAACGGGTCGGCACCGAACACGCCGACCATCGCCGACCGCGCGAGCGACGACGAGTCGAACGCGGAGGACGCAACAGACGACTGGGCGGGGTTCGACGGAGGTGAGTGGCCGTGAGCGACGACCTGGACGGCGTCGCGGGCTACATGCAGCGGGCCAAACAGCAGGCCATGGAGAACGTCGAACACGTCGCCGAGGGGGTCGCCGCAGACGCGCTCTCGGAGGGCAAGCTGTTCGAGATCGCCCAGTCCATCGGCGACAAGCGACTCGAAGAGCTGAACGTCGCGGACACGACGTGTGGCTACTGCGCCGTGGGCTGCCGGTTCGACCTCTACTCCGACGGCGAGGAGATACTCGCCGCCAGACCGACCGACGAGGAGGACGCCCCGGTCAACGGCATCTCCACCTGCGTGAAAGGGAAGTTCGGCTACGATTTCATCAACTCCGACGACCGGCTGACGACGCCGCTGGTGCGCGACGAGCACGGCGAGTTCCGCGAGGCGACGTGGGACGAGGCCCTCACACGGGTTGTCGAGGGGCTGGGCGGTATCAGGGACGAACACGGCGGCGAAGCGCTGTCGCTCATCGCCTCCTCGAAGGCGACCAACGAGGAGAACTACCTGATGGGCAAGTTCGCCCGGCAGGTACTGGGGACCAACAGCGTCGACAACTGCAACCGCCTCTGTCACTCCTCGACGGTCGCGGGACTGGCACAGACGTACGGCTACGGGGCCGCCTCCATCAGCACGGAGGACCTCGAACTCGCGGACTGCATCCTCCTGACCGGGTCGAACACCACGGAGGCCCACCCCGTGCTGGCGACGCGCATCAAGCAGAACGTCCGCGACGGCGCGGACCTGCTGGTGTTCGACCCCCGCGAGATACAGATCGCCGAGTACGCCGACCAGTACAGCCAGATCAAACCGGGCTACGACGCCGTCTGGATAAACGGCATCACCCGATACATCATCAACAACGAGCTCTACGACGAGGCGTTCGTCCGGGAGCGGGTGACCGGCTACGAACCCGAGGCGGCGCCCGACCACGAAGCCGCGGACGACCGCGAAGAGCGCGTCGAGAAGCGCGAGACCGGGTTCGAAGCGGTGCGGGAGGCCGTCCAGGAGTTCACGCCCGAACGCGTCGAGGAGGTCACGGGCGTCCCGCACGAGGAGATCGTCTCGGCCGCCGAGACCATCGCCGAGGCCGACGCCTGCGTGTTCGGCTGGACCCTCGGGCTCACGGAACACTCCCACGGGACGGAGAACGTCCTCGCGATGGCGAACCTCGCCGCGATCACCGGCAACCTCGGCAAGCCCGGCGCGGGCGTCTCCCCGTTCCGGGGCCAGAACAACGTCCAGGGCGGCGGCGGCGATATGGGACCGCTCCCGGACAACTTCCCGGGCTATCAGGACATCGCGGACGACGACGTCCGCGCGAAGTTCGAGGAGGCGTGGGACTGTGACATCTCCCCGGAGTACGGCTACTACACGACACAGATGTTCCTCGCCGCGGACGAGGGCGACATCAAGGGGATGTACATCATCGGCGAGAACGCCGCCCTCTCCGAACCCGGCGTCAACCACGCCGAGGCCGTCCTCGAAGACCTCGATTTCCTCGTCGTGCAGGACCTGTTCGTCAACGAGACGGCCCAGTACGCCGACGTAGTGCTGCCCGCGTGTTCGTTCGTCGAGAAGACCGGGACCTTCACCAACACCGACCGCACGGTCCAGATGGTCAACAAGGTGATGGAACCGAAGGGCGATTCCCGCACTGACTGGGAGATACTCCAGGCCCTCGCCAACCGAATGGGGCGGGACTGGGACTACGCAGACACGGCCGAGGTTATGCGGGAGGTGAACTCAGTGACACCGCTGTACGGCGGCATCACTCACGAACGCATCAAAGAGCACGGCGGCCTCCAGTGGCCCTGCCCCGACGAGGACCACCCGGGGACCGAGCGCCTCTACACCGAGACGTTCAACACCGACAACGGCAAGGCCAACCTCCAGGGCGTCGGCTACAGCGAACCGGCGGAGATCCCCGACAAGGAGTACCCGTTCTCGCTCACGACCGGGCGGGTGCTCTACCAGTACCACACGGGTACGATGACCCACCGCGAGGAGGGCATGATGAAGTACACGCCGAGCGACTTCGTCGAGATACACCCGGAGACCGCCGATTCCCTCGGTGTCGAGAGCGGTGATCTCGTGGCGCTCGAATCGCGGCGGGGCGAAATCGTCGTCCCGTCGCAGGTGACCGACCGGGTCGGCCCCGACAACGTCTTCGTCCCCATCCACTTCGCCGAGAGCGCGGTCAACAGGCTCACCGACGAGGAACACCTCGACCCGGCCGCCGCGACGCCGGAGTACAAGGTGTCCGCCGTCCAGTTGCGGGCCGCCGGGCCGGAGGCCGAACCGACGATGGCGACTGCGGAGACGCCCATGGGGGACGACTGAGATGGCGAAACGACAGCAGTCCTATCCGACGTCGGCGACCCACGGAGAGCGGGAAGACGCCACCGACCACGAGGGGCGGGCCGCCCTCGAAGAGGCGCTCTCCGAGCGCGGGGACGAACTCGCGGCGCTCGTCCGGAGCAGCGACGAACTGGACGACGCGCTCACGACGGCGATTCTCGTCGCCGCCAGCGCCGACGACGACGAGGTCCAGCACGTCACGGACTCGGCGTCGAACCTCGTCGAGGCCGCGGACGGCCTCTCGACGGACGGGGCGGCGTCGCTGGCGGCCGAACTGGGCGAGAACGCCGACGACCTCTCGGACTCGCTGGAGACGGTCGTCGAACTCCAGCGCGAGGGCCACGTCGACGACTTCGCGACGGTCGCGACGGCGCTTACGGACTCGCTCTCACCAGAGGAAATCGAAGAGCTGGTGACGATGCTCGAGGAGGGCGGCGGCGACATCGTCGACGCGCTGGACGTGGTGCTCGACCTCCAGCGGAACGGCGACCTCGAAGCGCTCGTCGACACGGCACAGACCCTCTCGGCGCTCGATCTGGACCCCGACGCCGTCGAGGGCATGAACGAGCTCGTCGGCGCCGTCGGACAGGCCCAGCGGGAGAGCGAGCCGAGGGGGCTGCTCGGAACCGTCTCGGCGCTCCAGTCGGCCGACGTGCGAGCCGGGCTGGGGTACCTCGTCAGCGTGCTCCAGGCGCTGGGACGAAGCGCGAGGCACCGATAGGAGATGCCACCGTGACCGAGCGAGCGACCACGGTCTGCCCCCTCTGTGGGGTCGGCTGTCGGCTGAAAGCGGGCGATGGAGGGCGAGCCCGGGGCGTCCCCGGCCCCGCCAACCCCGAGGGCCGTCTCTGCTCGAAGGGCGTCGGGGCCTTCGACGTGGGCGATGACCGGGTGACGGAGCCGCTGGTCCGGCGTGACGGGCGCCTCCGACCGGTCTCGTGGGCGACGGCGCTTGACCGCGCCGCCGAGGGCCTACGCGCCGTCCGAACGGCTGTGGGGTCTGACGGCCTGGCGTTCCTCGGCGCGCCCCACTGCACCAACGAGGAGAACTACCTCCTCCAGAAAATCGCACGCACTCTCGGCACCAACAACGTGGACAACCGGGCGCGGCTCTGTCACGTCTCGGCCGCACGGACACTCGCTGAGCGGCTCGGCTGGCCGGCGACGACGAACAGCCTCGCTGACGTCCGCGAGGCCGACGTCGTCATCGTCGCGGGCGCGAACCCCGCCGAGCGACAGCCGATCGCGTTCAACAGTTTCGTCAGGCCGGCAGTCAGAGACGGGACGACACTGGTCCACGTCGACCCAGTCGCGAACGAGACGACCCGACTGGCCGACTACCACGTCGCCCCGCGGCCCGGCCGGGACGCGACGGTGTTCGACCTGTTTTCCGCCCGGTTGCTGGCCGACGGGGACGGCGTCGACCGGTCGTTCGTGGCCGACCGGACGCGGGGCTTCGACCGGTTCGGGGAGTCGATGGCCGACTACGACCGGGAGCGCGCAGTCAGCGCCGCCGGCGTCGACGCGGACAGCGTGGCTCGCGTCGGCGACGAACTCGCGGCCGCCGACACCATCGCGGCGATGGTCGGGACCGGAATCGAGGGCGGCGACGGCGAGACGGCGGCGGCGTTGCTCGATCTCCTGTTGCTGACCGGCAGTGTCGGCCGGCCCGGAACCGGTCTGTTCGTCCTCCGCGGCCTCGCGAACGAGCAAGGGGCAGTCGACGCGGGCTGTGTACCCGATTACCTTCCGGGGTATCAGCCGGTGACCGAGCGCGCGGCTCGCGACCGGGTCGCAGACGAGTGGGGCGTCACACCGCCGTCGACGCCCGGGAAGAACGCTCGGGAGTTGCTCGCGGCCTTCGGCGAGGGAGTTCGGGGCGCGCTCGTCGTCGGTGAGAACCCCGCCGTCTCGAAGCGGGAGCGGGAGTGGCTACAGCGGCGGCTCGACGGGCTGGACACGCTCGTCGTCGTCGACATCATGCCGAACAGTACCACAGAACACGCAGACGTGGTCCTCCCCGCGGCAGCGGGCGTCGAGAAGTCCGGGAGCCTCACGAATCTCGAACGACGGGTGCAGCGGTTCCCCCGGGCGGCGACGGCGCCGGGAGACGCCCGCCCCGACCTCGATATCCTCTCGGAGTTAGGGGCACGGCTGACCGGGAAGCCAGCGTCGTTCGACTACGATGGTCCGGAGGCAGTGTTCGACGAACTGTCGCGGGTCGCGCCGACACACGCCGGCATCGCGTACGCCGACCTCGACGCCGGCGGCCGCCAGTGGCCGTTCGATTCGGACGGGGTCCTGTACAGAGCGACGTTCGACACCGACGACGGCCTCGCGGCGTTCGGGACGGCACGGTCGGTCCCGGAGCGTGACTCGGCCGACAGTCTCAGGCTCGTGACCGGCGGCCGCACGAGCGAGTTCGCCGACGATTCCGCGGCGACAGCAGTCCTTCGGCTCGCCGCGGCCGACGCGGCCGAACGGAACATCGACGCCGGCGACGAGGTGATTGTCACCGACGGAGTGACCGAGGTCGTGGCGACAGCGCAGGTCGACGAGGGGACCCGGTCGGGGACGGTCTATCTCCCGGCTATCGTCGCCGATCCGCTCTTACGCAGCGGCGGCTCGACAGTACGCCTCGACCCCGCGTAGTCGGGTACGGCTCTTTCTTCGAGAAGGGGACTCACGGAACCTTGGCAGATCGGACCACAGATACGCAGTCGAAGGGGGCCGTCTTCGAGTTATCGCGATCTCGAAGCGGGTGGTGATACGTCGGGTACCGATTCGTAGATGTCTCCGCAGGACTGCGCTTACCTGTTGTAACTGGTCGGAATCGGCACGACACCGTGGAAGTCGAAGAGGTCCTCGACGAAGGCCTCAACGCGGCCCGGATTCTGCGGCACCGTGACTGCGGGGAGGTAGAACTTCTCCGTCGGTTCGTGGCGTGCGTGGGTTTGTGTTTTGCTCGCGTTCATCTCGTTTCACTGTTGTACCCCCAGACACATATCCCGATGGGCGGAAAATTCCAGATGTTTATAGCGGTCAAAATATGCATTATCGTTCGTTAAAATGTCTCGACTGGATAAGCCACGTCAAATGTCGGCACGACAATCTCGGGCTTTTCGTCGAGCTGTTAAAAGATAGCTAGTTCTATAGATATTATAAATCGTGTATCGTCCACGTTTAGTATAGTGTGCTATCGTGCGACAGCTAGCCGCTGTAGAACGATAGATTCAGGCCGCGACAGCGCCCTTCCTGACCGAGAGAACTAGAGTCTCCTTCCCAGTAGGTGGTAATGGAGCTTTTGGTTTAAATCTGTTTGAAGGTGCCCTGAGCCGCTCTCTCGCGTATTGAACGTACAGGGATGGCACCCCCTGTCACACGCGTCCGACGGTGTTTTGCGAAACAAGTTCGGTGACCCACAGACGCTGTGAGATATGTCTCTCTGCGTGGTCTTCTCAAAAAAGTATTTGGATCATGTATTTTGGATATTTTGATATGTAGTCTGTAAATACGAATTTGCCGAATATTCAGAGTGGCGATAGGTCCAGACGTCGAACGGTCCCACCCGTGTGCTTCGACCAGAGCTGAGCGACCGCAGTCAGAGCCGTATTTTCTGGAACGCTCTTGCGTAGGAGATTGTGGATACTGTTGAGCGGTAGCCTGCTCCTGATACCCGCGCGTGACGTTCGGGCATTTTTGTCCGCTCACCGGATTCGGACCGCTCCACACCGACTCGACGGCATGGGAGCAGATCCCGATTCGCAGTCATAACCGCTGGAGAATCAGTATCAGAGTTGTATAGCAGGCCCACCGTCACTGCTCAGTGTCGGGCCGGTCCTGTGTCACCGTGATCGACACCGATCCCTCAAACGGACAGTGCGGGCACGCGATCGTCGGCTTGCTCCCGAGTCGCTGTGGGTCGCGAGTCGTCGCCAGTGCTCGGCGGCAGGCAACAGATACGGGTGGGGCTTCCCTGTCGAGACGCGTATGCTCGTCAGTGGCTGTGGGGACTGGCTCAGGTTCGTCCGGCCGATGCACTAACAGCGTGCTTTGACTGCGCTGCACAGGTTTACCTCCGATACCGCCGGTCTACACGGAGAGTGCTACTGAGTGCGAATGTACTGGCAGGTCTACTAGCTATGCAGTAGTTTTTTGAAAAACCCAGATATAGCAGGGGTATGTCTGTTCTCGACTCTGAGACGCGTATTAACGCGTCTCTTGACGACATATGGGAACTTTATTCGGTAGCTGACCTACGCCGCAAAATAACCCCTGGGTTCCTCTTTGAGCTCAAGGAGATAAAGGGCCCCGACGGTGACCACGGTCCGGAAGTGTTAGAGACTGGCTCTACCGTCGCTTTCAAAACTTGGATTGATTTCGACCAGCCGTTGGTTTTGCGGATTGTTGAGCGTGAGCGGTCGGACGACGAAGCGATGTTTCGTGAGGAGATGGTCCAAGGGTCATTTCCCAAGTGGACACACACTCACAGGTTCCGGACTGTCGGTGATGAGACTGTCGTTCACGATCACGTCGAATACGAATTGCCAGACAAATGTTGGCCGACCGGCCAACTCATCTGGCCACTCGCTATAAGAGCGATGTTCTGGATGCGACACAAGAGCGTCAAACAAGAATTTACTTCGAATTTCACACTAGATCTAGACGATGCCGACATCGGCATCGACTTATAATCACTGCCTTAATATTTTTCGCTCAGTGAGGAATGTATTAATACACTGAATTGTTGATACTGCTGAGCGCTAGCTACAGAGTCGAAGAGGACAAGGGCACCGCACCGCGAGCAGGAGTCGTTGACACTCTCTACCGACGGTTTTTGGGCGTACGATCCGCTTGCAGACGACGACGCATTCATCCGCGAATACGTCGTCCACGGCGACGGCGAATACGCGGCCGACGAGGTACACGTCAATACCTGCGAGAGCCACGCGTCGCGGGTGCGACTGTGGCTCTCGCCCCATCGAGGCGTCTCCAAGGACAAGTTGACACAGTATCTCAGAGCGTTCCAATCCGGCGAGAACTATACAGAAAACCAGGGCGAGACGCACTCAAACACGCTATCCGAGCGACGCTCTGAAATCAACAATGTGCTACGCAAGAGCGTTTCTGGAAAACGGAACCCACACCGACTGCCCCAGCCGGGACAAGCGAGTTCTCCGCGTGACGGGCTGGTGCTTTCCTCGGCAGATAGCAAACTGTTGAATAAAAAGTCAGAGGGAATATACAACATATTTATCTGTTGTACTCCGCATAGCTTGACCCAGAAACTGGGCCGTAACCTGAACGCCACTCCGCGTCGATCATCGAGTCACTCACTGCCGGCAGCCACTGCCTGCGCCGAATCCGTCGGCTCGTCGACTTCCAGCGGCCGGAAGCCGGACACGGGCGGATTTCGGATCTACTCTGACAGACGAGAGGTGGGAACACGAGCGGGTTGCTGCCCTCGCCCAGACGATACCTTGGAGGAGATATGAAAGATAGATTATCACGTCAGAGCGAAGAGAGCGATAGTCCAGTCCGACTGACAGTCGAAAACGTCGGCGGTATCACCGACGTCGACCTCGCGATCACAGATGGGGTGACGCTGCTGTCAGGACGCAACGCGTCGAACAAATCATCGCTGTTGCGTGCGCTAGCGGGCGTACTCGGTGGCCCCGTGCCGCCACTAAAGAACGATGCCGAGAGCGGGATGGTCCGATTGACGGTCGACGACACAGAATACGAACTGGAACTGGAACGCCGGAACGGCCAGACTGTCGCGACCAACAGCGACGTGTACACGTCTTCTGCTGTGCTCTGTGAACTGTTCGTTGCACTCACCGAGACCAATCCGATCCGCCGGGCCATCCTCGCCGGGGACGACCTCTACGACCTCCTGATGCGCCCGGTCGACACGGCCGCGATCAGAGCCGAGATCTCCCGCCTCCGTGACCGCAAGGACGCGCTCGACGACCGCCTCGCGGAACTCGACTCGATGGAGAGTCGTCTCCCCGGAATCCGGTCGCGCCGAGAGACACTGCGGGACCGGAAGGCGGAACTGGAGACGGAGCTCCGTTCGAAGCGAAACGAGGTCGAAGAGCTGGAAGCCGAGGCAGACGACGTCACCGACGATCTCAAGGACAAGCGCGAGAAGCGAAACGAGGTCCGTTCCCACGTCAGGGCCCAAGAGGACGCGATCGAATCGCTGGAGTCGGAACTCGACGAGGTCACGACGAAACTCTCGGAGCAACAGCCGACCTCGGACGGGACGTCCGTCGAGGAGATAACGACGGAACTGGACCGCCTCCATCAGCAGAAACAGGACCTCACGTCCAAAATCAACGCTCTCAGTTCGATCGTCGAGATGAACGCCCAGTTGCTCGACGACGAGGCCGACATCCCCGACTCGATGACCGAGGACGACGTGACCGCCAAACTGAACCCCGAATCCCGGCAGGTCAACTGCTGGACGTGCGGGAGTACTGTCGACGAGGCACAGATTTCAGAGCAGGTCGAGACTATCGAGAGCATCGTCGTCGCAAACCGGGACCAGCGGGACACGGTAACCAGCCGCATCCAGTCACTGACCGAGCAGCGCCGAGAACTGGAGAGCCGCGCTGAGCAAACCGAACGGCTCCAACAGCGCCAGGAGGATATCTCCGCGGAACTCGACCGACGCCGAGAGAAAGTCGAGACCCTTCAGTCGGACCTGCGATCCCTGGAGTCGGACATCGAAGAGCTCCAGCGGGCGACCACGGACGACCCGGACGAGGAGGCGCGGCTACAGGGCCTCTACGACGATATCAGTGACCTCGAGTACGAGCGTGGCCGCGTGGCCAGCGACCTCGAATCCGTCGACGCGGAGATCGACGAGATAGAGTCCGAAATCGCCGCTCGGGGAGATATCGAGGCAGAGCGCGAGTCGGTCGCGACCGAGCTGCGTGACCAGCGCGACCGAATCGAAAGCATCGAGCAGGACCTCGTGAGCACGTTCAACGAGATGATGCAAGAGGTCCTCGACGCGCTGGGCTACGACTCCGTAGAACGGATCTGGCTAGAGCGCCGGGCCGAGGGGAACGGCCGGCTCTCCGAGTCGGCGTTCGAGCTCCACATCGTCAGGGCGAACGAGGAGGGCGAAGTCTACGACGACACGGTCGACAGTCTGAGCAAGAGCGAGCGGGAAGTCATCGGACTCGTCGTCGCGCTGGCAGGCTACCTCGTTCACGACGCGGGCGAGGCCGTCCCGTTCCTCGTCGTCGACGCCGTCGAGATGTTCGACGCCGAACGCATCGACGGGCTGATGGAGCTGTTCGACGCACACGCCGACTACGTCGTCGCCGCTGTTCTCCCGGAGGAAGCGTACGAACTCGAGGACGCCTACGACACCGTCTCGACGCGGTCGTTCACTGGCACACCCTGAGTGTCACTCTTCCGTACAGGAACAATGCCCCTCCGTGAGGAGGGTCGAGAACGTGTACTCGTCGTTACACTCCGAACACGCCACCCTGACACTCACGGTCACAGAGGGGGCAGCGATCGCTAACGTATCCTGTCTGCAGAGCCGTTCGATGGTCCGCAACGTGACCGATTCGATGCGTGAGACGAGCTTGTGTACCGTGTTTCGCGCCTGGGCGACAGTGAGAGTGCTTTCGCGCGTGGTCTGGATGCCGAGACAGTCGTTGAGGTGGGTCCGAACTGTCTGATAGCTCACGAAGTCGTCAGTCACGGAGTCGGGGTCGACGCCGTTCCGACGGAGCCTGGACTCCGCGTCGACCCGTTTCCCGGCCGTGACTTCGTCATCGGTCAGAAGCCGATACAGATTCGACGATTCGCCGTCGATGGTCTCCATCCCCGCCGACGCCATCGCGGTTCGCAGCACCGCCTGGTTGAAATACCGCTCCAGGTCTCGCAGACTCTCGCCGTCAGCCCACCGGGTCTGGAGGCGTTCTTCGATGTCGGTGAGCCCCCGTGCCTCGGTCACCCTGTCGATTTTGCACCCGCCGTCCGACGTTCCTTGCATCGCTTCGGGGGTACGGTGGCAGCATATTTAATTTCGGGTTCTGGAGTTGACGGTCGTGTGGTTCTGTTAGGTCCGCGGTAGTCATATCCGGAGTGTTGTCTGTGGTCCCCAGTAGCGGTTGTCCCGAACAGGTTCGGGTTACGCCGTCGACAGGTCGCTGACGACCTCTCGCCGGACGTGCTCTTTGACTATCGCTTCCTCGGCCCGATGGAGGGTGTTAGAACAGGTGGACTTCGCGACGCCGATGCGGTCGGCGAGTTCGGTCAGCGAACACTGCCGGGGCGTGTCGTAGTATCCCGCTGCGACTGCCGCCTCGACGACCTCCCGCTGGCGGTCGGTCAGTAACCGTTCCCGGGCCGTCTCCTGACGGATGTATTCCACCGAAAAGGGAATGCCGAACTCGTCCAGTTGCGTCCCCAGCTCCGAGAGCTGTTCCGTCGGGGCCGTCACTTCCCACGTTACCTCGCCGTCCCTGATATCGAACGGCATCTCCAGGGGCACGCTGGACCCGCGGGCCGGCAAGAGCAGGAGTGGGTTCGAAGTCTCGAACTGAACCAGCGCTTCGCCGTCCCCGCGCTGGAGCACTTCGATTTCCGTGACGTCGTCTTCGGCTCGCATCGCGGCGACGACGGAATCGGTGGTCTGCCCGGCTATCTCTATCAGCCCGACCCCCGACAGGCCGTCCGGGATAGCCGCGAGGACTCGGATCTGTGTCTCGGGATGGCTCCGAGTGAGCTCTCCCAGCCATATCTCCTCCGGAACCGTGAGCCTGAGTTTCGCGCTCGGCATGCGTGGCCGTGTTCGGTCCCCGGTACCGTCAGTGTTCCCGAACATGTTCGCCAGTACTGGCTTAGCCGTCCGGAACATTAGTCTATAGTGACAATTGGAACGATTCACACACCGACCGCACTGTCGTCGTGCGGTCGGGTGTGCATTGGCTACTATAGGAGAGGCAGCTACGCTCACCCATGGAAACCGTCACAGTGACAGAGACCGTCGACGCCGACATCGACGAGCTCCGAGACGCGATGACCGACGTCGGCACGTTCATGCGCGCCGCCGAGTTCGACGACGTGGGCGTCGACGGCGATGTCGTCCGAATCACCAACCACGTCGGGCTCGCGACCATCGAACTGGAGCTGGAGCTCTTCGAGGACAGCGACGCCGTTCTCGCCTACGAACAGCGCGACGGCATCTTCGACGAGATGGTGACCCGGTACACGTTGACCGAGACCGCCAGTGGGGTCGAAGTCGAGGCCACCACGGAGTTCGCGGTTCAGGCGCGGCTCGTCGGGCCCGTCCTCGACGCCACCGTCGTCTCGCGCCAGCGCCGACGGGAACTGCGGGCGCAGTTCGACTACCTCGCGACCCTGGCCGAGTGAACCGAACCTGTTCGGCACACGGGCTACGAAGCAACGACCGGAACTGTTCGGTATGACGGCTCCCTCCGACGAATCGGTCGAACCGGTGACCGACCACAGTCACGACAACTCTTGGTCGGCGAATCCGGAGAAAACCGTCCACGCGGACGACCGGGAGCTCGTCCGCGAACAAGCCGAGACAGCTATTGAACAGACCGTTCCGGGCAACCACGTCAATCTCGTTGCGCACGCGAACCACGGTCACCCGGAGACGTCCCTGCTCCCGAATCCCGACGCGGCGTGCGGCGACGACACCGGTGTCGAGTCCGTCCGGCAATGTGGTTGTGGCGGCCACGTTACCCGCGTCTACGCCCGGTGACGAAAGGCGACGGACTGAGAGACCGTCGCGGGACCTGACGCTCGCAAGCCGCTGCGTTAAACCTGAAAAGCCACAGTATCTACTGCATGCCGACAGTATCTATCGAGGACGGAACGCTCTGGTACGAGGAGCGAGGGAGTGGGCCGCCGCTGGTCTGTATTCACGGTGGCTGGCTGAACAACCAATCGTGGGACGAGCAGGTCGAGCGATTCGCCGACGAGTACAGGGTGGTGACGTTTGACCTGCGGGGGCACGGCCGGACCGGCCCGACCGGGACACGAAACTATTCGATAGACCTGTTCGTAGACGATCTCGAACGCCTCCTTGAACGCCTGGATATCCACAGTCCGATTCTGTGTGGCCTGTCCGTCGGCGGAATGGTAGTGCAGTCGTATCTCGACAGACATCCAAACCGGGCGCGAGGTGCCGTCATCGGCGGGCCGCTTCAGTCGATGCCCCCGGTCGACATCCCACCGGTGATGAAACCCATGCTCTCGCCGCTTCCGGCGATCACGGGAATCGTGTCCACGTTCGGGTCGACCGCGACGTTTCAGTCGCTTCTGGCGTCCGTCAGAGCGATAACTGGCCGGCGGTGGCTGACGGTCGACCCCGAAGTCCGCTCGAAATCCTTAGCTGCTCTCGACGACGTCTCGCCGGACGAGTATCGGAAGATATTCAGTGCGCTCTACGAGGTCGAACCGCCGAACCTGTCCCACATCGAGACGCCGGTGCTCGTCCTCTACGGTGAGCAGGAAGCGCCCATGGTCAAGCGCCAGGGCGAGCGACTCGCTGCGACTGTTCCTCGGGCGAAGTTAGGCGAGATACCAGCTGCGGGCCACCTGCTCAACCAGGACAATCCGCGGGCGTTCAACGAGGCGTGTGGGGCCTTCTTTGCGACTATGGCACCGAGAGGCAGCACCCACCAGCCGCCGTGAGCGGCGCCTGTCATCAGATGTTCCGTCCGAGCGTAGAGATGAGACTCAGTCGTCGTTGGGTACCCCTTCCGCCACGGCCATCTCGTCGACCGTCGGGTCGTCTTCGGAGTGGGGGAGCACGAACCGCCTGCGCACGAGGTCTGTAGCGTAGATAGCCGTGCCGAGGATAAATCGGGTCTTCGATTCGAGCGCGTCCTGACTCGACGTGTACAGCGTCGGCGTCGACGCCAACGTCACGACTGTCTGTTCAATACTAATGGCTGTCCCTGTCTGGAAAGGGTACCAGAAGGCGTGCAAGACATGTCAAGTATTTAGGCCAACCGAAAAATGATAGTTAGCATACATAATTATATACCGACTACTATATAGATTACTCATGTCACTGCTGGGAAATTTACTCCTCGTGTTCACCGCGGGGCTGGTAACGGCACTGGCGACAGGTATCGGCGCGCTCCCGTTTTTCGTCATCGGGGAGGTGAGCGACAGGCTGCAGGTCGCGCTGTGGGGGCTCGCGTCGGGCATCATGGTGTCCGCGTCGCTGTTCGGGCTGGTGATGGAGGGGATGGCCGAGGCCGACGGGCGGACCGATATCTACCTGATGGTCGGTGGGCTGGTCACCGGGGCGGTTCTCGTCGTCGTCGCCGACCGGATTATCTCCGACCACGAGTTCGATCCGGGGACCTACGAGGAGGCAGATTTCAGGAAGCTCGTGCTCATCCTCGGGATTCTCACGGTCCACAGCTTTCCCGAGGGCGTCGCCGTCGGCGTCTCCTTCGCCGAGTTGAACCTCGCGGGCGGCATCGAGTTCGGCCCGTTCATCGTCCCCGTACTCGCGATATTCATGACGGTCGCCATCTCCATCCACAACGTTCCGGAGGGACTCGCTATCTCCATCCCGTTGCGGTCGATGGGCGTCCCGAACTGGCGGATGGTCTGGTGGGCCGTCTTCTCGAGTCTGCCCCAGCCTATCGGCGCCGTACTGGCCTTCGCGTTCGTCCGCGTCGCACGGGAGTTCCTGCCCGCCGGCTTCGGGTTCGCCGCGGGGGCGATGATATTCCTGGTCGTCTCGGAGTTCATCCCGGAGGCGCTGGAACACGGGACGGAGCTGGCCGGACGCGGGTACCGGGAACTGACCGTCGGCCTCACCGTCGGGGTGTCGGTGATGGTCCCGCTCGTGGCCGTCTGACCCGCGATAGCGTTGTCACCTGCGGTCTGTCGAACGCTTCTCCCACCGAATCACCGCGTCCGCCCGCGAGCCGACTGCGTGCAATCGTTGGGTATTACGTACGTCGACCGAGAGATGCCGATAGAGCAGTTGTCCGATGAACGAGTCCGGAGAAGCGCCCTCGTCCGACCGGCTAGCCACACTCGTTACCGACGGAGAGCGTGCGGCGGCGATAGCGTGTCTGGACCGGGTCAGCGCGGCGGGCCCCGAACAGCGCAAGCGGGCACTCCACTCGCTGCGAACCGTCGCGAACGAAGCGCCGGCGCGCTTCCAGGGACTGGTCACGGCACTGGAGCCGTTTCTGACGGACGAGCAGCGGGCGGTCAGACTGTCCACCGCGAAGTTGCTCGTCGCCGTCGCCGAGTCGGAACCCGGTGTGGTCCGTCCCGCCGTGGCCGCTGTCGCCCAGCGCCTCGACGACGACGGGGAGTTCTACTACGTCCGGGCCCGGTGTGCCGAGACGCTGGGCTACGTCGCGCTCGAACACCCCGAAGCTGTCAGTGACCCGGAGACGCTGGCGGACCTGCGTCTCGGGCTGTCGTTCGACGAACCGGAGGTCAAAGAGAAGTTGGCCAAGGCACTGGCGTACGTCGCACTGGGTGACCCGGAGCGACTCCGACATCAGGTCGGGTCGCTGGCCGACCATCTCGACGACGAGAGCGAACTCGTCCGGTACCACCTCTGTACGGCGCTGGTGGCGATAGGCTGTGAGCGGCCGGAGAAGCTGGCAACGGCGGTGGACGCACTCGGGGGCCGGCTGTCCGACGAGAGTCCGTACGTCCGCGGGCGGGCAGCCGAGGCGCTCGCTGTGTTCGCCGAATCGGACGGGAGTGGCGAGACGTTGCCCGAACTCGACGGCATCGACTCGATGGACGGCGAGACGCCGTCGTTTCTCGCTGACCGCGTGCGCTTCCTCCGGCGGCTGAGCCGAGGCGAGGAGCGAGCCGGACCGGAGCCAGCCGAACTCGGGACCGTCGAATCGGTCAGAGCGGGGACCGAGGCCGTCGTCGAGTCGATTACCTCCCCTGCCGGTGACGGCGAGTGTCCCCACTGCGGACTCGCGCTCCCCGAGAAGGGACCCCCGATGTGTCCACGCTGTGGCGCGCCACGCTGACCGCCACCGACCGTCGCTGTGGTTCGTGACCGTCTAACAGGAAGGTCCGGCGGTGCTCTCGACTACCCCACGCAGTAGGTCCTGTGGGCGCCGAGGGGGGAGAGGTTTTAGGTTCGCCAAAAAGTCGAAAGGTCTTAGTCACTTTAGGACGGCCTAAAATTCATGCACCGTCGGAAGCAACTTCAACGGAGGGCGACGCGGAGAGACTGTCTCAAACACGGAGCCGGGCTCCTGGCCAGCGGGCTGGTCGCCGGCTGTTCGGACCTGGCCGGACAGACCGAACGTACCGCGACGCCGGGTACAGACCCCTACTCGGTGACGATACCACCGGCCGGCGAGGTGCGCTTCGAGTCAGTGCCCGAAACCTGGGTCGCCGAGAACGCCAGCTGGGCCGACATGGGGGTCGCACTGGGTGTCGGCAAACCGAGTGCCGTCGTCCTCACCGGCGAGTATCGGACGTGGCACTACGAGGATATCCCCGGCCTCTCGGCGGGCAAGGACGACGTCACGTCGCTGTGGCAGGACGGCATCACGAAAGAGCGGTTCTACGACATCGACGCGGGAGTCCACTTCATCGACCCGAACTACATGACCAACCTGATTCCGAACTGGAAACAGGCCGACGTCGACAGCGTTACTGAGACCGTCGCTCCGATGTGTGGGAACACGAGCTTCTCGACGTACTCCTGGCACGAGGGGTACCCGTACTTCTCGCTGTACGAAGCCACGGAGAAAGTCGCGAACGTGTTCAAACGGACGGACCGGTTCGAGGCGCTCCGGACGTTCCACGACGAGACGATCGGCGGTATCCGAGAGCGGCTTCCACCGAAGAGCGAGCGGCCCGAAATCGCGCTGCTCTCGCCGGGGTCGACGGAGCCAAAGAAGTTCTACCCCTACCGCATCGGCGAGCGGACCGCCTACAAACACTGGCGCGACCTCGGGGTCGGCGACGCCCTGGCGGGCTCCGACATCGAGAGCTTCACCTCCGACCGCGGGTCCATCGATTACGAGCCGCTGCTGGATATCGACCCCGAGATGCTGTTTTTCTACACCGACGAGCACCGGACCCGCGACGAGTTCCGGGAGACGTATCTCTCCTTCCTCCGGGAGGACGCCACGGCGAGTCAGCTGACCGCGGTCCAGAACGGGGACGTGTATCCCGCCGGTGGGATGTACCAGGGGCCGATAAGCAACCTCTCGAAGACCGAACGGGCGGCGCGGCAGCTGTTCGGCGAGGAGTTCGGTGAGAACGAACGGCTGTACGACCGCCAGCGGCTCGGTGACATCGTCAGCGGTGAGCTCTGACCATGGGAGGAAGCTACGACCACGAGGTCGCCATCGTCGGCGGCGGTCCGGCCGGCTGTTCGGCCGGCGTGTTCTGTGCCCGCGCGGGTCTGGAGACGGTCATCTTCGACAGGGGTCGCTCCTCGCTGCAACGGTGTGCGCATCTGGAGAACTACCTCGGCTTCCCCGACGGAATCGATATCGAGACCCTGTACGACCTGTTTCACGACCACGCCGAGCAGGCCGGCTGTGAACTCCGGGCGGAGATGGTCGAGTCACTCGACCACGCGGAGGGCGGGCGGGGATTCTCGGTACACCTGCAGGACCGGGCGGCGGTCACCGCCCGTCGCGTCGTCGCGGCGACCCGATACGACGGGTCGTACATGCGCGGGCTCGGCGACGACGACGCGATGTTCGAGACGACCGAGCGCGACGGCGAGACCACCGAATCCTTCGACCGGAGCTACGCCAACCACGACGGGACGACGGCGGTCCCGAACCTCTACGTGGCGTCGCCCTCGGAGGAGTCACAGCAGGCCATCGTCGCGGCCGGGCGCGGTGCGCGAGTGGCCGGTGAGGTTATCACCGACGCGCGGGTCGACGACGGCTGGTGGGAGGCCGTCGCCGACGGCGTCGACTGGGTCCGCCGCGAGGCGGAACTGGACGACGAGTGGGGCGACCGGGAGGCGTGGGTCGAGTGGTTCGACGAGTACTACGGTCCCGGCGCCCCGGTCGAACCCGATTCCGAGCGGTTCGACCGCGTCCGGACGGCGGCGCTCGACGACTCGCTCTCGTCGTACATCGGCCCGGCCGAGCGAGCGGCCCGCGCCGAGAGCGGGCAGGCGGCTCTGGCCGGCCATCTCGACGCCGAGGCGGTCGTCGCCGGCTGTGACGAGGGCGCGCTGCTCGACGCGATGGACGACGACCGCATCGCGGCGTATCTCCACGGCGGGGAGGTGAGTAGCCATGGCCAGTGAGACGGCGAGTTCGACACCGCCGACCCGTCGGGAACGGTGGCTGGGCTGGTTCGACGGCTCGCTGGCGACGCTCTGTCTGGGGAGTCTGGCGGTCATCGTCGGCGGGGGGCTTCTCCAGGTGAGCCACGGCACCTACTCGATGACCATCGTCGAAGCGTGGCAGGCGGTGTTCAACCCGAACGTCGTCTTCAGTCTGCGGGCCTGGGACGCGTTTATCTGGGGGATGAAGATGCCCGAGATGAGCACGGAGAGTCTCATCGTCTGGAACATCCGTCTGCCGCGGGTGTTCGTCGCAATGCTCGTGGGGATGAATCTGGCCGTCTCGGGCGCTATCTTCCAGGCGGTCACCCGCAACGAACTCGCGAGCCCGTTCATCCTCGGCGTCTCTTCGGGGGCCGGGCTGATGATTCTGCTCACGCTGGTCCTGTTCACCGGGATGGCCGCGTTCCTCCCGCTGGCCGCGGCCCTCGGCGGCGCCGTCGCCTTCCTCATCGTCTACATCATCGCGTGGAAGAACGGCACCTCGCCCGTCAGGCTCGTGCTGGCGGGGGTCATCGTGGGGACCATCTTCAGCTCGTTCCAGACGGCGCTGTTCTTCTTCGCCGACGATATCGGTGTCGTCCAGAGCGCTATCGCGTGGACCACCGGCTCGCTGACCGGCACCGACTGGGAACAGGTGCGGATGGCGCTGCCCTGGACGGTCGTCGCGATGGGGCTCGCCCTGATCGGGTCTCGACAGCTGAACGTCCTGCTGCTGGGCGAGAAGACGGCCAAATCACTCGGGATGTCCGTCGAGAAGGTCCGCTTTGCCCTCTCGGGCGTCGCCGTGCTCGCGGCCGCCGCGAGTATCGCCGTCGCCGGCATCGTCGGCTTCGTCGGCCTCATCGTCCCGCACATGGTGCGCAACATCGTCGGCAGCGACTACAGGAGGCTCATCGTCGGGTGTGCGTTCGCCGGCCCGGCGCTGATGGTCGGGGCCGACGTCGGCGCCCGCCTCGGCATGAGCGTCCTCGTCGGGTCGGAGACGCAGATTCCGGTCGGCATCGTGACCGGTCTGGTCGGCGGCCCGTACTTCCTCTACCTGATGCGCAAGCAGGACGAGATGGGTGAGATCTGATGGCCGAGAACGCCCTCGAATCCGGCCGGGGCGGAAGCGGTGCGGAGAGCGGAGCGGACGGCTCTCTCACGGGCGAGGAACTGGTCTTACAGTACCCCGGGACCGACGAGCCCGTCGTCGACGGGGAGTCGATTACCGCCGGCAGTGGCGCCGTCACGGCCCTCGTCGGTCCGAACGGCTCGGGGAAGAGCACGCTCCTGAAAGGGCTGGCTGACCAGCTCACCCCCACAGAGGGTTCGGTAGTCGTCGACGGACGGGATATCCGGTCGCTCGGGACGAAAGAACTGGCCCGCAAGCTGGGGTTGCTCTCACAGGAGAGCACCTCGCCGGATAGCATCACGGTCGAGGAGTTGGTCTACCACGGCCGGTACCCCCACCGCGGGTTCTTCGAGAGCGTCACCGAAGACGACGAGGCCGCCGTCGACCGGGCGATAGCGCTCGCGGGGTGTGACCACCTCCGCGACCGCGAGGTCGGCCAGCTTTCGGGCGGTCAGAAGCAACTGGCGTGGATCGCGATGGTACTCGCCCAGGAGACCGACGTGTTGTTGCTCGACGAGCCGACCACCTTCCTCGACCTGCACCACCAGCTTGCGGTGATGGAGATAATCGAGACGCTGCGCGAAGAGAGCGAGATTACGGTCGTCGTCGTCCTGCACGACATCCAGCAGGCGGCCCGGCTCGCCGACGAGATGGTCGCGCTCAGAGACGGCGAGATTCAGGCCCGCGGCACGCCCGAGGAAGTCGTCACCGAAGCGCTCCTCGCGGAGGTGTTCGAGATAGAGGCCGAGGTCGACCTGACACCGCGGGGACCGCGCATCGAACCGCTCCGCCCCCGTCGCGGCGGTGACGAGGCCCCGGGAACTGACGACCCCGTCGCCCGGAGCGACGGCGGAGGCGGGTGATGGCCTCGTCGGAGCCGTTCGAGACCGACTGGACGCCTACCACGAGCGGGTCTCGCGGTCGCTGGCCCGCCTGTTCCGGAGCGACGGCCTCGGGCTCTACGCCAAGCTCTGGGGCGTCCGGACGGGCGAAATCGAGGCGCTGCCCGAGGCGTTCCTCGAACGCACCACGGGCACCGTCGGGAGCGAACCGTAGGTTTAGGCTTGCCTAAGAACCGAAGTGTTTTTATAATTTTTAGGCTAGCCTAAAATATGGCCCACGAGAACAGTGGAAGAACGCGCAGAGAGACGCTGCAATACGGCGGGGCGGTCGCCGCCGGCCTCGGACTGGCGGGCTGTGCCGACTTCGTCGGCCAGTCCGGCGAGGGAACCCCGACTAGCGGGGGGAGCTACTCGGTGACGCTGTCACCGATGGGTACGGTCGCGTTCGACGCCGTCCCCGAAACCGTCTTCACCGTCTTCCCGCAGTACGCGGACATGGCGGTGTCGCTCGGGCACGGCGACGCCGTCAACGCAGTCTACGTCCCGGAGATGTCGGGGACGACGATGAACCACTACTACCGGCATCTCGACGGGGTCTCGTTCGACTGGGAGAACCTCCACGACCCACTGAGCGATGGCCTCTCTCGGGAGTTGCTGTTCGAGCTCGACAGCGACGTTCACCTCGCCGACCCGGCGTGGGCCTCGACCCAGCAAAACTGGGACCGGGGCGATATCGAGGAGGTCGAGACCCAGATCGGGCCGTGGTTCGGTAACTTCTACAGCGGGACACGGGCCTCGCCGCCGGAGGGCTACGATGACTACGAGTACTACGACCTGTGGGAGCTGTTCGAGGGTGTCGCAGGTGTCTTCGATGCACACGAGCGGTACGAGGCCCTCGAACAGGTCCACACAGACCTCGTAGACACCGTGCAGCGGGACCTGCCGCCGGAGGACGAACGGCCGACCGCGGTGCGTGTGTCTATCGCCGGTGACGGGGAGTCCTTTTACACGTACCATCTCAACAAACCCGGCTACTGGCTGGCCGACACTCGACCGCTGGGGGCGGTCGACGCCTTCGCCGAGGAGGACTGGGGGAGCCTCTGGGGACAGGTCGACTTCGAGACGATGGCCGAAGCCGACCCCGACGCGATCTTCCATCTGTGGGGGTTGACGCCGTCCCGGAGCATGAGCGAGATGCGAGCGACACTCAGAGACCACCCCGTCGGCAGCGACCTGACCGCGGTACAGAACGACCGGGTGTACGCACAGGGGATGCGGTATCAGGGCCCGATAATGAATCTCTTCCAGATAGAGATGGGCGCCAAACAGCTCTACCCCGAGGTCTTCGGCGAGTGGCCGACCTACGAGGACGGCGACGGGTATCCGGAACTCCCCGAAGACGAGCAGCTGTTCGACCGCCAGCGAGTCGCGGACATCATCGACGGAGACATCTAATGAGCAACGACACCGACCGACGACAGGACGGACTGACACGCAGAGACACACTGAAGTACGGCGCCACGGCAGCAGCCAGTCTCGGACTGGCCGGCTGTTCGGACCTCGCCGGGCAGTCCGGCGGCGACGGCACGCCGACCGGGACCGGCCCGTACACGGTCTCCATGCCGCCGATGGGCGAAGTCGAGTTCGACGGCGTCCCGGAGACGTACATGTCCTACCGGGTGACACACGCCGACATAGGCGTCGCGCTCGGCGTCGGCGACCGCCTGCAAGCCGTCTACAAAACCAGCCAGTACCCCTTCGAGTTCTACGACGAACTCCCGGGCGTCGACGTCGACGGTGAGTCGCTGGCGGAGATAGAGGTCAACTCGGACTACGAGGCCGACAAGGAGTGGTTCTACGAGATGGACTGTGACGTCCATCTGATGGACCCCGAGTATATGAGTCAGTGGCTGCTCACGCCCGAGGACGTCGACGAACTCTCGGAAAAAGTCGGCCCCTTCTTCGGCCACTACGCTCGCCGACGTGTCGGCGAGCAGCGGGACTATCCGTTCCTCTCGCTGTACGAGATATTCGAGAAAGTGTCGAGAGTCTTCCAGCGCGAGGAGCGGTTCGAGGCGTTCAGCGCGTTCCACGACGAGTTCATCGGTGGCCTCCGGGCCGAGTTGCCGCCGGAGTCGGAGCGTCCGGAAGTCGGGCTGGTTGCGACTGGCCCGGAGATGGTCGAGAACGGCGAGTTCGGAGCCTACCACATCGACCCCGGCTACGGCAAGAAACAGTACATCGACCTCGAAGTCCGGAACGGGATGGAGGGGGCCGTGTCAAACGACACCTCGTATGCGACAGTCGACTACGAGACGCTACTCGATTATGACCCGGACGTCCTGGTGATTCACAACGGCATCTTCACGACCGAGTCGCGCGAGGAGTTCGTCGAGCAGGTCATCGAACCGATGGCCGACGACCCGCTGGGCAGCCGGCTCACCGCGGTGCAGAACGACGACGTCTACCGCGGTGGCAACAACTCCCAGGGCCCGGTGACGAACCTCTTCCAGACCGAGTCCCTGGCCAAGCAACTGTACCCCGACCTGTTCGGGGAGTTCACGGGATTCGGTCAGATACCCGAGAGCGAACAGCTGTTCGACCGCGGGCGGGTCGCGGACATCATCAACGGAGACAGCCAATGAGCGACGACACCGACGTTCGACACGACGCACCGACGCGCAGAGACACACTGAAGTACGGCGGCGCTGTCGCCGCCGGCCTCGGACTGGCGGGCTGTTCGGACTTCGCCGGACAGTCCGGAGAGGGCACGCCGACTGGCACGGGGAGCTACTCGGTGACGATGGAGCCGACTGGGACGATGCAGTTCTCCGGGCCGCCCGAGGAGATAACGATCTACATCACCGGGTACGCCGACATCGTCGCGTCGTTGGGCCAGTTCGACCGCGTCCTCGCGATGAACGGACCCGAGAACCACTTCCCTTCGGCGTACTACGACCGACTCCCGGGCGTCGACATCGACACCGAGAGCGTGACCGACTTCTTCCCGGCGGGTTCCAACAGCGCCGACAAGGAGATATTCTACGAGGTCGACCCCGACCTCAACCTCATCGACCCGACGGTCGCAAAGCACTATCTCGGGCTGGATGACAGCGACATCACGGAGATCACCGAGAACGTCGCGCCGTTTTTCGGAAGCTGGATGCGTCGTCCCCAGTTCTCGGACGCCTATCCGTACTACACGCTGTACGAGGGGACCGAACGCATCGCGCAGCTGTTCCAAGAGACGGCGCGGTACGAGGCGCTCAAGTCGGTCCACGACGAGCTTCGTGCGGAGATTCGTCGGCGGACGCCGCCGGTCGAAGAGCGTCCCTCCTACGGCTACATGAACGTGAACTGGTGGGGCGACTTCGACACCGCACAGGTGATGCGGGCCGACGCGCCGGGCTACCAGAACAAGGTGTTCCGCGACCTGGAGCTCGACCCCTCGAACAACGCCTTCGCCGACATCATCCCCGACGGGGAGTGGTCGACGCGAGTCGACTTCGAGGCGCTGCTGGAAGCCGACCCGGAGGTGATTCTCTGGCGCAACGGGTACAACTTCCTCACCGGGGTCGATTTCGGCGGGGAGCAGCTCGACTGGAAAAACGGTATCGTCGGCCAGCTGGCCGACGACCCGCTCGGGGGCGAACTCCGGGCCGTCCAGTCCGGGCGTGTCCTGCCCGGCACCGCGACCGGCTCCGGCCCCGTGACGAACCTGTTCAACATGGAAGCCGTCGCGAAGCAGCTCTACCCCGACGAGTTCGGTGAGTACGAACCGACCAGATTCCCCGCGGAGCAGAGCGGTGAGAAACTGTTCGACCGCCAGCGGGTCGCAGACATCGTCAACGGAGACAGCTAATGAGCAACGACACCGACGTTCGACACGACGCACCGACGCGCAGAGACACGTTGAAGTACGGCGCCGCAGTCGCCGCCGGCCTCGGACTGGCGGGCTGTTCGGACTTCGCCGGACAGTCCGGAGAGGGCACGCCCACCGGAACCGGGTCGTACACAGTCGAGATGGCGCCGATGGGCGAAGTCGAGTTCGACGGCGTCCCCGAGACGGCGGCCATCTACGACGCGGTCTGGGCCGACCACCTGGTCGCGCTGGGCCAGCAGGACCGCGTCGTCTCACTGGGCTTCCCCGACAACTACTACACCGGCTACTACGACCAGCTTCCGGGCGTGACCTTCGATACGAGCGACCTGACCGCGCTGTGGAACGACGGGCTCCCCGAGGAACTGTTCTACGAGCTGGACGCCGACGTCCACCATCTCGACCCCTGCCGCTGGCTCTCCTTCGACTCCGGCTGGAGTCGGTCGGAGTTCGACGACATCGAGAGCAAGGTCGGCCCGTTCTTCTGTAACCGGTTCAGTCGCGCACACAGCACGCCGCCCGAGGGCGAGTGCCGCGAGAACTACCAGTACTACAGCGTCTGGGAACTCGCCGAGAAGTTCAGTCAGGTGTATCAGGTCCAGAACCGCGGCGAAAAGCTCCGGAACGTCCGCGACGAGATGGTCGAGAGCATCAGCGACCGGCTCCCACCCGAGTCCGAGCGACCGACCGTCGCGCTCGTCGTCTACAACGCCGAGTCGGAGACGTTCGGCGCCTACGAGATCAACGGCCCGGGCTTCGCGAAGGCCCACTACCGCCCGCTCGAACCCGTCGGCGCCTTCGCCGGGTCGGACAAGACCTACGCGAACAGCTCGGCCGACATCGACCTCGAACAGATGCTGGATATCGACCCCGACGTCATCGTCCACCACTGGGACATCGAGCCCTCCGACCGGTTCGAGGCGCTGCTGGCGCTGGAAGACGACCCCGTCGGGAAGGAGCTGACCGCGATTCGAAACGACCGCGTCTACGTCGGCGGCACACCCATGCAGGGCCCGATTTTCAACCTCTTCCAGCTGGAGACGGCCGCACAGCAGATATATCCCGACGAGTTCGGCGAGTTCCGTGGCGTCGGTGAAACGCCGGCGGAGAACGAGCTGTTCGACCGCGAGCGAGTCGCGGACATCCTCGACGGGGAGGGTGGCGAATGACCGACGAGCGCACCCCGCCGACGCGGCGAGACACGCTCAGATACGGCGGCGCTGTCACCGCAGGTCTCGGACTGGCGGGCTGTTCGGACGTCGCCGACCAGAGCGCCACGCCGACTGGAACGGGGGCGTACTCGGCGACCATCGAGCCGGTGGGCACCGTCGAGTTCGACAGCGTTCCCGAGACGTGGCTCGCGATGACGGCCGGCTGGGCCGATATGGGTATCGCGCTGGGCCAGGACCCACCGGCGGGGCTGACGACCACGAGCCGGTATCACACCCATCATTACGAGGATATTCCGGGCGTGTCGGTCGACAGGAGCGATATCCTCCAGCTCTACGACGCCGGCATCGACAAGGAACTGTTCTACGAGCAGAACGTGGACCTCCACGTCTTCGACCCGAACTTCCTCACCAATCGCGTCGAGAATCTCGGCCGGGCCGATATCGACGAACTCGCCGAGAAGGTCGCGCCCTTTTTCGGGAACACGGTGTTCAGCCGGAACTACGGCTGGCACGACGGGTATCGGTACTACACGATGTACGAGGCCTTCGAGAAACTGGCCGACGTGTTTCAGGAACAGGCCCGGTACGAGGCGTTCGCCAGCCTCCACGAGGCGGTCCGGACCGATCTTCAGAACCGTCTGCCACCGGTGGACGACTGCCCGTCGGTTGCGACAGTGATGGTAGTCTCGGAGGAACCCGAGGTGTTCTACCCGTTCCGAATCGAGCAGGGGACCGGCTGGAAGCAGTGGCGCGACCTCGGCGTCTCGGACGCGTTCGAAGAGTCCGACGTCGAGACGTTCACCGCGGCGCGGGCTAGCATCGGCTACGAGAAACTCCTCGACGTCGACCCCGACTACCTGATGCTGTACGGGTACGAGTCGCTGTCGGCGACGGAGTTCCAGCAGACGTTCCTCTCGTTCTTCGAGGACCACGACGTTGCGAGTGAGCTGACGGCAGTACAGAACGGGAACGTCCACCGCGCCGGTGGCTTCTACCAAGGACCGATTATCAACCTCTCGTTGACCGAACGAGCCGCAAGCCAGCTCTACGCCGACGAGTTTGGCGGTGAACAGCTGTACGACCGCGAGCGGGTCGCGGACATCGTCACCGGGACGTTCGACCGATGACCGACGACACATCGGCGACACGTCGGGCCACACTGAAATACGGCGCCATCGCCGCCACCGGTGGGCTGGCCGGCTGTAGCGGTGGCGGCGAGTCGCCCACGGGAGGCACGGCGGACGGGTCACACTCGGTGACGATGGAGCCTGTCGGCACCGTCGAGTTCGACAGCGTCCCGCAGCGCTGGCTGGCCTACACCGCCGATTACGCCGACATGGGCGTCGCGCTCGGCGCGGGCGACGGGCTCTCGGCTATCGGTGTGAAAGCCCGGTTCGGGACCCACTACTACGACGAACTGCCGGGCGTCTCCGTCGACACCGACGCGCTAACGGAGCTCTACAACGGCGGGACAGGTCGGGAGGTGTTCTACGACGTGGACGCCGACATCCACGTCGTCGACCCGAACTTCATGCGCAACCGGCTCCAGTGGAGCCGAGACGACGTGGAGGAGATACGGACCCGTGTCGCGCCCTTCTTCGGCAACACCGTCTTCACCAGGGTGTACGACTGGCACGACTACCGGTACTACTCGCTGTACGAGGCCTTCGAGAAGCTCGCGGCGGTGTTCAAGCGGCGGGGCCGCTACGAATCGTTCCGGGAACTCCACGACGAGGTCCTGAGAGACGTCCAGTCTCGGCTCCCGCCCACGACCCCGGATCTCGCTGTGCTGTATCCGGCTGGTACCCCGCCGGACTCGTTCTACCCGTACCGGGTCGGGGCGGGGACACAGTCGAAACACTGGCGCGACCTCCGGGTGGGTGACGCGCTCGCCGCGAACGGGGTGACAGACGCCCAGGCAGGCGGCGGGACCATCGACTACGAGACGCTGCTCGAAATCGACCCCGATGCCATCGCCGTCCGTCTCCAGGGCGAGATTACCGAGCAGTACTTCCGGCGGAACATCCTCGAACACATGGAACAGCACAGTGTCGCCAGCGAACTCACCGCGGTGCAGGACGGCCGTGTGTACTACGGTGGGCTGACTTATCAAGGCCCGATTATCCACCTGTTCCAGCTCGAAGCGGCGGCCCGTGGGCTGTATCCCGAGACGTTCGGCGACCAACAGCTCTTCGACAGGGAGCGGGTAGCCGATATCGTCACGGGAGAGCGCTGACGAGCACCACGACTCTGAGAACCGGGATTCGACCCCGGTACAGTCCCGGTAATGGCAAAGACTATGTTGTTTTAGGTAGACCTAAAAGTAGGGGCGCGGACACCGCCCGAGAAACGATAGCACACGATGAACGGTCAGCACAGGAACGTAACGACAGCCAGAGCGAGGCGCGGACAGCCGGACGCAGAGCCCGGGAGGGAGCACGATGGTCGGGACGGCGCTTAACGAGCTCAGAACCCGCATCGAGACACTGGCTAGCGACGGCGGTGAGTACGTCGTTCGCTGTGCCCGAACGGGCGAGCGGCCGGTGCCGGTCGACGGGCTCCACTTCGACGACAGAACGGTAGCACAAAGAGCCGCCCGCGCGGCCGAGCAGTATCGCGCGGTCCTCCGTCGATACGACCCGCAGGTCCGATACTACGACCCCATCGTCTGTGAAGACACGGACCCAGTGGGTTCGGCCGCAGAGCCGAACGCGCACTCGGTACCCGATTCGTGGAAACCGACCTCGGAGGGGCTCTCCGAGCCTGTCGTAACAGGAAGCGAGCCGGAGCGGCGACAGCTCGTCGAGTTCTGTCACAGCGCGGCGACGGCAGTCTTCGAGACGCTGTCGGCAGAAGGATACGGTGATGTCGAGTCCGCAGTCATGGACGCGTACTTCGAGGTCGCAGAGCGGAGCACCGACCACGACGACCTCTGTCTCTGTCTGCTCGAACGCATGGCTCTCGAACTCGACACCAGGGTACAGCCCGAGGACCAGGCGGCGGTGGTCGCGAGGGCGGCGGGCCTGCTCGCACCGGCAGACACGGCCGACCGACCGGTTTCGGCCACGCTGGCGACGCTCGAAGACCGCGGCCTTCTGGATGGGTACACGCAGTCCCCGTGGTTCGTCGAGCGACGGGACGGGACACGGTCGATCGTCGTCCAGATATCGGAGTACGCGCTGGCCCCGCGAGACGGGCGCCTCCCCGTGTTACCCATCGCGCTCGAACTGTATCGACACCGACCGGACTGGCTTCCCTCGTCGCTTCGGGTCGGTGACGTCGACGACGGCTGGCAACTCACGCTCACGGTGGCGGACGAAGCGGCGCCGAGCGGACTCGCCACTGCGGTCATCGAATCCTGACTATGTCCGAACACAGCCGTATCCACGACGCGACACCGCGTCCAGACCGCACAGGACGCAGTCACGCAAAACTAGACGACACCGGCGGAGCGTGCCAGCGAGTCGCCGGACGACAGCCGGTGTGGAGGGGCTGAATCGTGGTGGACGCCCCCCGACGAACGCGCGCCCGAGTGTGGGTGAGAGTGTACGCAGCCGTCTTCGACGTCGACGAGACGGCCATCGAGGAGGCGCTGACCGACCAGTCGGCTGCCGATGAGTCGCTGGAAGAGATGGACGAGACCGACGCTGCTGCAGACTCACGATGAACGGGTCCCCACAGTATCTCCTGGTGATCTACATCGCACAACACCGCCATGACCCGCCTATCCCGCCGGGTGTCATCGCGGAGATGCTGGACCGGTCTCCGGCGGCGGTGACGGAGATGTGCCAGCGACTCGCGGAGAACGGGGTCGTGTCCTACGGGCCGTACGAAGGGGCGACGCTGACTGAATCGGGGCGCGAGCGAGCGATGGCGTTGCACGAGTCGTACGTGACCGTCTCGTGGTTCTTTCGCCGGGTGCTGGAACTAGACGATTGCGAATCTGAAGCGATGGAACTGGCCGGTCTCGTGAGCCCGACGGTCACAGAGCGGCTCGCGGCCACGCTCCCGTTCACTGGAGCAGCGCCGACGGTCGAAGTCGACCGAACGGGCCCCACAGCGACCGACAGCGACCCCTGAGAAGACGAGCCATCGATACAGGCCGGCCCGGCCACACAGCACCGTTCTTCGAGAGAGACGCCGACGGGGTGTGGCACTGTCGGTCCGAGAGCCGAGGTTTAGGCAGTACGAAAAATTGCCAGAATTAGTGTATAAATTCGGAATCTGAGGACAAAACAGGTTTTAGAGCGATTCTGAACCGTAAATTTAGGTCCCCCTAAATGCACAGTTTCATGATACTATGGGGCAAACAGATGGTTGTCATGAGCGCAGAAGGACTCGAACGACAGACGCGTAACTACTTGAGCAACAACGTCCCGCAGATTCAGCAACACGGCGGGAACTTCGAGGTCCGGGACATCGACGAAGCGAACGGGACCGCCACCGTCGCTATCGGCGGGGCCTGTTCGGGCTGTGGCATCGCCCCGATGACGATGAAGGCCATCGAACGCCGACTCCCGGAGAGCGTCGACGGGCTCGAAAACGTCGAGGTCGTCCGCTCGGGCGGCCCGCGTGCCGCGGTGATGCCCTCGAAGACCGACGAGATGGAAGACATGGACGAGTACGAAGACTACAGCCCCTCGTTCTGAACGACCGGTTTTTCCGACAGTCTCGCGTCGACTTTGTAGTGTGAGCTCGACTGCAGCCGTCTGGTAGCCGTCCGCGAACCCGGACGAGTCCGTGGTATCGGTTACGTCCCGGTCACCGTCCGGGTCGTCAACGCGTCGAGCGAATCCTCGACGCGATAGGCGGGT
This sequence comes from Halomicroarcula saliterrae, assembly GCF_031624395.1. Lineage (NCBI taxonomy): Archaea > Methanobacteriati > Methanobacteriota > Halobacteria > Halobacteriales > Haloarculaceae > Haloarcula > Haloarcula saliterrae. Next base: position 357,034 of record NZ_JAMQON010000005.1, read on the forward strand.
GTCTCCACAGCGATCGTCGAGTCCGGCCCGACGTCGGAGAACCGGAGTTCGAGCGTGTAGCTCCCGCCCTCGGCGATAGGCGTCGCCTCGCGCTGTCCCGTCGGCTCGTGCCACGCCCACGCCGTCTGTCCGGCGTCGTCGGCCGCCGTCCGTCCGCGAATGCGCTGTACCGCTGGCCGGGACGTGACAGCGGTCCCGGAGACAGGATACCCCCGCGTCTGCCACTCCCAGAACCCCTCGTCGATGACGAACACCCGCTCGTATCCGTTCTTGATGAGCGTCGCGGCCCGGAGCGAGGAGAGATGGTGCGGACACCCGCAGTAGCAGACGATACGGTCGTCGTTCGGCCAGTCACTGACCGGGTCGTCGGCGCCGCCGTCGGGGGCCGGACTCAACACAGCCCCGGTGATATGCGACCGGGCGTACTGAGCCCGACCCCTCGCGTCCGCGAACCGCGCAGTCCCCTCGCGGTACCAGTACTGGGTCGCGTCTATCGGTGCGAGCGGAACGTCGACCCCCTCGACAGTCGTCGTGGGAAACGACCCCGTATCGATGTCCCGTTCCGTCGACGGCGTTCCGGACTGCGCGGGATACCCATCGCTGGCGGGAGCGACAGCGCCATCGGGAGTGTCGTTCGAGTCCCCGCTGCAGCCGGCGAGCCCGCCACATACCGTCCCACAGAGGGCGAGGTATCCACGGCGTTGCATGGTATATGTATTCTAGTATAGGTGTCCAAAATGCGTTTGGTTCGCTGCCGGAATCATGACTGTCAGCACGGACGAGCTGGGTCACCGGCGTGTCGACGTGAACACAGCGGCGGGTCGCGACTCGCAGTTTCGCGACGCGACCGGGACGACCCCGTCCGCCGCCCGAAATCTGTCGGCCAGTCGTCACACTGAGGTGATTTTATAACCGTTCACTGTCTGCTTTGGACAACGTGGTCAAATCAACAGTCCGATTCCCCGAGGCGGTGATGGACCGCGTCGAGGAGATGGTCGAGGAGGATATCTTCTCGAGCAAATCGGAATTCCAGCGCTTCGCTGTGGAGTTCGTCCTGTCCGAGCTGGGCGAGTACGAACCCGAGATGGTCGACTTCGACGAGCTTCGTACCGACCTGTTCGCGTCGCGTCCCTCCACCGCTGGCGACGACGATGCCGAACTCAACGAGGCGTTCTACGAGAACGCCGCCCGCGTCCGGCAGTACGCTATCCGCGGCGACGTCGAGACGGCCGAGGAGTACATCGACACCGCCTATCCGGTGACGGACCCGCGCTGTTTGCTGTTAGACGACCTGCTGCAGGCGTATCGAACGGACGACGAATCCTAGCGCCTCGGCGTAGACGGCCGTTTCAGGACCAGCCGTACCCCCATTCGTCCAGCTTCTCCCGGACGAGTTCGGGACGCTCCTCCGCGATAGCCATCGCCGCTTCAGTGACGTCCGTTTTGTAGACGTCTTCGCCGAATTCGGCTTCCATCTGGGTCACGAGGTCGTCGATACCGGCCTCGATGTGGTCGCGGAGGAAGACAGGTCGCTGCGTTCGACCGTCTTTGACGCCGTCCCGCGAGTGAATGTACGGGAGCGAACGGCTCTGTGACGAGAGAGTGTCCGCTGGTGAAGTCTCGGGCGATGCGAGCCCGGAATCAGTCGCCGGACCGTCGGTCGAGTCAGATTCGGTCGCCGGACCGTCGGTCAGGCCGGAATCGGCGTCGGTCTCGGCGTCACCGGCCGCCTCGTCCGGGGCCTCGTCAGCGAACGGGTCGTCAGCGGAGCCTTGCTTCATGCTTTCACCGCCGTCTCTTCCCGGATTCGGTCGGCAAGCGCGTCGAACTTCTCCAGGGTCTCCAGTTCGTGCTCGCGCTCGCGGTCGCGATGCGTTTCGATATAGCGGTATGCGGTACACTGTTCCGCCCAGCAGCCTTCGAGCAGTGAGGAGCGCTCCCGGAATCGAACCTGCGTCTCCCAGCCGTCCGCGGTCAGTTGTTCGAGGAATCTGTCCTGGTCGTTCATCCCCTTGTAACGGTTCGGGACCACGGCGAGCACGCCGACTTCGATACCCAGTGACTCTTCGAGACCACCGACGAGCTGGTCGAGACCCTGCACCGATTCGTACCCCTTCCCACTGGGCTCGAACGGAATCACGAGATGGCGAGTGGCGTGGATAGCGTTGTGGAGTTTGATGTCGGCACTCGCTGGCGGGTCGATTATCAGTGTATCGTAGGTCTCGTGAACGCCGGCCTCCCGGAGGACACGGAGCAGTTGTTTGTTCGGATTCCAGGACTCCCCGAAGTCCGCGGCTTCTTCCTCCCGTCGGCGGAGATGTTTCGACGCGTACTCGAGGATGTTGTGTGCCGGGACGACGTCGATGCCTTCGCTCGTCTTTATCAGGTCAGCGAACTCGCCCCGCGGCCGGTCTATCATGTGTCGGAGGAGACTGTCCGCCTGGTCGTTGTTGCGGTCCTCGGCGACGTCCAGCAGGTGCGACATCGAGGCCTCCTGTGTGTCGAGGTCGATCGCCAGCACCCTTCGTCCGGCGCGAACTTCCGCTTTCGCGAGATTCGTCGCGAGTGTCGTCTTGCCGACGCCCCCCGCCTCCGAGTACACCGTGTAAGCCAGCATAGTCAGTTAGTCAGGCTCATTAGCTATAAAGCTCAGTCAGACGGTATAGCTAATCAGTATAGCTATTTAGCTCAGCTATACAGCTTAGCTGAACGAGTTAGCTGGAAGAGTTAGCTCATAGATATAGCCGAGAAGGTTAGCTATACAATGTGGCTGAGTAGCGCAACTGAGTGGATTAGCTGCAAGACGTAGCTGAGAGAATCAGCCACAGCGAGTAGCGGGAACGTATAGCCAAGGAAGTGAGCTGAAAGGGACAACTGAGACTAGAGAAGCTATGAAGAGTCGCTCCAATCGTCACAACCGTACGTGGATGGGTTAACCAACAAACAGAAGTCGTCGCGGATCTTGTTGGTTAGCACATGAGCGACCGGGACCGCGCGGTCGAAGCCCTCGAACGTCTCCGTGCGATGGAGCCGTTCGATGGCGGTGAGTCCACGATAGAGCGACATCGGCAGGAAGCCATCCGCCACGTGACGACACTGGTCGCGGAGCTGGAACAGTCGGACCAATCGGGAACAGCGGATGACTCGGTCGAGACGCCGGACGGCTGGGAGGACGGCGACGCGTGGGAAGACAAAGTCGAAACAGCGCGTGAGAAAGCTGCGATACCCCCATCGAAGGGGACGCTGACGACGAAGACCATCAAAGGACGGGAGTACTACTACCTGCAGTGGCGAGACGGTGAGAAAGTCAAGAGCCAATACGTGGCCCCAGTCGACCCGGCGTAAACGGGAATCGGCTGTTCTCACCGACGGTGTACGGAGATTCTCGCCACGGAGTAGGACGCGGCCCTGATCGCGCTGGACGAGGTCGACCGACTCGGCGACGACGTGAAGAACAACGACGTCGGCGAAGTGACCGAGGAGCATCTCGAACTCGCCTCTCTCGAACTGACCGAGGAACACGGCGGGACGGGGAAGCGGAGGTGCAAGGAACACTGCCCGCTCTGGGAACCCAGCGTCGCGGTCAAGATGGCCCCCGGTCCGGCCCACGTCCATAGCGACCGGCGATGGGCTCCCGTGTCAGTGCCGATTGGGTGACCCGCTGGACATCCACGACAGACACCGGACAGCCAAACCCTTAACGCCGCCAGACTCCGACGGCGAACAGATGGACGTGGCACTGGTCACCGTCGGAGACGAACTGCTGGCCGGAGATACGGAGAACACGAACGCGTCGTGGCTGGGTCGACAGCTCACCGCGGCGGGCGTGACCGTCACTCGCGTGCTGACTGTGCCCGACAGCGAGTCGGTCATCGCCGACGCCGTCTCCAGGTACCGCGACGCGTTCGACGCGGTCATCGTCACCGGTGGTATCGGTGGCACACCGGACGACGTGACGAAGGCCGGGGTCGCACGGGCGTTCGGTCGCGACCTCGTCGTCCCCGACGACGTGCGGGCGCATCTCGAAGCGAAGGCCGAACAGTTCGCCGCGGACAACCCGGAGCTGGTCGACCGGTACGAGATGGAGCTGGACCTCGACGCGTGGGCGTCGGTCCCCGAGGGCGGACAGGCGCTGCTGACCGACGAGAGCTTCGCCGCGGGCTGTGTCGTCGACGGCGTCTACGTGCTGCCCGGCATTCCCGAGGAACTCGAAGCGATGTACGAGAGTATCGCCGACGAGTTCGACGGCGACCGGACGGCGGAGACGATACACACGCCCGCGCCGGAAGGCGCACTGGTCGGGGCCGTTACGACCGCCCGCGAGAAGTTCGACGTCGCCGTGGGGAGCTATCCCCGGAAAGACGACGAGCCGGGCCGGGTGAAGATTACCGGCGACGACCCGGCGGCCGTCGCCGACGCGACCGCGTGGCTCCGCGAGCGAATCGAGACCGAGTGAGAAGGGTCCGGCTCAGGGACGGACCGTCTCCAGCACCCAGTCGCTGGGCGTGGCTCGCCGCACCGTGAACGGGTCGAACGCCTCCCGTGGCTCGTCGACGAGCCGGCCGAGGAAGGCCCCGACCGGCGTCGGGTCGCGGTCGCTGACCACGACGAACGCCGCACCGCGTTCGAGACCGGTGAACCGCGTGCGGACTCGGCGCTTCCGTTCCTCGGGCGGGAGCCCCCGGATGTCGACGGCGTGCTCGGGCACCGACACCTCACCGGCCGTCTCCAGGGCCGCCGTCACCTCGGCACCCAGTTCGGCCACCACCGACGGCACGTCGCCCGGTGTCGGCGTTGCCTGGAGGCGCCGGGAGAATGGGAGCTCGGCCAGGACCGGCGCATCGAGCTCCGGGAGCGCGCCCCCGTCAAACAGGTCGTTCGGTTCGCCACAGCAGTCACAGACGTACTCGGCCATGTTCACGACGGCCCCCAGCACCGGCACGTCGTTGTCCCGGAACAGTTCGACGGTCCGTCCGGTGTCGCTGACGCTGGCGTGGAACGGCGTCGTGACGACGACGACACCGTCGACGGGGGCCTCCTGCAGTGTCGTCAACACGACGTCGCCGGTGCCCGGCGGGAGGTCGAGGACCAGAACGTCGTCGTTTCGCCACGCGGTGTTGGTAAAGAGGTCGTCGACGGCGTCGTGGGCCATGGCGCCCCGCCACGCGAGCGGGGCCCCGTCCTCCATGAGACCGACGCTCATGACTTCGAGGCCGTCGGTCCGGACCGGCAGGGGGTCTCCCTCTTCGCTCGAGTGTATCGGCCCCGAGATATCGAGCAGACCCGGGACGTTCGGACCGTGGATGTCGGCGTCGAACAGCGCGACGTCGTGGTCCCCGGCCAGCGCGGCCGCGAGGGTGGTCGCGACGGTAGACTTGCCGACGCCGCCCTTGGCGCTGGCGACGGCGACGACGTGGTCGAACGCCGCGACGGTCGACCGCCCCTCGCTGGAGGGGGAGACGCGTTCGACGTGGGCCGACTCGACGCCGTCGACGTCGTTGACCGCCTGCAGCATCGCTCGCACGACGCCGGTGGCCGTCTCGCCGTTCAGTGCGGTCAGGTCCGCCTCGACGGTCACGTCACGGCCGTCGACGGCGATGTCCTCGACGAACCCGGCCTGAAACACCGAGAGTTCCGCCTTCGGGTCGCGGACGCTGCGTAACTGTGCTTCGACGCGGTCGGCGAGAGGAGGTGACTGTTCACTCATGAGTCAGAGGTCCGGTATCCGGTTGAGTCGGTCCTCACCGGGGAGGAGTCGGCTGTCTGTTTCGAGCGCCCCGCCGAACTGACGGCGGAACCGCGCGGGGTCGGTGTCCAGCGCGTGCTCTGCGGTCTGTCGGACGACCGTCGCGGGGTCGTCAGTCAGCTCTCGGAGTCGGTCACGGGCGCGGTCGGAGTCCACGCCGCCGAGCATGTGGGCGGCCCACTCCCGGAGGCGCTCACTGTCGGCCCTGCTCAGTTCCAGGAGGGTCTCCGCCATCGCTTCCCCGCGAACCTTGAACAGGGAGATGGCCGCGTTCCGCACCACCGCGTGGTGGTCGTCCGCGTCGAGTGTGGCCGCGATATCGGCCTCGTGGGCCTCGCGGTCGATGTTGTCGAGCGCGACCAGCGCCTCGGCGCGGACCCACGGGTCGGGGTCGTCGAGCAGTTCGACCGCGACGGCGGCCGCCCGCTCGCCGCCGTGGGCGGTCAGCGCCTCCACGGCGAACTGTCGCACGTCGCTGTCGTCGTCGGTCGTCGCGGCGCGGGCCAGCCCGCGTACCACCCCGTCGGCGGTCGGCGCGTCCGCCAGTGCGAGGGCCGCTCGCCGTCGGTCGACCGGGCTCTCCCGGTCTAACTCGTCGAGTAGGTCGGCCACCGGGAACGCCTCGACGGGTTCGGTATCGGTCGCGGCGAGTTCCTCGGGGGTCGCCTCCCCGATGGTGACGTCGTCACGGTCGACTTCGATGTCCGCCAGCGCCTCGATATCGGTGTGCATCCCGGGGCTCTTGGCCGGGTCCAGTTGCGGGTCCGGCTCCTCGCGGAGATGCTGCTCGAACTCGTCGTCGGTCATCGGTCGACCCCCCGAACGAGCGCGGTGACGCCGAGCGCGAACGGGACGGCGCGTGTCACCGTGACCGGGACGCCGGCGGCGGCCACCAGCGCCACGCCGGCTACCAGCCACCAGCGTCGCACCCGAAGGGCGGCGCTGCCGGCCGTCACGACGCCGGCCACGGCGACGGCGACCACCGGCAGCGGTGTGCCGACGGCACCGGTGGTGACGAGGGTGACCGCGCCGGCGACGAACGGCAGCGAGTAGGCGAACCAGAGAGTGACGGCGAGACCGACGGCGCCCGATACCAGCGACCACACGTCGGCGGTACCCAGCGCCGGGAGCGCCCCGAGGGCCAGGAACGCGACAATCGAGCCCAGTCGACGGGCCGGAGCGACGCCGACGACGCCACTGAGGCTACTCCAGGCCAGCGCGAGGGTCAGGAGCGCGACGGCGACGCCGCTGAGCGGAGTGAACACGTCCCGGTGTGCGCCGACGAACACCGCGGTCCCGCCGGCGAGCGCGACCGTCGCCGGGACGGTGGCCACGGGCGTGCCCGCGGCGAGCAGTCCGAAGACGCCACCGAACAGGGCGCCGACGCCGGCCGTCGGTGTGGCCGCTCGCAGGCCACCGGCGACCAGCGCGGCCGCGGCCGCCACCGTCGAGGCGGTTTCGAGTGCCGACAGCGGGGCCGCGCCCGGCGTACTGGGAGCGTTGACCAGCAGCGCGGTGAGAAACCGGAGGGTGACGGCGACCGTGGCCACGCCGAGGGTGCCCGTGGCGACGGACGCCGCGGGGTCGGCGGTCCGGTCCGGCCGGAGCCGCCTCCAGCGGATGCTCATTCGGCCCCCTCCCGTCGCGCCGCGAGCTCGTTCCGGTCGGCGCGGACGAACCGCTCCAGCAACGTTCCCAGAGAGCCGTAGACGTCGGTGCCGGGCTCCTCGTCGAGCCGGTCGGCCACGCCCGTCGCGGTGTGGCCGAGATGGCGGTCGTGGAAATCCAGCCGGGCCCGTGTGGCGCCCGCTCCGACGGCGGCTTCGCGACGACAGAGGTAGCCGGCGAACTCCAGCTCGTAGGTCAGCGCGTCGTGGTTGTCCCGCTGGTCCTGCTCGATTTCGAGGCCGTAGTGTTCGTACGCCCGCGCGAGGTCCAGATTCACGTCGTTCCAGGACGCCTGGGGCCGATACTTGGACTCGTACAGCGGCACCGGCGGTCCAGACGCCTCCAGTGAGCCGTCGGTACGGTCGGTGTACTCGCTGTATCCCAGCTCGAAGATGTCGTTGTAGCGGGCCGCGAGGGTCTCGTAGTCGTCCTCGGTGCTGAGGTCGGGGACCTCGACCGACAGCGGTGTCAGCTCCACGCATCGACGCAGCTCCGCCGTCAGCGTCCCGTCGGCGGCGGCCGCGTGGAACCCCTCCTCGGGATACCGAAAGCCGACGGCCAGCGTCCGGTAGACGGCGCCCCGGGCCGCCGCGTCCCGGTCGATTCCCGAACCGTCGTCTGTCGTCGCCATCAGTCGGGCCCCCCGCTGTGGCGGACACCGTAGGCGGTCACCGAGAGCACGACCACGACGGCGATACCCGCGACGGCCCACAGCAACACCTCGTAGGGCGGGCCGGGCGGCCCGCCGCCGAAGGGGAAGTAGTGCCACTCGCTGACGGCCTTCTGGCCGGCCCGCTCGCCGTTGGAGCCGTTCCAGACGGCGAAGGCGACGTCGAGGTTCCGGTCGTCGGGAACCGTGGTCCGGTTCGTGTCCGTGACACCGACCTCGCGCTCGTACACCACCGTCCACGTCGCGTTGGCGCCGCTGCCCCGATGGACGGCGGCCGTGCTCACCGAGGCGTTGGGGAACGCCGTCGTCGAGCCGGCCCCGCCCGCGAGCAGTTCCTGGCCGCCCGCCGCGCCGTCCCAGTACCAGACGTTGGCGCGGTTGTCCGGCGCACCCATGGCGATAGGCGGCCGTGAAGCCGTGTCGACCGGGAACTGGACGGCCACCGAGTCCGAGAAGGTCCGCGGGCCGTCGGCGGCCGTGTCCCGAGTGGCGTCCCGCCACCGCAGCCGGAGATACAGCCGTCCGTCGCCCCGGGCGGCCTGCACGTGGAGGCGCTCGACGGTCGTGTCGTTGGCGTTTGGCACGCTGCTGGGCGCGCTCGTGAGCGGCACCGTCGACGACGGCACGTCAGACCACCCCTCCGCGGTCGGCCCGCTCAGGTTCCCCGTCGCCGTGGCGACCGGTATCTCGTGGGCCGGCCGCGCCCCCGCGAGGGGCGCACCGACGGCCGAGAGGGCGACGAGGAGCGCCAGCCCGGCCACGGAGACGACCGCTCCCCGCCCCTCAGCCATCCTCGAACACCTCGAGCCGGTACTGCTGGGCCGGGTTCTTGTCCTGTAGAATCTCCAGTAGCTCGCTGTCGCCCCCCTGCGTGACGCGCTCTCGCTCGCGGGCGATGGTGTCGAGCGCGTCGTCGACGCGGTCGCCGAACAGCTCCCGGAGGTACTGGCGGGGGATGCGGTCGACGTCGACCGTCTCGCCGGTGTCGGTGTGCTGTGGTGGGGCGAAGGGCGGGATGTAGTAGACGTTGGGCTGGGTCTGGAACTCCGGATGGAGCGGCAGGGCGACCTCGTACTCCTCGATGAGCTTGTATATCGGGCCGTCCTCGTCGTCCAGAAAGCCGACCAGTCGCAGCTGTGGCGGACACTCCTCGGCACAAGCCGGCGCGAACGTCTCGCCGTCGGGGCCTTCGCCTTCCAGGCGCGGGTAACAGAAGATACACTTCTCCGACTTCTTCGAGACGGTGTTGTAGTACACCTTCTTGTACGGACACCCCTCGACGCAGTACCGGTACCCCCGACAGCGGTCCTGGTCGACGAGGACGATGCCGTCCTCGGCGCGCTTGTACAGCGCCGACCGGGGGCAGGCCTCGACGCAGGACGGGTGAGTGCAGTGGTTACAGATGCGGGGGAGATAGAAGTAGTAGCTGTTGGGGTACTCCCCGGCCCCCTGGTCCTCGTCCCAGTTGGGGCCCCACTCGGCGCCCTCGCGGGGTCGCAGGGGCTCGTCGCTGCCCTCGTACATCACCTCCTCGTGGTTGAACTCCCAGGCGCGACCGTACTCCGCTTCGTCGGGAATCTCGCCGGGTTGGCGCTCGCCGTGTTCGTCTGACTTCCAGCCGCCGCCCGACTCCTCCCACCCGCGCGGGTACCCCTCGCCGGGCTTGGTCTCGACGTTGTTCCAGTACATGTACTCGCTGCCGCCGTCCTCCGTCCACAGCGATTTGCAGGCGATGGTACAGGTCTGACACCCGATACACTTGTTCAGGTCCATCACCATCGCGACCTGGTGGTCGATGCCGTCCGCGACGTTGATACGCGTCTCTTGTTCTCCCTGTCCCTCCGTATCGGTCTGCTGGTCAGTGCTCATTGTGAGTCCTCCTCGGCGTTGGGTACATCGGAAGAGTCGCCCTGCTCGTCTCCCGAGCCCGACCCGCCCTCGGTCGGCCGCACGTCGACGTTTACGTCGCTGTTCACCCCGGTCGGTCCCCAGTAGTTGGGGGAGAAGTACAGGTGCCCCTCCTCGTCCTCGGGGTACTGGACCAGCTGCGTCGGCTTCATGTACAGCGGGACCAGCGAGTTGAAGTTGTTCTCACCCGGGAACTGGAACCGCTCCCAGGCGAAGTACATCCGCGCCGTCCCGGGCTCGCTGGACGGGTAGGTCTTCGCCTGGACCTCCACGCTGGCGAGGTCGTTGTACACCTCCACGGTGTCGCCGTCCTCGATGCCCCGCTCTTCGGCGTCATCCGGGTGGAGATACACCAGCGGTTCCCCGCGCTGGAGCCGGAGCATCTTGGTGCTGTCGCGCCAGGTGGAGTGGATGGACCACCGGCCGTGGGGCGTGTTGTAGGTCATCGGGTAGTCCCCGCCCTTCTCCGGCGGAACCGACTTGTAGGTCGGGAGCTGTTCGTCCAGGTCGAGGAACCAGTCGTGGTCGACGTAGTACTGCTGGCGCCCGGTGAAAGTGGGCCAGGGCTGCTTGTCTTTCACGTAGTCCTGCCACGGGACGTACGCCTCGTCGTCGGAGATATCGGACGTCCAGTGGTCCCCGGCGCCCAGCAGCCGCTGGGGCTGTTCGACGGTGTCGTCGAAGGTGATGCGCTCGTCGCTGTCGGGCGGGTTCGTCTCCGCGGAGTGCTCAAGGATGAACTCCGCGGCGGCCTTGCCGTCGGTCAGCGCGTCGGCGTCGCCGGTCTCCCAGTCGCGCACGAAGTCGTCGTACACCGTCGTGAGGTCGATGGTCCGGTCGAACTCCCGGTCCGCGACCGGGTCGACGCCGCGCTCGATGGCCCGCTCCTGTATCCGCTCGGCCAGCAGCCGGAATATCTCCCAGTCGGTCTTGGCCTCCCCGAGCGGCTCGACGGCCGGAGTGAAGGGATGGACGTACGTGTGCATGTCCGTCTCAGAGAGGTCGTGTTTCTCGTAGTGGCTCGCCGCGGGCAGGACGATGTCGGAGAACAGCGCGGTCGAGTCCATCCGGAAGTTGATGTCGACGACCAGATCCAGTTTGGGCCAGAGCTGTTCCTCGACGGCGACGTTCCCCTTGGCCTGATTGAAGTAGTTGCCCCGCCAGACGAACATCGTCGAGGGGTCGGGCCGACTCCCGTCCGCCCGCTCGGCGGGGTAGACCGGCATCCAGTCGTTGTCGATGGCCGTCTCGACCCGCTGGCGCATCTCGGGGTCGGCGTTGTCGAGCACGTTCGAGTGGTAGTAGGTCCACAGCGTCGTCGGCACCGCCCGCTGGTCCGAACGCGGGAAGGATAGCTCCTTCCAGCCGTTGTAGGTCCATATCTTCTCCTGACCGACGTAGTGGTCCAGCCCGGTACCGGGCTCGCCGAGGTTGCCGGTCAGCGTCACCAGCAGCTGGATGGCCCGGTTGCCGAGGTCGTTGTGGTAGTAGTCGTTGACCCCCTTCCCGTGGATTATCTTGGCGGCGTCGGCCCGTGCGAACTCGCGGGCGACTCGCTGGTAGGTCTCGGTCCCGACGGTCGTCTCCTCGTGGACGAACTCGGGGGTGTACTGGGCGAGCTCCTCGGTGAGTCGGTCCCACACCGACCGGACCCGCACGTCTCCGTCGCTCGTCTGGACTGACCGCTCGACGCTCAGCTGCGGGTCGAAGTCGAGCGCGATGCTCGCCTCCGAGTCGTGCTGGCCGTCGCGGTTGCCGAGCGACCCCGGCGCCGCCCGCAGTCGCCCGTCGCCGTCGACGGTGACGAACACCTTCTCGGGGTCTCTGGCGCCGGCGGCCAGCCCGACCTCGCTCGCCCGGAGGAACTTCCCGGTGTCCTCGCGCACCAGCAGGGGCATGTCGGTCTGCTCTTTCAGATGCGCCTCGTCGTACAGGCCCTCTTCGACGATGGTCCGGGCCATCCCGAGCGCGAGCGCGGCGTCGGTGCCGCCCTTCGGCGAGAGCCACTCGTCGGTGTGGATGGCCGTCTGGGAGTAGTCGGTGAAGATACCGACGCGCTTGGTGCCGTTGTAGCCCGCATCGAGGAAGTACTTCGCGTCGGGGATGCGGGTGACGTTGATGTTCGACCCCCACGCGATGAGGTAGTCGGCGTTGTACCAGTCGGCGGACTCCGCGTTGTCCGTCTGGGTGCCCCAGGTGATAGGCTGGCCCGGCGGCAGGTCCGAGTACCACTCGTAGAAGCTGTGGGAGACGCCGCCGATGAGATTGACGAGCCGGGTCCCGCTGGCGAAGGAGACGGGCGACATCGCGGGAATCGGCGTGAACGCCGAAATAGCGTCGTATCGGCCCGCCTGCACCTCGTCGACGACGTGGTCGGCGATTTCGGTCAGCGCCTCGTCCCACGAGACCCGTTCCCACTGGCCCTCGCCGCGTTCGCCGGTGCGACGCAGCGGGTGGAGGACGCGCTGGTCCGCGTTGACGTAGTCCGTGTAGCAGGCGCCCTTCTGACAGCCCCGCGGGTTCGGGTCCGGCAGGTCCTCGTCGAAGGTCGGGTAATCGCCGGCCTGTTCCTCGCGCCAGACCTGTCCGTCCTTGACGTAGACGTCCCAGGAACAGGAACCGGTGCAGTTGACGCTGTGGGTCGACCGGGCGACCGAGTCCCAGTCCCACTCCTCCCGGTAGAGGTCCTCCCACTCCCGGTACGGGTAGTTCCCGATGGGGTCTTCGACGGCCCGTAACCCCCGCATGCCCTCGTCCGCGAAGGAGAGCCCGACTGCCCCCAGAACGGAGGCAGCGCCGAGACCACGGACGAAGTCGCGGCGGCTGATTCGCGCGCTATCCATCCAGCGTTCGTCGTCGGAGTGTTGTCTACTCATAGCTCAGAAACACAGTAAGGGTCGCACAGGCGGTGCCGGCGAGGGCCAGTGCGAGGCCGGCTGGCGTCGAGCCACCGACGTCTAGCCCCGCGGCGACGAGTGCGAGGCCGACGAGCTTACTCGCCGTATCTATCAGTCGGTACCGCGACTCCGTGAGCGCGGGCCGCTCACTCATCCGCCCCACCTCCGTCGGACCGCCGGCCCCGCAGTTCGTCGGGCGGGTCACCGCCGTCCGGCGTGGCAGTCGCCTCGCTATCGGGCGGTGTCGCCGAGTCCCCGTCCCGCAACAGGAGATAGGTGACGGCGCCAAACAGCGGCGGGACACCCAGCAGCGCCGCCGTCAGTATCGGGTTGACTGCGCTGGTGGTGGTCCCGAGCACCTGTGCCGCGAGGATGTTGTTCATGCCCGCTATCGAGGCGATCATGATGAACGCGACGGCGGCCACCCCGACGGCCGTCTGCCAGGGCCGCTCCAGCGGGTTCGCAGTGAAATGCGTCGGCTCCGGTTCGCGGTCGACGAACGGCCAGATGCCGACCGCCAGAAAGACCAGTCCGGGCAGGACGACGCCGCCGATGAACTCCCCGCTGACGTGGACCGGGCCGACGGTGAAACTGGCCCACTGGGGGAGCAGTTTCAGGAAGCCGTACACCCACATCAGGAACCAGTCGGGCATGATGAGCGCCGGCGTGCTGGCGGGGTCGTTGGGACCGTACTCGGCGATGTTGTGGACCGGCAACAGCCCCGCGAGCGCAGAGAGCGTCGCGGCCGTCAGGAAGAACACGACCGCGGACACCGCGGCCTGATTGGGCACCGCCGGCAGACCGACGATGACGCTGTCGTCCGCCGCGTCGACGGTCCGCTCTCCGGTCTCGACGGCCTCGTCGCGGGGGGCTTCGGTGTGTTTCTGCCTGACGAGAATCGCCATGTGGACGGCGATACCCGCCGAGATGGCCACCGGAAGCACGAGGACGTGCAGGAAATACAGCCGTGGAATCGTCGCACTGGACGGGAACTCCCCGCCGAATATCACCTGCCCGAAGAAGTCCCCGACGAGCGGAACGGAGACGGTGAGATTGTAGCCGATTCCCGTCGCGGTCGCGGCGAACTCGTCGAAGGGCAACGCATAGCCCGTGTAGGCCGCCCCCATCGACAGCGCTGCGAGGCCCGTCCCCACGAGCCAGTTCGGCTCCCGCGGGTTGCGGTAGGACCCGGTGAAAAACACCCTGAGCATGTGGAGGCCGATAGAGGCGACAAACAGGTGTGCCGCCCAGTGGTGGAGCCGGCGGATGAACATCCCGAACGGCACGTCGTAGGTGATGTGTAACACGGAGACGAACGCCTCGGGCATCTCCTCGCCCTGGTACTCCTGTACGGAGCCGTCGTACTCCACGTCGGAGGTCGACGGCTCGAAGAACAGGCCCAGAAAGACGCCCGAAAGCACCAGCAGGATGAAACAGAAGACGGCCACCTCCCCCAGCAGGAAGGAGTCTTCGGCCGGGAACGCCTTCCCGAGAAAGGACTGGGCGCCCTCGACGTCCAGTCGGGTGTCGAACCAGTCGTAGAGCCACTCGGCGCGAGACATCACTCACCCCCGGGCCCGATGGGGCCCTCGAAGTCGCCCGTGGCGGCCAGATAGCCGTCGCTTGTGAGCGTAATCGGGAGCTGGGGCAACGGCCGGCCCGGGGGGCCGTCGGCGACCGCGGCGCCGCCCGTGGGGTCGAACTTCCCGAAGTGACAGGGGCAGACGAACAGCTGTCCCTCCGTGTCGGAAACCATACAGCCCGCGTGCGTGCACACTTTCGAGAACGCGGCGTAGCCGTCGACGGTGAACCCCATGTCGATGTCCCCGCCGTAGGACGACTCCTCGAACCGGACCAGCAGCGTCGGGGCGTCTTCGATACCCGGTCGCGGCTCCGGAAACACCGTCAGCTGGTCGCCCGATGCCAGTCGGTTCTCGGAGATGCGCTCGCCCGCTTCGTCCACGAGGTAGACCCCGTCGGAGTAGACTGGCCCCTCGTAACTGCGCTCGAACACCTGCGTCGTGCTGGCGAGGGGCGCCGTCAGACTGGCGACGGCGGTCAGGCCGCCGACGCTGGCGAGGAACTTCGCGAAGTCCCGACGCCGCAGTTCGGCCCGCGCGTCGCTGTAGAGGGTCGGCTCGCTCGCACAGTCACACGTCCCGTCGGAGTCGGATTTCGGGTCCCCCACGCTCAGTGCCCCCTTATTTCGGCGACCTCGACGTGTGGCATGAACCACGCGTAGTACGCGACGGTCGACAGTGCGAGCGAGAGGAACATCCCGGCGGCGTACAGCCCGAAATACTGGGTCCGGGCCAGCGTCAGGTACTCGCCGGTCAACAGCGCGGCGAAGACGATTGACAGCACCGTGAGCCCGCCCATCGCCACCAGCCCCTCGATAGCCTCCGAGGCGTCGTGGTACTCGACGACCCACCGCTGGTCCGTCGACAGCCACGGCAGGGACCCGCTCTCCCTGTTCGTCCCGCCGTCGGTGACTGCGCCCTCGGGCGGTCTCACCGCGCGGTTCATGAACTGGTGAACTGCCGCGAGGAGCGCCAGCAACCCGAACAGCGCGACCCAGACGATGACGCCGACCTGACTGGGCGAGAGCTTGTTCGGCGTGTCGACGACCCCCTCCAGGGGCCGGTGTTCGGTGACGCTCTCGTCGATGGCGATCTCCTCTGCGGGCGGTTCGCCGTGTGCGGCGACGTACCACATCGGCACCAACACGGCTGCGAGTAACAGACCGATGACTAGCGTGTTTCGTTCCATGAGTGGCGAGTTCTTGGGTGTACTTGTAGTGCCTCTATCGCCAGATTTCGGGAGCGTACTCCTCAACTGCTATCCTGACATCTGTGGTGTTTTATACGGGCAGACGGGGCGAACATGTTCGGGTCAGAAGCGGTATTCCCCGAGTGTGAACACCAGTACGTGACCGACCACATCCTCGCAGAGGTCGAAGTGTTCGACCCGGATTCCTGCTATGTCACGCCGCACGCGACCGCGAAGTGGTCAGTCACGGACGTCTCGCGGTCCCGGCTCGACGGCGAGGTCATAGAGGAGTTCACCGTTCGCGGCGACGGCACGGGCGCCCCGCCGGCGACGGCCGACGACGGCGTCGAGAAGGTGTTCTCCTACGAGAACGCACACGTCTTCCGGGTCGTTCGGCCCGCCGAGCACAGCTGTGTCTGCGAGCAGGTCGAGCGAGCGGGCTGTGTACTCCGCGATATCACCGTCGACGAGGACTCTATCGTCGTCACGTTCCTGGTCGACGGGACCGAGACACTGAAACGGGTCCTCGACAGGTTAGAGGAGACCGGCGGCACCCTCAGCCTCCGTCGGCTGATAGACAGTTCTGCCGGGCAGCGCTCGGGGACGCCGATGGTTCTCGACCCCGACGTCCTGACCGACCGACAGGCCGAGGTCCTCGAAGTCGCTCACGAGATGGGGTACTTCGAGCATCCGCGCGACGCGAGCGCCGGCGAGGTCGCCGACGAACTCGGTATCGCGACCACGACGTTCACCGAGCATCTGGCCGCGGCCCAGCGGAAACTGCTGGGGGACGTCGTGGCGGACTGAGAGCGCAGACCACCGCGGCTGTCGACAGGTCGGCTCGACTTCCCGCCGTGAGTATCGCCGCTTTGCCACGGTGGAAGGAGCCGGAACACGTGGACTTCGCGAGACCGACTCGCTCTACCCCTCCGACAGCGTGAGATGGTCACGACGACGAGGCGCCCCGGGCCGCCCGGAGTTCGGGGAAGTACCGGCCGTGGAAATCGAACGGGGCCGCGTGTGGCAGCGTCGCCCGAGCGCGTTCCGCCAGGGTGTCCCCGTCGAGGACGAGCAGCCGCGACCGTTCGGCCGCTGTGTCGAGCGCCACTGTCAACACGACGCCGTCGTCTTCGGCGTCGGGGTCGGGCGCCGGGACGAATATGGGCTCACCGAAGTAGTCGCCACCGCCGTCGAAGGTCCGAACGGTCCCGGTCTCCGTGTCGAGTTTCAGCACCCGACGGGCCCACTCGGTGACCGGCGTGTCCATCCCCATCGCGTAGACGTACCGATGGGGGCGACACCAGCGTGTCGGGGCGACCGTCGGCAGCGCGCTGCCGTCGTCGTACAGCATCTCGCGCGAGACCGTCGCGTCGCCGGGACCGTATCTGTCCGCCGCGTCTGTCGGTCCCAGGTCCACGGTGAACCGTTCGATACGCCCGGCGATAGCCCCCATCTCGCCGGCCCGGAGGTTCTCCAGGTACAGCGAGTCTATCGTCGTCGCGTCGGGCACCGTCTCGAGGTCGAAGACGAGTTCGGTCCCGTCGGCCCGCTCGAAGGCGTTGACGTGGTGGAACCCGAACACGGCGTCGGTCACCGGCTCCGCGACTACCGCGCCGGTCGTCCGGTCCATGACGATGACCCGGGTCCCGCGGTCGGGCTCCCACTCGAACTGCTCGATGAAGGGGGCCTGTCGGCCGGGCCTGAGGAACCGCCGCGGGTCGAGACGGAGGGGGAACTCCGTCAGGACGACGAACCGGGGCGTGAGCGCGAAACTGTGCATGTACGCGGGCCGGTCGGTCTCGACGCTGCCGACGTGTCGCCGGTCGCCGGAGGGCGCCGTCGCGTAGACGTGATACTGGCTGGTTCGGCCGAAGGCCGTATCGACGTTGACGAGGACTCCCGTCGCCGGGTCGCGCTTGAGATGTGCACACGAGAGGTGGCCGGCCGAGACGTCGTCGTGCTCCACGTGGCCCGTCGTGTCGAGGAGGTTCGGGTCGAACCGGACCTTGCGGGGCGATTCGGTCAGCGCGACGTACTCGCCGCCGACGCGTTCGGCGACGATGTTCGTGTTGTCGTAGGGGTCCGTGAGAAACGTCGCCAGCCGCGAGCGGAGCGTGGTCGCTCCCGTCGCGAACCCGCCCTCGAACTCGCCCTTTCGCGCCGCCTCGTAGGCGTCGGTGCGCAGGAACCGATTCCGATAGTGGACGGTGTCGTCGGCCGAATCGGAGGCGGACGCCGGGGTAAACGTGAACCGGTAGAGCATCGCGAACCCGTCGAACCAGTGGTCGACGCTGCTCCCGCCGGGAAACGAGAAGGCCCCGGGTCCGTTCCGGATGAGGCTCCCGTCGAGCCATTCGGGCAGGCTGCCGGTCACATCGAGCGACGTGGCCGTCTCCTCGTGGAGCGAGTGGAAGCCGGCGTGTGACTCCATGTCGGACCGACGGGCCGGCGAGGCTAAGGCCTGACGGCGGCGACACGGACAGGACGGGGCTGATACCTCCGTCGATCCCGTCGTCGGAAATCGGACCACTGCCCTCGTGGCTCGTCGTGGACCGCCGAGTCGACACTGCCCCGGATACCGGTGGAATCGGGGATAAACTACACCATGCTGGGCCGTATACACTTGGCTACTAATGCCCGAAATCACGGTCACGGAGACACAGCGACAGCGACTGGAGTCGATTCAGTCGGACCTCGAGGCGGCGTACATCGACACCTACGGCCACATCCGGACGACGGACACCGTCCAGTATCTCCTCGATACGTACACACCACCCACACAGCCGTCGGGCGAGGGTGCCCACGAGCGCATCGCCACGGCCGAGTTCCACCTCCTTCAAGAGATCGCCGCCGACGTGGAGGGAGTGCCGGGCAGCGGAATCGACACCGCGACCATGCGCGGGGAGCTGCTCTCGACGCTGGGCGTCGAGGAGTTCGCGGCGCGACTCGCCGAGCTCGACGCCTCCGAAGGCCCCGACGCGGACGTGGGCGACTCTGAAGCGGGCGATTCCGACGTAGACACCGATGCCGAGGACGGTGACGCGGCCGACAGTGACGACACGTCGACCGACGAACCAACGGCGGCGGGAGACGAACCGACCGAGTCGGACGGAGACGGCGATGCCGACGGCGGTTCCGAGGCCGGTGAGAGCGGCGGGGACGCCGATACTGCCGATTCGACACCGAACACCGACGGGCCGGGCGCGGTCCTCTCGGCAGCCAACCAGCTGCTCAAGACACACGACGACAAGTGGCGAAAGAGCGGCGGCAACGAACCGTACGAGGTCGACCTGCCCGACGGGACGACCGAAGCAGTTCGGACGAAAGACGACATCAGGGGCCTGCTGTTCAAACACTACTAGACGGCTCGGGCGTCGTCTCGCCGACCGAGCGGCCTGTCACAGGCTGTGTCGGTACCGTGGCCGGGACCTCCGTCCCCAACCCCGTGCGCAACTACCCGCGTCGCTGTGCTGTCGGCGACTGGCCTGCTAATGCTACACAGAGTTGACAGATGAATTACGCTCATCTGTCCCAGCGTGGCACTGGCGGCTACAGAGCATCGATACAGCGGGGAACTCTCTTATATAACTATGTGTATATACTGGAAGTATGGGTGATGCCGTCCACGTTCTTCATATCGATGACGACCCGGATTTCGGGGCGCTGACCGCCGAGTTTCTCGAACGCGACGACGACCGTTTCACCGTCGAAACTGCGACCAGCGGGGCCGAGGGGCTGGACCGGCTCACGTCCGCGGTCGACTGTGTCGTCTCCGATTACGATATGCCGGGCATGAACGGCCTCGAGTTCCTCGACGCCGTCCGCGAGACCTATCCCGACCTCCCGTTTATTCTCTTCACCGGAAAGGGGAGTGAGGAAGTCGCGAGCGAAGCACTCACCCTCGGCGCGACGGATTATCTCCAGAAAGACTCCGGAACGGACCAGTACGACCTCCTCGCGAACCGTATCAGCAGGGCGGTGGGGCAATTCCGCGCGGAGCGGGAGCTGGAACGGAAGACGGATCTGCTGGAGAAAACCCAGAATCTCGCTGACGTCGGGGCCTGGGAGTACGACCCCCGGACCGAGGAGGCGTACTTCACGGAGCAGGTGTACGAGATTTACGACGTCGATACGGAGTTCGAGCCGGACCCCGAGGCGGATATCCAGCGGTTCTATCATCCCGAGGACCGCGACGCGGTTCGGGACGGCGTGAAACGGGCGCTCGAAGACGGCGACCCGTACGATATCGAAGTCCGCATCGTCACCGGCGACGGCGCCGAGAAGTGGGTGCGCACGCGGGCCGACCCGAAGTTCGAGGACGGAACCTGCAAGCGTGTCCGCGGGACGATTCGGGATATCACCGAGCGCAAGGAGCGAGAGCGGAATCTCGCTCAGACGAAGGCGTGGTATCAGACCCTGCTCGATGCAGCCCCGGACGCGGTGTTCATCGCCGACGCCGAGTCGGGCGAGATTCGGGAAACGAATCAGGCGGCGACGCGGTTGCTCGACCGTCCCCGCGAGGAGATTGTCGGCCTCGACCAGACGGAGCTCCATCCCCCGGACAAAGCCGAGGAGTACGCCGAACTGTTCAGACAACACGTAGGCGACGGTGAGGGTCGTGACGCGACGCTTGGCGAACAGGTCGAACTCGCCGTCGTCGACGCGGCCGGCGACGAGACCCCCGTGGAGATAAGCGCCCAGACCGTCGAAATCGACGGGGAGTGCTACAACCAGGGGTACTTCCGCGATATCACGGCCCGCAAGCAGCGCGAACGCGAACTAAAGCGGCAAAACGACCGGCTCGACGAGTTCGTCACGGTTGTCAGTCACGACCTCCGGAACCCCCTGCGGACGCTGTCGGCGTCGCTGGATCTGATCGAGACTGACGACGAAGCGGCGCTCGAACGGTGTCAACGCCCGGTCGCCCGGATGGAGCGGCTTATCGACGAGCTGGTGGACCTCGCACGCCACGGCGAGACCGGCTCGGAGCCGGCCCCGGTCCAGCTGCCTGCCCTCGCCGAGGAATGTGCCCAGACGACCGGCCTGTCGGCGGCGGCCCTCTCGATTACGACCGACGCGACTATCGTCGCCGAACAGTCGCGGCTGAAACACCTGTTCGAGAACCTCTTTCGGAACGCTGTCGAGCACGGCACGACAAGCAATCGGACTGCGTCCGACGACATCGTCGAGCGCGGCACGACAGGCAGTCGGACGGAGTCAGACGACGCCGTGGACGACGACGGGCCGGAGGTGTCTCTCACCGTGGGACCCCTCGACGATGGGTTCTACGTGGCAGACGATGGACCGGGCGTCCCCGCCGCCGAACGTGAGCGGGTCTTTCGGGTCGGCTATTCGACGAGTGCCGAGGGCACGGGTTTCGGGTTGAACATCGTCAAACAGGTCGTCGAAGCCCACGGGTGGGACATCCGCCTGACCGAGAGTGCCGACGGGGGTGCCCGCTTCGAGATTACCGGTGTCGAGTTCTCGGACGGCTGAGGTCGCGGCGACGCGCCCGCTGTGACGGCGCTTGGAACCAAACCATCAGTCACGCCCGCGGGCGCAGACGGCCCGCAAGGAACCGCAGAAACCGGGCGTGGGCAACGCCCGGTGGGGACACACTGTGGGCTGGTCCCAGCACCGAGGCTGGGGCTGAAGCTGTGCGGGGACCATGGCCCGTTCGATTGGTGACATCGCTCCCGGCATGTGCTTTGTGGTGTCAGCAACGAAACCTGTCCACCGCGGCGGTCACGGACAGCGGCCGTCAGGCGGTACCGGCAGCCCGGTCCGTGCGACAACGCGTCGACGGTACCACGTCCGTTAAAAGAGGCCACAGCCGCTGTCGACGAGTGTGTGTGCCGGCCTCGGTGCGGTCGGACCGACGTGGTCCGGCACTGGTGGCAGCGGTCGGCCGAGCGAACCCACTGCTCGGCCAGCGACAGACGAACACCGCACCCACTTTCCGTGGACCAGTGTGCAGGCTGTCAGAGGCACAGTGTCCCGTCCCCCAATGTTTCGTTCAGAACGATGTGTAATAAAAATTCGGGGACATCAGCGGTCGTGTTGTCGGAACCAGTGTTCGCTACTGAGATGCAGAACTCCTCCGCCTTCTCGACGTTGGCTCGCAGGCGTCGCCCGTTCGCCAGGACGGAGAAATCCGGTCCATCGCGGAGCCCGCGGCCCCGCCCAGTCCCACCCGTAGCCGGTCGAACAGCCGGCATGGATGGGACTTGCCGGTTGTCCCGAGCAGTTCACGCGGTGGCGGCCGCGAGCCGCCGTCCGGAACACACCGCCTATCTTCGGGAAGCCCCGGAACGCTCGACCGAGCTCAGTGCCTCTCGGTCTCGATTCCAGTCGGCCCCGCTCTGGGGCCGTACTCCGGTGTCACTCCCCGAGTACCGTATTCCGTCGCGGTGTCGTAGAAGTCGGTTCGACTCCGATATCGTCCGCCGTGGAACTTTCGTCGGTATCGTCGTACAACGGACTGTCGTCGGTACTGTTCTCGGATGAACTGCCGTCAGAGTCGTTCGCCGTGGAATTGTCGTCGGTACTGTTCTCCGACGAATCGTCGTACAGCGGATTGTCGTCGCTGTCGTTGGCTGTCGAGTCGTCTTCCGTGTCGTTGGCCATCGAGTTGTCGCTGTCGTTAGCTGTCGAGTCGTCTTCCGTATCGTTGGCTACCGAGTCGTCGTCGCTGTCGTTGGCTACCGAGTCGTCGTCGCTGTCGTTGGCTACCGAGTCGTCGTCGCTGTCGTTGGCTACCGAGTCGTCTTCCGTGTCGTTAGCCAGTTGGTCCGCTCCGGTCTCGTTGCCCACTGGATCGTCTCCCTCGTCGAGTATCGAATCGTCACCGGTCACGTTCGGTGTCGAATCCGCGTCACTGCCGTCGTCTCCCGGAGCCTCGTCGGTGTCGGTCGCTACCGGGTCGGACTGGCCGTCGTCGGCCAGGAGATTGTCCTCGGGTTCAGTTGTCTCCGAGTCGTCTGTCTCTGTCGGCGCTTCGTCCGGTGTCGACTCGTCCTCGGCGGCCGGCGTCTCCGTGCCAGACCCTTCGAGACCGGCGCAGCCGGTCAGTGCGACCAGCCCTATCACTAGCACTGCGGCTAGTTGTGACCGCGTCAGTTTGTGAAACATGCAGTTCCCACTCGCGCCGCTACGGCCCTTATTATTCGGATGCTAAGGATTGGAAAACAACGCCGCCGGCAGCTGCGCGGGAGCGCCGTCACGGCCGCTACGACGGTACGAGGGCGCGGTAGCGACGGGGCAGAACAGTCTGCGAGCGTCGGCCGGACGAGTCGGTGCACTAGCTCACACCGAAGCGGCGGCGACACCGGAGCGTGCCGGCGACGCCCCGGTCTGACTACCCGTCCGTCCGCGCTTGGTCCGACACCAGAGACGGCTCACGGTCGAGATACCGGTAGAAGGCGACTGTCTGTGCCGTCGGCGCCACGTGGCCACGGCTCTGGTCGTAGTCGATGATTCCCGCCGTATCCATCTTCGGCAAGTGGTCCTGATAGAGCGCGATATAGACGCGCTGGCGCTGTCTGGACGCCAGTCCGTCGACGGTCGTATCGTGTTCGACAGCGGCGACGTGCTCGGCGATGTCTCTCATGGGAACGCTCCCGTCTCCGTCGTACTCCTGGAGGAATTTCAGCACGAGTCGGCGCCGCCGACACTGCAACACGTGAAAGATATCGTCGCGGGTCAGCCGGGAGTCGGACGTGGAGGCCTGTCGGTCGATACCGTCAGTCGCTGCGTCGTCAGTCGTTTCACAGTCGGTCATGCTCGCTTCCCCGTACTGGCCACACGGTGATATAGCGAGGCGACCGTCCCGGTCAGTTGCACGGAATATCACCGTTGCAGTCAGTTCACAACTGTTTGCGAGCCACACTGAGATGGATACCTGCCGTTTCGACAACCAGAGTTCAGGTCGGGACAGCGTCACCGTGGCCCTGGCCGGCGCGACGGGAGTCTCCCCTGGCAGGCGACAGGCTCAGGTGACGAATCCGGCCGTGACACGCCGCAGCGGCTGCTCGGCGGTCGGCTGACGGGGCAGCGCTGTCGCTCCCGGTACGGCTCGTCGCCTAATTATGAGCAGCGCCGGGAGGGCCGTCGGGCACGCCATCCCGAACCCGGTCCGCGGCGAAGGCCGCGGGTTGGGCCCCGTCGAGGCAGATGAGGTTCTCACGGCCCACCCGGAGCTTCACCACCTCGTCGGCGTCGGCCATCTGTGACAACAGGCGACTGACCTTGGATTTCGACCAGTCCGTGGCCTCGACGATCTCGCTCTGGCGCATCCGCCCCGCCTCGGCCTCGAGCATCCGGGTGACGACCTCCGAGTCTGTGAGGGGGTCCGACTCGGCGGTGGCCGACGGGTCGGGCCGAGCGGCGGGCGTCCGCTGACTGACCGACTCGGCCGACCGGTCCCGGGCACCGTCGGTCGACGGCCACAGCGACTGAACCGCCGCGTATCTCCACGCACGGAGCCGGTCGACCACTGCGATGACGAGACCCCGCTGTATCGCTGCCACCGATGCCAAGACGCCGATGACCACGCCGAGTACGAGCCCGACGAGCCAGGTCGCGGTCAGCGGCGTCGTCGGGTTCGTCCCGAGACCGGCTTCGAGACCGTCGTCGAGGAAGTCGCTATCCGAGTCCGTCGCAGTCGGGTCGGTGTTCAGCTGCTGGGCTTCCCGGCCGTCAGACAGACCATCACCGTCGGAATCGACTGTCTGAGGGTCGGTCCCGAGTTCGCGCTCCCGACCGTCTGACAGCCCGTCACCGTCCGTGTCAGCGGTCGTCGGGTCAGTCCCGAGCGCCCGCTCCTGACTATCCGACACACCGTCCCCGTCCGTGTCAGCGGTCGTCGGGTCCGTCCCGAGTTCGCGCTCCCGGCCGTCTGACAGCCCGTCCCCGTCCGTGTCAGCGGCCGTCGGGTCCGTCCCGAGTTTGCGCTCCCGGCCGTCCGACAGCCCGTCCCCGTCCGTGTCCGCCGTCGCCGGGTCCGTCCCGGCTGCCAACTCCGCACCGTCCCGCAGGCCGTCATCGTCCGTATCTGGCGCTGTCGTGTTGTACCCCAGTCTCACCTCCGTCGCGTCGGAGAGCCCGTCGCCGTCGGTGTCGGCCGCGACCGGGGACGTGCCGTACTCGGTAATCTCTGCGGTGTCGTTCAGTCCGTCACCGTCCGTGTCCGCCCGCCTCACGGACGTGTTGTACTGGTGGACTTCCGGTCCGTCGGCGAGGCCGTCGCCGTCGGTGTCCGGCACCGAGACGTTCCCGCCGACGGCGAGTTCGGCCGCGTTCTGCAGCCCGTCCCCATCGAGGTCACCTGACCGGCTGAGCTGTCGAACGGTCAGCGTCTCCGTGTCCAGGACGGCGCCGCTGCGCTGCTGTCGGAGCGAGAGCGTCACGGCAAACGGGCTGGTCGACGTGTTGCCCGCCACGGGGAACGTGACAGCGGTCCCGTTGCCGACTGGTTGGCACGTCGTGGTCCCGTTCTGCGTGAGACAGAGCTCCGCGTTGGGGGCCGTCGTCTCGGTCCGGACGCTGAGACGGTACGTCTCTATGGGCTGTCCCGCTTCGGTGAACCCCCAGACGGAGGTTCGGTTGGCAGCGCTGTCGACCGCATGTGTCAGCTGCTCGCCGGTGATCGCTCCGCTCGTCTCGTTGGGACGGTGTTCGCCCGACTCGGCGGCGCCCGCGACACCGGAGATCAGTCCCATCGCTGCTACCACCACGAGACCCACCACTACCAACCGCGTTACATTTGACCCAGTCATATTGTAAATTTACCACGAACCGCTACACAAAATAGTTGTGCATGACTGACATCTGACCCGGACATACCGTACACTGTCGCTCGGATTCGACCTGAATCGACAGGGGCCACCGGACAGTCCCGGCGAATCTGGACTGCTCCATACCGCCGGCTGTCTCGGAATGCCGTCGAGACCTACTCCGGCTTCGGATACTCGCGATTACCGCGTCGAATCTCGTCGACGACGCGCTCCCGTTCGGCGTCGGTCATCGACCGCCACGACGCGATTTCGCTCACCGTCCGCCCGCAGCCGACGCAGACACCGTCAGCTACGGCACAGACGTTCGTACAGGGGCTCTCCGCCATCGTACGCCGACTACCAGTCGCGGTACTGTATACGTTCGGAAAGCGTGGCCTCGACTCCTAAAGCACGGCGACTCCAGTTATCGTCGCCGCGACGGGAACGAGAGCGCCCTCGTCGGTGTCGCCAATTAGCTCAGCTATACGGTATAGCTTAGCTCACTGTCTCGTCGGTGCCGCTGGGGCTGGACCCGCTCGCTTTTTGCGGTGTCTCTCCGCCTCGAAAGACGGTACAGAGACGGGGCTTGCTGCGGTCACCGCCAGCAGTGCTACAGCTCGGGCGGTTCGAGCGGGGTGTCGATGTCGAGGACCTCGGCACTGAACTCCCAGAGCCGTCGGGCGGCGTCCGCGTCACGGGCTTCACTCGACGGGTTCGTGGGTTGTTGGTCGGCGAAGTATCGCCCGGAGATATCCGCAGTCCGGGGTGAGACGGCCGGGAACAACAGCTCCGCGGCACCGTCCGCGACGGTGGTGACCCCGGGTACGGCGGACAGGCCCCGGACGAGCTGTGGCACTGGACCCGGGAGAAACCGGCTGAAACCGGACCCCGGAATCGCGCCCGGATGGACGCTGTTCGACGTGATGGGCCGGTCCGAGACATCCAGCAGGTGAGCCAGTTCCGTCGCAAAGAGAACGTTTGCCAGTTTCGAGTGGCTGTACGCCCAGAAGGCCGAGTATCGCTCGACGCTTTTCACCCGCGCCGTATCCAGCGCAGTGCCCCGGTGTGCCGCCGACGCGGTGGTGACGACGCGGGCGCCGTCCCGGAGGTGGTCTAGGAGGGCGGCTGTCAGGAGAAACGGCGAGAGGTGGTTGACGTGGAACGTCCGCTCGACGCCCAGGTCGGTCAGTCGGCCCTCGCGGAACAGCCCGCCGGCGTTGTTGACGAGGATGTCCAGCCCGTCGGTGTCGGTCCGGACGGTCTCGGCCAGTGACCGCACTTCGTCGACGCTCTCGAAGTCCGCCGGGACGAACGTCCCATCGGCGCCGATTTCGGTGAGCTCGTCGACGACCGCCTCGCCCACTGCTGTGTCCCGCCCGTGGACGACGACGTCGGCGCCGAGCCGGCCCAGTGCCAGCGCGGCCTCCCGGCCGATACCGCTCGTCGACCCGGTGACGAGCGCTTGCTGCCCGGTGCAGTCCACATCCGTGACACCCGTGAGTGCCTCTGGCGACCCGGTCATACGGTCCCGTACGGCCGCCACGGACAAACAGGTACTGTCGATGGGGGCCGGAGTCGAAACTGGCCGGCCGACGCTTCGTGAGAAACGCTACCTGCGGTTCGCTGCGGTCGCACGCAGGAATACTCAACTCGCTAAACTATCGGGAGTTGCTCGTTCGATTACGGCACTGTCGGCTGTCGAACTGCCCCTATCTCCGCGTGTATAAAATGTTGTTCATTTTCCCGGTCGTGCTCGCTTCGAAATCCTTAGGGTCGCCGCTCGCCGGTGGGCGATATAGAGTCGCAGCGAACCTATGACAGACAATACCCCAACCTCCAATCAGCGCCTTCTCCTCGACGTCATCGGTACCGTCCCGTCCGAATGGGAGTTCGACGTGACGTATCCGACGCTGCCCGAGGTGACCCATCGCTTCGATTCGCTTCCGGAACTGGTGCTCACGACCCGCGGTGGTGAGCAGTCCCACGAGATCGCGGTCCAGGCCTGTATCTCGGACGACCTCGTGTTCCACGGCTACGTCGTCACCACCACGTATCCCGAGCCAGCCGTTCTCACGGCTGCGTGCCGGGAGCGCCGTCTGACCTCGCTCTCCCAGCAGGAACTGCTCGCCGAACCGCTCAGTATCACCCGCCATTCCGCTGTCCAGCCCACCAGCGACGAGGCCGCGGCTCACTCGTACTCCCTGTCGGCGGCCGCCAGCCTCGCTGGGTACTACGCCGCCACTATCGACGCGGCGGTTCCCGGGGACGACCAGACGCCGGCGACGGTCGCCACGAGCGACGACTAGCGTCGGCTCACCGGCCGCGGCCCGGTCGGGGTCACTGGCCGCCCGACGACACGGTCTATGGACGGACTGTCTGCGTGAGACCGAACTGGCTTCGCTGGTATCGAGCGTCCGAACGACGGCGGTTTGTCGGACTCCGACGAGGTGCACTCACTCGTTCGCGACTGTGGGCTGTCCGCTGGCCGCTGAGACAGCGTCTCCCGGGCCGAAAGGCGGACGCTTCTCGGGGTGTTCGTGGACACCGCGCCAGCGGAGAAGCGATCTGGCGTGCACCCCCTCGTCCCGCCCACCACCGTCCGGTTACCTACGGCGATTCGGTGGCTTCCAGCGCTCGCCGGAGGTTCTCTAGCGTGCGAGTTATCTCCCGCTGGTTGAACCGGTCGATGAGCGGCCCCGATAGCCGGGTGACAGCCGACGGCAACCCGAGGTCGTACTCCGCGGCGTACGTGACCCGCGTCCCCCGGCCGGTCGGCTCGAACTCCCACTGGATGTGGCCGGTGATGTCGCCGGTCATCTCGAAGGTCACCCGCTCGGGCGGGTCGTGGTCGATGCCCCGTACCTCGCCGTCGAACGCCAGCCCGAACAGCCGGTAGGTGTAGGTCGCTCGCTTGGCGCCGTTGTCGCGCGTGCCGACGGTCTCGACGGCCGACAACCGCGGCGAGATACGGGCCTGGTTCTCCGGGACGTCCATGAACTCGAACACCGCCTTCCGTGGCCGGGCCACGACGGTGCGGCCGCGTGCATCCATACACCCCGTCTTCGGTCCGTGCGATGATAGTCCTCCCCCACGGGACCCGCTTCGACGCCCGATTGGAACAGCTGTGTCTCCCTCTTTCGCTCTACGGACGTCCACTATCAATCAGGGGCTAAGAGGTTTTTAGACCGCTGAGACCGTACGATTTGGTAGAATAATGACGGCCCAAGAAACAGAGACAGAGCAGCCGTGGCTGAACTATCGCGAGCGGTTCGACGCGGTCGATGCGACCCTCACGTCGCTGATGGAGCGATGGAGCGTTCCGGCCCTGCGAGCGGCCCTCGGAATCGTGTTCGTCTGGTTCGGCGGACTGAAGGTACTCGGCGTCTCGCCGGCCGCCGACCTCGTCGCGTCGACGGTGTATATCGTCCCGCCCGAACTGTTCGTCCCCGTACTCGGTGTCTGGGAGGTCCTCATCGGGCTCTGCCTGCTCTATCGGCCGCTTACCCGCGTCGGCCTGTTGCTACTGGCCATCCAGCTCCCGGGGACGTTTCTCCCGCTCGTCCTCCTCCCCGATGTCGTCTACGTCACGTTCCCCTACGCGCTGACCGTCGAGGGCCAGTACATCATCAAGAACCTGGTCATCATCGCCGCGGCGCTCGTCATCGGCAGTACAGTGAGAGACGAGCCGTAGTCGGCGCGTTACTCGCTGTACGGCCATAGGGCTGTCGGGCATCGGTGACCCGAGTCGACGGGTAACGGCGGTCACCGACCGTCTGACCGGGGCCGCGACCGACGAATCGCAAAAATCGGGCGACGTGTCGCCCGACACGAGCACACTACGGGCCGGTCCCCGGACACCGGTGGGTCAGGGAGAGCGCGGGGACCGTCACCCGGACAGTCGGTAGCGCCACCCACGCAGTATGTTTCGTGGTGGCAGCTGTATCGGGAGCGACCGGTCAGAAGTGTCTCACAGCGGTGGGACACGGAAACGTCGACGACGGGCCGGGCGGACCCAGTGCCCGGCCGGTGCCACGGACCCACGGTGGCACCGTCAGTGCGACAGACTTCACGTGTGGGCCCAATCCCCAACGGGTCTGTGCCAACGCCGGTAATATAATGCTTTCTCTCTCCTTGCGGGAACGAACGTCGATGACCCACAGCGGTACCGTGGTCGTCTGCCCACCACTGAACTGGCCCGTTCGACGGGCGCGCCGCGCCGTAGGCACAGCCCCACGGCGCTGACTGAGACGAAGGACTATTGTGCTCGACTGTAACACTCAGGGTGATGCCCTCCACCAGACGCCACTTTCTCACCCTCGCCGGGGTCGCTGTCGCCGGGGCAGTGGCACCCACGGGCGATGCCGGTGAGACGGCCGCCGCCAGCGACGTCGACTGGCCGATGGCCAGATACGACCCCGCCGGGACGGGCGCGCATCCGACAGCCTCGGGACCGAAAGACGATGTCGAGGTCACCTGGACGTACACCAGTTCGTCGTCTTTCGGCCGGCCGGTCCCGCCGGTTCACCTCGACGGGACGCTGTATGCGACCCACGACGGACTGGTCGCGCTCGACAGCGACACCGGCGCGACCCAGTTCGAGCGCGCCGGCCAGTACCGCTCGACCCCGGCCCGAGTCCGGGCCTCGATATACACCACCGATACGCTCGCGGTGACCGGCTCCGCTGGTGTGGTCGGCCTGAACGCCGGCGGCGGCATCGCGCTGCCCGGTGTGGACGCCGCAATCGGCGCCCGGCGGTGGACCGGTCCGCGGGCCGCCGGGGGCGGCTTCTTCGGGCAACCGATGGCTGTCGACCCGGTCACCGACGACGGCACAGTGTACGCGGCCCCGCCGGGGGCCGACTCGATTGTCGCACTCGACGCCAACGACGGGGCAGTCGACTGGCGGCAAACACCGAGGGAGGAGGACGGCTACGGCGTGGAAATCAAGCGCCCAGCCGTCACAGACGGGCGCGTCTTCGTCACGAACTGGCCGTACCAGGCCACCGCGTACGACGCCGCGACCGGCACGCAGGACTGGCAGCGCGAGCTCGACGAACAGATGGTTCTGGCACCGGTCGCGACCGACGATGGACTCGTCGTACAAACGCGGGACGCGGTGTATCTGCTGGACATGGCCTCCGGCGCGACCCTGTGGAAACAGTCGCTCGATGCGAACGTCACCGAGGGGGCACCGGCGGTCGCCGACGGGCGCGTTTTCCTCTCGGACAGCCAGGACGCGATGCACGCGCTGGACCTGGCCACGGGCGAGTCGCTGTGGACCACGCCCTTCAACGGCGAGTCGACGCCGGTCGTGGCCGACGGTGTCGTGTACGCCGTCGAATCGAGACACACTCTCGTCGCCATCGACGCCGGGTCGGGGGCACAGCGGTTCACGTTCGAACCCGACGACTATCCGATAGCCACACCGATAATCGGTGACGGGAGGCTCTTCGTCACGACCGCGCACGGCGTTCTCGCGCTGGAGGGAGCCTCGTGACACCGCCGATGGACCGTCGCCACTCTGAGCCGAGCGGTGGACCGCTCGCCGAACTCACGGTGTGGGCCGTCTTGCGTGCGGTGGCGACCGCTGTTCGTCGCCGGCCTCGCCAGGTCGTGCCGTTCACCGTCGCCGGGCTCGTCGTCGGGCTCGCCGACTGGATTCGCACCGTGGACCCGATTCCGATGCAGGTTCCGACCTCGTTCCGGGAGACGGTCAACGTGCAGTTTTCGCTCGTTCCCATGGGCACGTCACGGACAGTCAGGGCCGTCGGTGCACTCGTCGACCTCCGCGTACCGTATCTCCTCGGTGCGGTCGGCCTCGAACTGCTCGTCCTCGTCGCCGTCGGCGCCGGTGGCTATCTCACACTCCAGCGGGCGCTCGACGTCGAGACGGATCGAACCGCCGTCCTCAGATACGGCGTGGTACTGGCCCTCGTCGGGTTTCTCCCACAGTGGCTGGGCACGCCACGCGTCACCCTGTCGAACCTGCTGGTCGGGCTCGTGACCGTCGTCCTGTTCTCGGTGCTCGCAGTGCGACTGTTCCTGTTCCCCGGACTGGTTGTCGCTGGGCAATCGTACCGGACGGCGTTCCGACAGAGTCAGCGCCGGTCCTACGGCATCGGGTGGACAGTGTTCGGGCTCGTCGTGGTGCTCGGGCTCGGCTCGTGGGGCCTCGCACAGATTCCGGTCGCCGGGGGGTTTCTGAGTACGGCTATCGTCGCCCCGGCGCACGCCCTCTCGTTAGCCGTGCTCGTCCGTCACACTGGTCGGACCACTCCACCTGCGGCTGACAGGCAGGAAACAGACACCATCGGCCGGTGACGTGGCGAACAGCGAGCCCACCCCACATTCATCGCGGAATCGTCGACGGCCACTGAGAAAACGCGAACACCGGGTGGGGTCAGTGCCCGGCGTAACCACGCTGTGGGCAAGTCCCGGTACTGTGGCGGGGTCAGGGCCAGTGCGGGGACCGTCGCCCACGCCGACAGTGACGGCTACCCGGAAATAGGTTTTGTGGTGTCAACTGAGTTGGACCACGCCTGTCCGGACCGACAGGGCTCTCACGGCGTCGATGAGTGGCCGGGCGGACCCAGTGCCCGGCCGCAGACACACGGGACCAGGACCCTTCCGATGCTGACAAGCATGACCCATGGCGCCACTGGGTCCGTGTCCCGGAGAGGACTATCGTACTCCCACCACCTTACTATGCGGTGACTAATCGGGCTGATGTCGACGGGAACGGCGGGACCCGTCGGCCGCTACGCACCCACCTCATTGCTATAGGTTGACACTATCGCAACTGTGAAGACGGGTTGGCCGTAGCCTGTGACATGGAGCAAAGCCAACGGCTTCCCAACCCGCCCGATTCGGGGGTTTTCAACGCGCTCCGGTTCGTCCGCTCACCGCTGCGCTTTCTTTCGGTAATGCAGTCGCAGTATCGCGACGGCGTCGAGGTGTCGATACCGGCCGGACCGTCCATCGTCGTCGTGACGAACCCCGACCTCTGTCACGAGGCGATGGACCGGATAGCGGACTTCTCGCGGGTGCCGGCCAGCGGTGCCGCGGCGCTCATCGCCGAAAACGGGCTCGTCCAGACGGAGGGCGACCTCTGGCGACGACAGCGGGAAGCGATCGCGCCCGGCTTCGGTGGCGGGCCGCTCGAAACGTACGTCGACAGCGTCGGGGCGCAGGCCGTTCGGCTCCGCGAAGAGTGGGGCGACGCCGTCACAGCCGGCCAGACGGACCGGAATCTGCACCGCGACATGACGACGGTGACAGTGCGAGCGGCCACCCAGGCCCTGTTCGGTACCGACATCGGCGCCGACGGCGCCAGCGAGATGCACCGGCTCGCACAGGGCGCAGCCTCGGAGTTCGAGCTCTCGGTTACGACCATCACGCCGGAGTGGTTCCCGGACCGCCCCTCGTCGGACGCCCGGGAGGTCGCCGAGGGTCTCAAGCGGATGGGTGAGGAGATTATCGCGACGAAGCGGTCGAGTGGCGGTGCCAACGACACGCCGAGCGACATGCTCGATTTCCTGTTACTGGCCGAGCAGTCGGGTGAGTACCCCGAGAACCACCTGCGCGACCAGGTCGTCTCGTTTCTCATCGCCGGACACGAGACGACGGCGCTCGGGACGACGTACACGCAGGCCCTCCTGTCGTGGCACCCGGAGGTGCGCGAGAGGGTCCGCGCCGAGGCCCGCGACGTCATCGGCGACGACGAGCCGGGCTACGAGCACGCCGAACAGTTGACCTACACCGGCCAGGTGATCACCGAGGCGCTCCGGCTCTACCCGCCCGCGTGGGCGGTCATCCGTCGGGCGCAGGGTGACCAGCAGCTCGGGCAGTACGTCGTCAGCGACGGGTCGCTCGTCATCATGCCCCAGTGGTCCGTCCACCGGGACGAGCGGTTCTTCGATAGCCCGACCCAGTTCGACCCGTCGCGCTGGGACGACCAGAGCCCCGACGAGCGCGGGGCGTACTTCGCGTTCGCCAGCGGTCCCCACTCGTGTATCGGGCGCGGCTTCGCGACGATGGGGGCCCGTGTCGCGCTGGCGACGCTCACCAGAGACTTCGATCTGGACGTGCCCCGGGACGAACTGTCAGACCTGCTGGTGACGCCGACACTCCGACCCGGCGACGGGGTGAGGGCGACAGTGTCGCCAGTGGACTAGCCGCCTGACCGGTACAGGGAATCGCTGAGCGGACGGTGTCGGGTGAGCACGGCTCCCCGCCGTGCTGGTGCGAGTACGGTCGCTACTGGTGTCACCTCGCCGTTCACACACCGACTGTCGTCACGCTACTGCTCGACCCGGTCGCGCTGGCTGGGATGGTTCGCCTCGAACCACTCGATCGTCTCGCGAAGGCCGTCGGTCAGGGCCGTCGAGGCCTCCCATCCGAACTCCGCTCTGGCTCTGGTGGTGTCGAGCTTCCGGCGCGGCTGGCCGTCCGGTTTGGACGTGTCCCAGACGAGTTCGCCGTCGAACCCGGTCAGTTCGGCGATTTTCTCGGCGAGCGCCTCGATGGACAGCTCCTCGCCGCTTCCGAGGTTCACCGGTTCGGACCGGTCGTAGGTCTCGGTCGCGTCGAGGATGGCGGTCACGGCGTCTTTCACGTAGAGGAACTCGCGGGTTGGCGAGCCGGTTCCCCAGACAGTGACGGTGTCGGCCCCGCTGTCGCGCGCCTCGATACACTTGCGTATCAGCGCCGGGATGACGTGGGACGTCTCCAGGTCGAAGTCGTCCCGCGGGCCGTAGAGGTTCACCGGGAGCAGGTAGATGCTGTTGAAGTCGTACTGCTTCCGGTAGGCCTGTGACTGGACGAGCAGCGACCGTTTGGCGACCCCGTACGGGGCGTTGGTCTCCTCGGGGAACCCCTCGAAGAGGTTCTCCTCGCGGAACGGAATCGGCGTGACTTCGGGATAGGCACAGATGGTCCCCAGCAGCGTCACCTTCTCGACGCCGTGTCGCCGCGCCTGTTCCAGCAGCTCGATACCCATGACCGCGTTGTCGTAGAAGTACCGGCCCGGGTTGTCGCGGTTCGCGCCGATACCGCCGACGGACGCCGCGAGATGGATAATCACGTCCGGGTCGGCGTCCCGGAGCATCGCGCGTATCTCCTCGCGGTTCCTGAGGTCGTACTCCGCCGACCGCGGGACGAAGACGTCGACGTCGTCGGACCGCTGCCGGAGCGCCTCGACGAGGTGTCCCCCCAGAAACCCCGCACCGCCCGTCACGACGACCGATTTGCCGTCCCAGTAGCCGCGTCTCATCGCCAGTCCACCCGCATTTTCCACGCCTGTGGGTTCTTGGCGTACCAGTCGATGGTCCGCCGGATGCCCTCCTCCCAGCTGACGGCCGGCTCCCAGCCGGTGAGCCGGTTTATCTTCTCGTAGCCCACGCGGAGCTCTTCCACGTCGCTGTCGCCCGGCCGGAACCGGTCGTCGCGCTGGACGATCTCCCGCTCGCCCCAGTAGTCGTGGTCCTTGCCGACGCTGAGAATCATGTTCGCCCAGTCGCGCATCGTGACGTTCTCCCCGTAGCCGTAGACGTACTGCTCGCCGGACTCACCGGCCAGCGCGACGTGGAGGTGCCCGCGGACGCCGTCCTGAACGTAACACATGTCCCGCTTGGGGTGGAGCGCACCGAGCTCTATCTGTTCACGCTCCAGGGCCTGCGTGATTATCGTCCCGGTGATGTATCGCGGGTTCTGTCGCGGCCCGTAGTTGTTGAACATCCGGGTGGTCACGGTCGGCAGCCCGTAGGCGTCGTAGTAGTTCATCGTCAGGAAGTCCGCCGTCAGCTTCGAGGTGGCGTAGACGGACTTCGGATTCACCGGCGACCGTTCCGAGAGGAGCACCCCCCCGTCGGTCGCGTAGTCGTACAGGTCGCTTTTCTCCTCGTTGACGTTGCCGTACTCCTCGGAGGTGCCCGCGGTGTCGAACTTGTCGATGTCGAGGTCGAGGTCGATACACGACTGGAGCAGATTCAGCGTCCCGACGACGTTCGAGTCGACTGTGTCGTAGGGTCGGTCCCAGGATTCGCCGACGTGTGCCTGTGCACCCAGGTGGAAGATGATGGCGTCACCGGTCCCTTGCAGCGCCGAGAGCGCGTTCTCGACCGACGCCTTGTCGCGCAGGTCACCGCGGTGGACGGTGATTTCGTCCGCCTGATGGGTGATGTTGCCGAGCTCACCGCTGGAGGTCGCGCGGACGAACGCGTGGACGTTCGCGTCGTGCTCTACGAGCGTATCGACCAGGTGGCTCCCGACGAAACCGGCGGCGCCCGTAACGAACACCGGGCGGCCTGAGAGTTCGGATTCTAGGTTTAGCACGTTCTTCCATACCGATTAGTTTCGTAATTGTTACCCAGCCTATAACACGAAAACTGGAGTTGGTGTCGACACGCTCGCCCCTCCGACTACCGTTGCGTGCGGCTTCGGGCCCAGCAGGGCCCACCGAACTGTGAGCGTGCTCGTCCGTTCACCGGGCGGCCGAGCGGGAAGTAGTGCCGGTATAATCGCTTGTATACGCGGTTTACCCGGGAAAATACAGCCCACAACCGGCGTGTCGAGTAGCGTCGGACTGGCCGCCCGTCCCGGCGTCGTACTGCTACGGTGGCAGTTGAAACGGATTGACTCCGTCGGAATCCGCAGCCAGCTTCGGCCCGCAATCCGCGAGATGACTACAAACAGTAGTGTGTGAGCGGCTGGGTTCGGAAACGGTAGCTGTCTGTGAATAAATCACGACGGAAGCAACGGCCCAGAGCTTGCTTCCCGATTTCTCGCTCTCGCTCAACGGTGTGCAGAGCGCTACCTCTGCCTGCCCCGGAATCCCCTCAACCGCCTCGGTTGGACACACAGAAGCCGGACGGCGTAATTTCAGTAAATGACAGCTAATACCAAAAATTATTTCATTGAAATGTCTGGTAGAACGTACTGGATTGGTCCTAATCCATGACTGACAATATCGCACAACTTAGCGACGAGACGAGCGCCGCCGAACGAATCAAATCCGTCTACCGAAACGCCGGAGTGACACAGTCGAGGGACTACGTTACGACGGTAAACGAATTGACGGATCAGCTGCCCGCCTTGCAACCGGAGACGCTATCGGCGGCCACCGAACTGATACGTGACCGTATCTCGGCCGAGACGGACGTCATCGCTGTCGAAGAGGACAAAGGACTGCCGATAGGTGTTATCGTGGCGAAAGAACTAGAGCTGCCACTGGCTGTCGCCCGCTGGTACACTTACGAGATAGATGCAAAGGAGGAGTGTCAGGTCGAAATCGACATGGATTCCGAATACTACTCCGGACAGCTCTATCTGAACGGCGTTTCGAGTGACGACCGCGTCACTATCGTCGACGATACGATCAGCACCGGTGGTACGATGACAGCGATGATTCAGGCGGTACGGGCGGCCGGAGCGTCGGTCGAAGGCGCCCACTGTGTCGTCGAGAAGTGTACCAACGGTGGCGTCGAACGGGTCGAAGCGGAGACCGGCGTGTCGGTGTCGACAGAGGTGGGCATTCTGGCGGACGAGGACGGCGTCGAAATCGTCGAGTGACCAGTATGAGTGCCTGTGTCACGTCCTCTATCGATCAGACTGTCTGTGGCCGGTTCGAGCCGCCCCTACCGGCCACTCCACTGGTGAGTGCCACTGAGGGGTGATGCCGGTGTCGGCAACAAACTACGCCCGTGCCGTCGTCCAGTTCAACCGTGTCACCCCTGTACGGTACTTCGCAGTAGACATCGCTATATTCTGCCTGCCACTCGTGCTCGGCTCCGGCGGTCGCCCGCTCGGCCCACTCGCGGTGGCCGGGTTAGCGAGCTGGCTGTTCGTCCGGGGCGCGGCGCTGACCATCGACGACTACTTCGATGCCGAGTCTGACGCGATCGAAAAGCCCCATCGACCGATTCCATCGGGCAGAGTCACGAAACGACAGGCATTGGTCGTGTCGCTGACAATGCTCGCCGTCGGTCTGCTGCTGGCCGTCGTCGTCGGGCCGATGTTTCTCCTCGCCGTAGGCGTCCTGCTCGCAGTGCTCGCTTCGGACCCGCTCGTGTTCAACAAACTCGGGCTTCCGGGTATCTCGACGCTCGTCACCGTGACGAGCGTGTCGACGGCGAGTGTGATGGGATGGCTCGTCTACGGAGGGCTGGGCGTCGAGCTCCTGGTCATGTTCGCCGCGACGTGGGTCTGGGACCTCTCTCACGACACTGTCGGTGCATTTCTGGACCGTGACGGCGACAGAGAAGCGGACATCCAGTCGCTCGGGCGAAACCTCTCGCGACGGACTGTCGGGCTAGTCGTAGGGGGCTGTACCGTCGCGTTCGCTATCCTCCTCGGGACCGTCACAGAGGGGGTTGGCACCGTGGTCCCGGTGGCCCTTGCCGGCGTAGTGTTCGCGGTCACGGCCGGGTTCGCGTTCGGTCGAGTGCGAGCGGAGACGGTTCGCCGAGTCGTCGAGTGGAACGTGGTCGGAAGTTACGCGGCCCTGACGGGTCTGTTGCTGGCCAACTGGGGGTGAGAGCGGTCCGTGGTAGTGGTGCAGTGTCTCTTCAACCGCTACCCGAACCGCTCACGGACGAGCGGTGCAAGCTCGTCTCCGGTACGTGCGGAGTCGACGACCAGTTCGACCAGCGCGTTGTACCGCTGTGGTCGCTCGAACATGACCGCGTGTCCGGACCGCTCGAACGTGCAGTACACTGCCCCGGGGATTCTCCCTGCAGTCTGCCGTGCCGCCGCGGCCGGAACGAGTCCGTCCGCCGGACCGTGTACGACTGCGGTTGGCGCCTCGATGTCGTGGGTCCCGTCACTCCTGTCGTATCCCCAGAAACTCCGCAGCACTTCCCACGAGGACTTTGGCAGTGGCAAGGACTGTGTTTCGATGAATTTGTCGAGCGCGGATTCGGGCATCGAACTGTGGAATATCCGTGACCGCAGAAACGACTTCGGAACGGTCTCTCCCCTGAACAGCCGATAGAGACCCGAGGCGAGAACGCCGTTTACCAGCGGCGGCTCCCACCAGGGAGTCAGAGAGTTATCGGCACCGTTACCCAGAACCAACCCACTGACGGACCACTCGTTGGCGTATTCGAGCGCAATTGCGGCGCCGTAACTCCACCCACAGATGACGACGTCGGCGACACCGAGTTCGTCCAGTAGCTTTCTGAGCTGTTTCGCGTGCTCGAACATCGACCCGACTGGGGGAGCCGACGACCCGCCGTACCCGGCCAGCGAATACGCGACGATTTCACGCTCACCTCGGAAATACTCGAACTGCAGGTAGTGATTCCACAGCGAGCCTAATCCGCCGTGGACGAACACGAGAGCCGGTCCCTGACCCGGAACGTGCAGCGTCTCTAGGTCCGTCTCGGAATCGATAGAGACCACCGTCGTGTCGGGGAGTTCGTCTCTCACGGGCGCGGGGTGGTGACGGTTGGAAGGCATCGTCGCACGGTTTTCGGCGCATACATTTCAATGTTTATGAAACAAAAATTATCTGACAGAGGTGGCGCTAGTTACCAGAGGAACTCGGAAACGGCCAACAGAACAAAGAACAGGCCGATGACCGACGATACCTGCGGGTCGATTTCGTCGCCACCATCCCACGTCATCAGCAGGTACGTCACCGCAAGTCCGAGTAAAGCGAACGCCGGGAGTGCCAGATACCACCCGAAGACCGCGGCCGTCGCCGCGAAAGATAGCGGGAAGCTAACGGCGAGGAACCGACTGATACGGTCCGAACCGTATCGCACGACGAAGTTGTCGATGCCCGCCTTGGCGTCGCCCTCCTCGTCGGGGAGATCCTGATAGGAGCTGTTGAGGGGGATAACGACCAGTAACACGGCGACTAACAGCCAGACCTGCTGGGTCGGTGTCTCCGAGATAAGAAGACTACCGAACAGTATCGCGACAGTTCCCAACAGCCCGAAACAAATCATGCCGCTGTACGCGCCGTCTTTCAACCGGAGCGGTGGCAGCGTGTAGACCATGGCCACACCGACCCACGCGAAGATGGCAACGGCGGCCTCGAGCCGGACCACTCCACCGAACAGCGTTCCGAACGTCATCAGCGTGATTCCGGCGACGAGCGCCTGTCGTTCGGAGAGGGTCCCCTGACTGAGCGGCCGGTCCGCGTTCGAGAACTGGTCGGTGTCCATATCAGTCAGGTCGTTGATAAACCACTGCCCCCAGTGGGCGAGCGACATCGAGACGAACCCGGTCACCACGTAGAGCCAGTTAGTCCTCGTCCACGCCGTTGCATCGGCCTGAAAGACGACGCCGACCCCAGTCAGCGTGATGTAGACAAACGTAATCGGAAGCATGGACAGAATCCGGTCTAAGACTGGCGAGAGGTCGCTTCGATACCCGAAGGAGAACACAGCAAGTAACAGGGCAATCGTTACTGTCGCACCGCCTCCCCACACCGACCCCAGAATCGAAGAGGGACCCGGCATAAGCACCACCGCTCCGAACGTCATATTAGTAGTCGCATTTTAATTTCTCTATAATTGTCACGAATAGCCGCCGATACAACGGAAGCGAAACTGGTCTTTGGCCCGGTCAGGTTCGAATCTCGATGGTGTCACACAGTCATGTTTTTTAGCGTGTACTATAAAAGTTAATATTAGATTACATTTCGTAAATTTAATGTGAGAAACAAACCTTCCACTATTTGAACATGTCACAGCAATCAATCGAAGTGAGTGGCGACGCGTACGACAGCGTGAGCGACCGTGCGTTGCATCTGTTCCAGATGTCGAGGCCCATCTGGTGGATTCATATGTTGTTACCGATTACTTTCGCCGTTTTGTACGCTGCTGATTCCCTGAATCAGGTGTTCTCCGTGACGTCGTTCTGGTTTCTCGTCTACTTCTCACTTCCCGGGAATCTCTACGTGTACGGCATGAACGACGCGTTCGACGTCGATACAGACCAGATGAACCCGCGAAAACTGGACGAGGACACCCCCTCCGTCATGTACAAACACGACAAGATCAACATGGCGCTCATCCTGCTGAGTGGGTTGCTTATGGCCTCGGTCGTCCTCCTGTCGACCGATCCACTGGTCCTCGTTCCACTCGCCATACTCGCGAGCGCGGCCATCCTGTACAACGTGCCGCCCATCCGACTGAAGGCCCAACCCTTCATCGACTCGTTTATCACCAGCACCTTGCTGTTGCCCCCCATCGCGGCCTACGCTGCAATCGCAGGAACGCTCCCGCCGCTCGCGATTATCGCCGGCTCGTGGGCATGGGGGATGGGATATCACATCATCGGCGCGATCGAAGACATCGAACCCGACCGCGAAGCGGGCTTGACTACGACGGCCACGTTCCTCGGACGAGAGCGGGCAATCGCCTTCTTCCTCGCCCTCTGGCTGCTCGCGCCGGCGCTGATAGCGCTCGAAAGCCTGCCCGCAGCGGCCCTGATGTCGGTGTTCACCGTCGGGCTCATCTACACGCTCTGGAGCGATAGAGAACTCAAAGACCTCTATCTCGCGATACCGTTCATCAATATAGCTGTGTTCGGCGTGGTCATCATCGGCGGGGTTCTCAAACACGTCTGAGCGGACGACCGGCTGGCGGCGAGATTGGACGGTCCCGGAGGAACGTTCGATACGGTAAGCAAAACGGAGCGCCCACCTGTGTCGGCTCTCGCTACCCGCTATTCGGAGGGCCGTTTGAACGGCAGATACGATTGCCATCGGGTGATTTTACCGTCGCGGGTCTCGATTACGAACACCTGCTGATAGTCCACCTCGGTTTCGTCTATCAGTGTGTGGTGTGTCCGAACTTCGACGACAAACGCGTCCCCATCTTCCCACACGTTCTGAATCGTGAGCCGGGGTTGGGCGATGCTCTCTTCGAGCCCTGATTCGAGTACTCGTCGTACTTCCTCCGGGCCCCGATATTCGTCGTCCGGATAGTGCGGGTCGATATACACGCCCTCTTCGGCCCAGTACTCCGAAGGGGTTACTGGGTCTTTGTCCTCCCAGGCCTCGAATATGCGGTGTACATCGTCTACTGTGAGCTCGTCTGTGGTCGCATCCATTGTTTCAGTCCGGGTAATTGTACATCCAGAACTGGTAAATATATTGTCCATACTGGATGGTATTTTCGGGACAGTTAACGACGGTGGGTGGAGAGCTGACCGAAATACAGCCGCGGTCCGAGCGGAAGCGAGACACTGGTTCGTCATCTTTATCATCCGACATGTGTTGGTTTCTCGTAATGCCGTGTGAAACTGGACAGCGTCAAACGGACAGCAGCGTCATCGACAGCGCGGAAACGCAGAGGAAAAACAGCGGAGAGCGGTGTCGTTCGGCCCGTTCGAGCGGGCTTTTCCTCCCGAACGCGATACACTCCCACAGCACATGAGCGATAGCTATCAGGTGGCAATCGCTGGCGCAGGCCCGGCCGGGGCCCAGTGCGCCCGGGATCTCGTCACGCGTGGGTACGATGTGGTCGTCCTGGAAACAGAGTCCGAGGAGGCCTTCCCGGCACAGAGCGACAAGTCCACCGGTGGAACCTTCGCGTCGATGATGACCTCGTTCGGGGTCCCGGACGACGTGGTCATGCACGGGACGGACTCGGTGGTTTTCGAGTCCCCGAACGAACACTTCGTCAGGGACCAACCGGGCTTCGTGCTGGAATACGGCGATTTCAAACAGTTCCTGGTCGACGACGGCCGAGAGAACGGCGTGGAGTATCGCTTTGACGCACGCGTCCGTGACCCAATCGTCGAGGGCGGGGAGGTCGTCGGTATCAGATACAACCGTGATACGGAACTGTACGCGGACATCGTCATCGACGCGACAGGACCAGCAGCGACGCTCGCGAAGGACCTGGGCGTTGTCGATCTCGAACGCCAGAACCACGCAATCGGGATAGAGTACCTGTTCGAGGGCGTCGATCTGAACTATCCGGGATACGCCGACCTCACCGATTCGATGATGTTACGACTCGATCACACCTACGCACCTGGGGGGTATTCCTGGATTTTCCACACCGGTGAAGACACTGCGAAAGTGGGCGTCTGTTACATCCAGAACGAAAGCTACCGCCAGCATTCGAGCCAAGATCGGACCGTAAACGAGTATCTGGAACACTGGCTCGATACCGATCCGCGCTTTCAGGACGCCAGACGGGTCGCGGATACGCAGGTTCGAGGCTCTGCCCACGTCCAGCCCCCGGAGTCTATGAGCACCGACTCCTTCATCGCGATCGGTGACACCGTCCCGTCGGTCGATCCAGTCTGGGGAGAGGGAATCTACAAATGCATGAAATCGGGTCGTGCAGCGGCCATGACAGCTGACCGGTGCCTCCATGGCTCGGTGGACACATCGGCGCCAGAGACGGCGGTGTACGACGACCTCTGGCACGAGGAGGTCGCCACCCGACAGGACCGCCGTCTGATGATGATGCGGCTGCTGTATCTCGCTCCCAACGACCGATACGATCAGCTCGTCCGGGACCTGAACGAGCTGGATCGCGATATCGTGTCGGACATCAACAAGGGGAACAAGTTCGAGATCGCCAAGCTCCTGTATCCCCGCGATCTCCGCTACCTCTGGAAATACTGGCGAGAGACCTGAAGGGTGAGCCGGAGGTAACGCGGTTACCGTCTCTCCCCGTTTCTATTTGAAGCAGGCTCGCTACGCTACGTGTATCGAACTGTATCGGCTGTCCGGGTGTCCGTACTGTGCGAAGGTGGAGGACGAACTCGACGAACTGGGGCCGGAGTACGAACAGCACGACGTCGTGCCGTTTCGGTTTCTCCGTCGGGACGTGAGAAGGGTGAGCGGACAGTCGGGCGTGCCAGTGCTCGTCGACCCCGGAAACGACGTCTCGGGCATGGCCGAGAGCTGCGATATCGTCGACCATCTCGAACGGACCGACGCCCGAGAGGGCTTCCCGGAACGATCTATTCGTACGCGCCGGCGAGGCCCGCGAAACGCCGATATTTGCGGCCTCACTCGCAGAC
This sequence comes from Halomicroarcula saliterrae, assembly GCF_031624395.1. NCBI lineage: Archaea > Methanobacteriati > Methanobacteriota > Halobacteria > Halobacteriales > Haloarculaceae > Haloarcula > Haloarcula saliterrae. The sequence continues at coordinate 400,459 of NZ_JAMQON010000005.1, forward strand.
GCCACCACGCGTCGGTGACCCGATTGCGCGGTCAGTGCCCCCGAGTGTTTCGCCGGACGGTTTTCACGTCCGGCCCGTTAACCAACAACATCCGCTTTTCGCCGGTGTGTTGGTTAACTGGCCGCAGGCAATGTCGACGCCGGTCCGTTGTACCGCCCGTGGACGAGTACCCATAGTACTCACAGCACTCACAGCATCCACAGCACTCACAGCACTCACAGCACCCACAGCACTCACAGTACTCACAGTACATCTAGAAATACTGTGCATTGGTACGATTACAGCAGGACTCATTCTTGAAGTCAGCGCCACTACGGTCCCGACCAGTCGGACTCGACGACCGTCACGAGGGTCGATTCACTCCGTTGAGAGGGAACGGGGAGACACACCCCTCTATCGATGTGTTCATAGGATGGCTGTGTGGCCTCTACTCGACATCGAAAGAGCGGTGAGATACACAGAACAGTCGATACGAGTGGTTAGACTGGTTATCAGGGACGTTACGCAGAGATGGCACTGCGGTACGTGATGAAATTTTGATGGGTCCGTTCGGAACATCTCGAACACATCGATAGAGGGGTGTGTGTGTTGTGTTGTTCTAGAAAACTAGAAAGAAAAGAAATAGCTCCGTTTCGCAACCGCTGCAGAGTCCCACTAGAACGAGTCACGAGCAGAATCTCCGCCCACAGTCCTCCTCGACCGATTACGCTCGCCAGATCACCCCCTCCTCGAATATCCCTCGAACACATCGATAGAGGGGTGTGTGTCTTGCCGTTCTCACTTCGTCGGTGGCTACGGCTACAATGGGGACTTCTTACAGCATCCCCTTCGATATTTGCTCTCTGGAGCGTCTTACGAATAAATACACTTCGACAGGGGTTGGGGAAGACTTTTGGTACCACCATGTCTGGACGTGGATATGGACGCGGACGACTCCGAGCCGACTCGTGATACGTCCGACACGTCGGAGGCGACGGAGACCTCTCAAGCTGAGCTTACTACTTCCGCTTCGGCAGACACAGACTCCACGCGGACGAATTCCTCCTCGTCACGGGAGCCGGCCGAGTCAGACGGGGTCACGGACGAGGGCTCACCCGGTTCCCAGTCGATAGAAGATATGCTGCTAGAGTTCGACGACCAGGAGGGCCTGATACGGGAACGAGCACTCCTCGACCCGAATCACGTGGTCTCCGAAGAGCGAATCGTGGGCCGCGACGAGCAGTTACAGGAGATTACCAAGATGCTCCGTGTTGCGCTCGGTGACAATCGCCCTCCGAATCTCTTCCTGTATGGTCCCTCCGGGACGGGCAAATCTCTCATTACGAAGGCTGTCTGTAACAACATCAGCAAGGTCTGTGAGACCCGGGATATCCGGTTTGGAACGATAGAGGTCAACTGCCAGGACCTCGATACACTCGGCGTCGCCGTGTACGAGCTCGTCAGCCGGGCTGCAGATACAGCCGACGTCGAAATCGAGGTCCCGAAACACGGCGTCGCCACGAAGGAAAAGTGGGACGAACTGTTCCGTATCGTCAATCAGAACTTCGACTCCGTCGTGTTCGTCCTCGACGAACTCGATATGCTCGTGGGGCGCCGAGACAAGCAGGACCCCGCGTTCTCGCGCTTGCTGTACCAGCTCTCGCGAGCCGGGTCCAACGGCGAGCTCGATGCCTACATCTCCGTCGTGGCGATCTCGAACGACACCAAGATGATGGATTCCGTCGGCAGCCGGGCGCTCAGTTCGTTCACTCCCGAGGACGTCCACTTCGACGACTACGACGCGAACCAGCTCCAGTCCATCCTCCGCCGTCGGAAAGATGCGTTCTACGAGGACGTTCTCGACGACGACGTTATCCCGTTGGCCGCCGCATTCGCCGCCCAGACACACGGTGACGCCCGCAAAGCGATCGACCTGATGCGCGTGGCCGGTGAACTCGCTGAACGAGAAGGCGACGATTACGTCCGGGAAGTCCACGTCCGACAGGCACAGGATAAAGTGGAGAAAAACCGGGTGCTAGAGGTCATCCGGGGTATCAGCACGCAAAAGAAGCTCTGTCTCTACGCGACGGCGGCCGTGGCATCCCTGTCGGAGAACGGGTCTGCCCGCAGCACGACCGGGTATAAGGTGTACAAGTTCCTCACCGACTCTATCGGCGCAGATCAGTATCACCAGGAGACGTACGTCAACAAGATGAAGGAGCTCACGACGTACTCCCTCGTGGATTTCGAACGACGCAGCCACGGTCCGAGCTCGGGGATGTTTCTGGAGTTCCAGTTCGGCGAGTCCCCGGAAACGATTCTCGAGACACTGCGTGAGGATTCCCGCATCGATATGGTCTCCGAGGAGGAGGTCAAATCAGTGGTCAGCGCACAGATACGAAACGAGACCTGAAACGCGGGTCCACTCCCTCTCGAAGCGCTGAACCCGCTTCGACTCTCTCACCGGGGACACACCTCTATCGATGTGTTTTTCCGAGTCCTGCGCCGAGATTCGGCCGATTTGTCGTACTGAGTCGACCACACACCTCTATCGATGTGTTCTCGCGAACAGAACTCGGCTTCGAGGCCTCTGTAGCTATCGACCGTACACACCTCTATCGATATGAATATTCGATATAGAGGCACTCTACCGCTGTTTTAACGTATCTGCACCTCCACTTGAAAACTATCCCTGTTACATTGTCAGGCACAGTTGTTCTCCGAGACGAACGACAGGAGACTCCCCTATCGAAGTGTTCCCTTGTCGTTTTCAGCACAAGTGCCCTGCCATCGGGAGAGCCCAGACCCGTGTTACCGGCCGATAGTTCCCTGTCGAGTAATCGGGGCTTCGGGGTTGATACAGAAGGCGACGACAGTTGATCGTTCGGTCGCGGTCACACGGACCTCGCTGTCGGCAGGCACGAGGGCGCTTTCCGTGTAGCCGACTGGCTCGTCCTCGACTGTCACGGCTCCATCAAAGACATATAGGTATGTGACACAGCCGGCTCGCGATGGCAGTGTGACAGTGGCGTCTGGGTCGAGTCGACAGTCATAGAAATGGACGTCGTTACGGACGTACAGCGGCGCATCGCCGTCTTCAGGGCCGAACAAGTACCGCCATTCGTCAGGGGCAGCATCCGGAATCGGTCCGTGCTGGATGTTCGGTTCCAAATTTAGACTGTGTGGCCGAACGAAGATCTGTAACATCCGCAGCGGGGGGTCATCCCCGTAGGTCTCTTCGGCGTGCCAGAAGCCACTGCCGGCGTTCATCACCATCAGGTGCTCGGAGTCCGTGACCAGTTCGTTGCCCTGCCGGTCGTCGTGACGCATCACGCCGTCGGGTACCCACGAGACGATCTCCTCGTTGCGATGCTGGTGCATCCGAATTAGCGTGCCGGGGTCCATGAACGACTCCACGACCGTCGCGAGTGGCCCGTAACCGTGGTCATCGTGTTCCGGAACTGCGTGCCCGGGGAAATTGAGATGAATTCTGAATTTTCCCTGGTTTTGAGACACCTGTGTCCGCGGCGCCGTATATATCGGCGGACCGGCTTCGGTGGGCGGATGTTCGTCCATTCGTCGGACGTACGCGGTCCGCTCGTATATGGGTTCTGAGCAGTGACGTCCCGGCAGTCAGGAACTCAGATTCGGGAAGAGCTCAGGACCGAGTCCCTCGCTCGGACGAACCACAGAGTTCGACGAGAGTTGGCGATACTCCGGCCACTGTCAACCCTTCACGTGTGCGCCGTGTGGGGCCGGCACAGGGCGCCTCTGAGACCGTTCATTTATATACTCCCCTCCCATCGGATATGATGCGAAGGTCGCCCCGGGCAGCGTGCTCGGGTCGACGGCCTGCTGACGCCCTCTGGGTGTCGGCGGGTGTTCGCTTAGAGCGCACGGCCGTCTTCCGACGGCTTCCG
>NZ_JAMQON010000006.1 GCF_031624395.1 Halomicroarcula saliterrae
ACCGACTGACTCAGGTCCGATTGCGCCGAGTCGGCGTATATCAACAACGCCAGCTCGACGAACACGTCGATGTCCAATGCCCTGTACTGGTATATCTCTGTGGCGACAGTAATCTGGTCCGCTCGGCTGGTTTTCCGCTGCATGCTGGCGAGTAGCCGCGATTCCACTTTCGGCGTCTGGAACAACTGGGTGAAGTACCTGAAGAGCTGTTCCGTCGCCTGTTTGTGCACCGAGGCGGGCAAGCTACTGTGGAGCAACGTCGTCGCGAAGGCCGCGTTCGCGGTGTAACCGACCTTATCGGCCTTCGATGGAGATGCGTGGTCGATAATATCGTCGAGGACGTTTATCGTCGCATCGAGACTCACCAGTACGTCCACGCAGACAGTCGGGACATCACCGTCGGCGGCGTGTTCCAGAGCGTTCACGACCGCGACAGTCCGCAGCGACTTTCGCTGGTTCTCCCAGTCGCTGATACACCCTCGAATAGCGTCGTCGATCCCCTGCGGTTCATCGAGCGGGAACTGGCGGAGCAACCGCGCCTCCTCGGTCGCGACTCGCTCGGCCAGCGCCTCGTATCGGTCGTAGACCGTCTGGGGCTCTATCTTGACGTCTGTGTCATCGACCACGCCCATTAACTTTCACCCATATTACCATAATTAATCTTTTTTATATTTTGTTATAGGCCGCCTAATACTAATTAGGAAGCATCTAACGTGTAAAATTTTTGGACGAGCCCGGTAGAGAAAACAGTACACAAGCCGACCCGGCTACGTCTCGACCGAGAGATCTCGTAGCGCTCGGTGACAGTGTGGCCGCCGGCCAGCTCGGGCGCTACGTCCCGGGGAGAGTCGAGCCCATCGCCGGTGAACTCGGTTCGCTGTCCGGTCTGGGCCGGTGGTGCCGGTTCCACGAGAGAGCGACGGGCTCTCACAGTGATTATTGTAGATTACGGACGGGAGCGCCGACCACGAGACCGGCGCACACCGGTAAATCGCTACACTGTCAGCGGAGCGTCGCCTCGAACCAGTCCGCTGCCACCGCGGCGACCTCGTCTAGTTCACCCGGACCCTCGAAGAGGTGGCCGGCGCCCTCTACGACGTGGAGCGAACGTTCGGCGGGCAGCTGGGCGTAGGCCTCGCGGTTGCGCGTGAGCACCTCGGTGTCCGCGCCGCCGACGATAAACAGCGTCGGCGACGTGACCCGACCGAGGGCGTCCTCGGCCATGTCCACGCGGCCGCCCCGCGAGACGACCGCGTCGATATCGCCGCCGAGTCGCGCCGCTCCCCGGAGGGCGGCGGCTGCGCCGGTGCTCGAACCGAAGTAACCCATCGAGACCCCACTCGCCCAGTCCCGCCCCCACAGCCACTCGGTGACCGCTACGAGCCGGTCCGTCAGCAACGGGATATCGAAGCGGTTCCGGCGGGTCCGGTCCTCCCGCTCGGTGAGCAGGTCGAAAAGCAGCGTCCCGACGCCCCGGTCACGGATGACCTCGGCCACGTAGTTGTTGCGCGGGCTGTGCCGGCTGGAGCCACTGCCGTGGGCGAAGACGACGACGCCCGGCGCGCCCTCCGGGAGTTCCAGTGTCCCGTCCAGCGTGACGCCGTCGACCGGAATCCGGACGGGTTCCTCGGTGTGCTGGACCATGGTGAAAGGTAGGACTGGTGACGTATTACTCTCCGCCCCACGCGGTGTGACAGTGGGAGAGAGGTCGTGGCTGGCAGGTAGTCAGAACCCCGAAACGTCGGAGAACGGGGACGCCCGGTCGGTCACTCGCTCGCGTCGAACCGGTGTAGCCGGTAGGCGCCGCGCTCGCGGCCTTCGTCGTGGTAGACGACGGGTTCTTCGACGGCGACGACGGTCCCGTCGTCGGCCGCTGCGGCGGTGACGATACCGTCCGCGTCGACCGTGTCGGTGTGGCCGTCGGCGACATCGAACAGCCGGAGCCAGTGGGTCGCGGCGTCGCGGTCGCGGAAGTGCTGGGCGGCGGGGACGGCGAGCAGGTCGCCGTCGGCGCCGAGCCCGCTCGCGAAGCCCCCGACGGTGGCACGCCACCGGCGCTTTCCCGCGAGTGAGACGCCGACAGCCGTGTGTTCTTCGGGATGGCGTGCATCGGTCTCCCGACCGTCTTCGGGATACGTGTTGCCGGTGACGAACACCGCCCCCGAATCCGTGGCGTGGACGTGGTTGGGATAGGCGTAGACGCGCTCGCCCTCGACTGCCCGGGGCGTCGCCAGCGGGACCCGCCACTCGGGGGCGCCGTCGCCGTCGAGCCGGTAGCCACAGTAGTCGCCGTGGCTCGTACAGACCGCGCCGTCGGCGAGCAGCGCCACGTCGCCGACCCGTCGCTGCCCATCAGTTCCGGGGTCCCACGTCCAGCACCGCGACCCGTCGGCCGTATCGAGGACGACGAGGCCGTGCTGATGGTCGCCGGGACAGCGGTTGTACGCGACCGCCAGCCGGCCGTCCCGGACCGACAGCGAAATCGGTGACGCGTCTGTCCGGGCGGACCACTCGACGCTGCCGTCCGGGCGGAACGCGTAGACGACGCTCTCGAAGTGGCGTTCGGTGGCGCGCTCGGGGCGGCGTTCGTACCGCCGAGCGGCGGCGTAGAGCCGGTCGCCGTCGGCGGCGAGACTCGCCACGAACGGGAGCAGAAATCTCGTCTCCGCCTGTGGCTCGCCCACGTCCGCAGCGCTGTCGTACCGCCAGCGGACGGAGCCGTCGCGCTCGTGACAGCGAATCGCCCCGAGCGGGCCGCGTTCGCCGGCGACCACACAGTCGCCGAACGGAACCGCGGCGACGACGCTGTGTTCGCCGTCCGTCTCGTAGTGCCAGCGGGTCGAGGGCGGCCCCGACCCGGAGCTATCGACCCCGAGCAGGTCGCCGTCGGCCGTGCCGACCACGGCCAGCCCGTCTGTCAGTGTCACCGCCGACCGCCGGCCCTGCTGTCTGGAGCGGGCCGGCGGAACGTCGCCCAGCGAAGCCGTCGGCGCCGGCTCACTCATCGACCGGGAACGCCTCGTGGAGCACGTCGTGGGCCTCGCCCAGCCCCGAGAGGACGTCCTCGCCCTGCGTCGTGATGCGGCCGACCGCACGCTCCGCGTCCCGAACAGCGACCAGTCGGCCGCGCATGTAGTCGTACTCGGGGGCGTCTTCGTCGGTCTGTGCGATGTCCGCTTCGAGGTCGACGAGCGCCGCGTCGAGGTGGCGCTCGATGGCCGCCAGCGTCTCCGCGCTGGCCAGGGCCTCGATAGGGCCGGTCATGTGGCCCTCCAGCTCCTTTTCCGCGTGCTGGCGCGCGTGGTCGTCTTCGGTACCGAGAACGTTCATGAGGCCCAGTCGAAGCGCCTCGATTTCGTAGCAGCTCATGGGTTGTGTGGTGGTATCGGTTACAGCGTCTGGTCGACGAGTTCGCTCACGATCCGGTCGCGGTCCAGGTGCGAGGAGACTATCTCCTCGGCGTCTTCCGCCGCGACGCCGCCGTACCAGACGCCGTCGGGGTAGACCGCGACCATCGGGCCTTCGCCACAGCGGCCGAGACACGAGGAGCGGGTGATGCGGGCGTCACAGGCCTCGCTGTCGCGGGCAGCCTGTCGGAGCCGTTCGAGGACGGCCGGCGCGCCGTCGGCGGCGCAGGTCTGGTTCGTGCAGACGGCGACGTGTTTCTCGGGGGCGTCGTGGACGTGCGGGTCGTCGGCCACGTCCTCGCGGTCGGCGTGTTCGGCCTGGTGGGTCAGCGCCCGCAACATCGCGCGGGCGCCGCCCTGGTCGTCCTCGTAGCCGTCGAGTTCGACCTTGTACTTGCAGGTGTCACAGGACATCTCGACGCTCCCCGTGCGGGCCTCCTGCCAGCGGTCGCCCAGCACGTCGAGCAGGCGGCTGTCGGTGCCCAGCGGCTCGCCGAAGCCGGCGTCGACGTAGGGGTACTCCGCGTCGAACTCGCGGGCGCCGTCCTTGATGCGGCCCGTCAACACGCCGTCGCCGAGCATGTACGGCAGGACGACGACGGCGTCCGGGCGGCTCTTGGCGACGTCGTGGAGCGTCTCGGAAAGCAGCGGTTCCGTGACGCCGATGAACGACGCCTCACAGCGGTCGAACTCGCGGCCCTCGTAGAGCAGTCGGGCGAGCTTGTGCACGTCGGCGTTCGCGTCGGGGTCAGACGACCCCCGGGCACAGACCACGACCGCGACATCGTCGTCCGCCCGGTCGACGCCCAGCTCGGTCTCGACGGCGGCGGCCCGGTCGTCGAGCAGGTCCAGGAGAGCCGGGTGGACGCCCAGATGGGCGCCGTTGTTGATAGTCAACTCGGGGTGGCGTTCGCGGGCCTGCGTGACCGCGAGCGGCACGTCGTTTTTGACGTGGCTGGCCGCAAACAGCGAGAGGTGGACGACCGACACCTGCGAGACAGTCGCCGCCAGCCCCGAAATCGCGTCGTCGATGGCCGGCTCGGCCAGTTCGAGGAACGCGGCGTCGACCGGGATGCCGAGTCGCCCCTCCAGCTCGGCCGCCAGCTCGCGGACCTGCTCGTTCGACTTCTCGCGCCGGGAGCCGTGGCCCGCGAGCAGGATGGCCTCGTCGTCGAGCCCCTCGGGGGCAGTGGTTGCCTCGCTCATCTGACTCGCTCGATACTCTTGCGGAGCTTCCGCCGTCGGCTCGGGGCGAAGAGCCCGGTCGATTCGCTGCCCTCGTAGAGCCACTCGCCGACGGTCGGCACCGCGTCGTCGTCGACGCCGAACCAGTAGCCGGAGGAGGCCTCGCTGGGCTCGTCGTACGGTGCCGCGACCGGCAGGTCGTCGAGCAGCGACTGGACCGTCCCCAGCAGGCCGCGGTCCGCGTGGACGAAGGAGAGTCCCACCGCGTCGTCGTCCGACTTGAAACAGACCGTCGCACAGCCCTCGACGAGCCCGCGGAGCAGCTGTCGGTCGTGGTCGGCCAGCGGGTCGAGCCGGTAGCCGCCCGACTCGCCGTCGAAGGGGAGCCCGAGCGCCCCGCTCGCTCGCTCTGCCAGAGGGCCGACGACCTGGACGGTGTACTGCTCTTCCTGGCGGGTAATCGAGGTGTCGTGAGCGTAGGGCCGCTCGATGATGCGGCGGTCCGTCGCGTCCGCGCCGGCGATGGTCGCGAGCCGGCGGGCGGCCGTCTCGTCGCTCGTCCGGACGGTCACGCAGCCGTCGTCGCACTCCCCGTCGGCCGCGACACGGCCCCAGAAGTACGCCGTCTCCGGGTGCGCGGCGAGCATGTCGCCCGGCGGGCCGGTCTCGATGCTCACGGCTGACCCTCCCCGGCGTCGGTGACGGCGTCGCTCTCGGCGTCGGCGTCTGTGACGGTGATAGCGTCCAACGGACACGCGGCGGCTGCCCCCTCGGCGTCCGCTCGCCGGTCGTCGTCGAACGTCGCCGAGACGGCCGCGGCGTCGTCGACCTCGATAGCCGCCAGTCCGTCGGCGTCTTCGACGAACCGGTCGTCCCGCACCAGACAGGCGAAGACGCCGTCGCAGGCGTCGCGGTCGATACTGATTGTATACATTGTCAGTAATCGTATTTCGTCTCGTAGCCTCGCGGCGTGACCATCCGGTCGTCCCAGACGTAGGTGTCCTCGTTGCCGACCAGCAGCGTCGTCGTCATGTCCACGAGGTCTGTCTCCCCGAGGTCGGGGAGTTCCCGCAGTTCGACGATCTCTACTCGCTCGTCGTCCCGCCCGGCGGCGTGGACCACGCCCACCGGCGTCTCGGGGTCCCGGTGTTCGAGCAGAATCTCACAGCACTTCCGGTAGTTCTCACGGCGCTTGCGGCTCCAGGGGTTGTAGATACTGATGGTGAACCCCTCCTTCGCGGCGGCGTGGAGCCGGGACTCGATGGTCGGCATGTCGGTGAGGTGGTCCGACAGCGAGATTGAGACGGTGTCGTTGACCAGCGGCGCGCCGACGCGGGCGGCACAGGACTGGGCCGCCGGGACGCCCGGCACCACGTCGAAGCCGAGCATCGAGGCGGTGGCGCCCTTCGACTCGATGATTTCCAGCGCGAGGCCCGCGAGCGCGTAGACGTTCGGGTCGCCGCTGCCGATGATGGCCACGTCGTTGCCCGAGAGCGCCCGGTCGATGGCCTCCTCGGTCCGGGAGACCTCGCCACACATCGGCGTGTTGTAGACGTCCTCGGCCCCCTCGACGACCTCGTCGGGGAGCAGTTCCACGTACGTCGTGTACCCGACGATGTGCTCGGCGTCGAGCAGTGCCGACCGCGCTCTGGCCGTCATCCCCTCCGGCTGGCCGGGGCCGAGGCCGACGGCGACGAGCCGGCCCGGGTCGGCGTCGAAGTCGTCGACGGTGGCGCCGACTTCTTCCTCGCTCCCGTCGGTCGATGCGCCACAGGAGCTGCTACGTGAAGACGACGAGGACGCGCCACAGTTCGAGGCGCTGTCGGTGGTCGTCTCCGCCGCGGTGCTCTCGGCCTCGCTGGCGCCACAGTTCGATTCGGTGTCCGTGCTCGCGTCGGTGGTATCGTCAGTGCTCATAGGTCAGAAGTCCTCCACGTCACGCCCGCCCCGCGGGGTGACGAGATAGTCGCGAAAGTCGTTGCTCCACAGTTCGGTCTCGTGGGTGCCGACGACGATGGACGACCCCATGCCGCCGACCTCCTCGCTGTGGTCGGGCAGTGCGCCCAGCGTCGTGATGGTCTCCGTCTCGTCGTCCAGATTCCGGCCCGCCGTGCCCCGGCCCGAATCGTTGACGATAGCGGCGGGGGCGTCGTCGGCCCGCTCCTCGCGGAGCACGTCGACGGCCCGCTCGTAGTCGCGCCAGCAGTTGTAGAGGACGACGACGAAGCCGCTGATTGCGGCCGCCCGGAGCTTCTCCTCGATTTCCTCCCAGCCGCGCCACTTGTCCGAGAGCGAAATCGTACAGAAATCGTTCGAGAGCGGCGCGCCGAGGTTGGCGGCGCCCGACAGCGCCGCGGTGACGCCGGGGACGATTTCGATCGGCACGTCGTCGGCGTCGTCGGCGTCGGCCATCGTGAACAGGAGGTCGGACTTCCCGTAGACGTTCGGGTCGCCCCCGGAGACGTGGGCCACGTCCTCGCCCGCTCGAACGCGCTCGAAGGCCTCCCGAGCCAGTTCGACCTGCTTGCCCATCGAGGAGCGGATCAGCGTCTGCCGGCGGCCGTCGGGCCGTTCCAGCACGGTGCCCGCCTCGTCGGCCACGTCGCTGTCGTCAGAGACGTCCTCGACGGCGGCGGACTGTGGCGGGAGTGTCCCGTCCTTGCGGAGGAACTCCTGATACAGGTTCGAGGCGATGATACAGTCGGCCGTCCGGACGATATCGCTCGCCCGCTGGGTCATGTCGTGGGGGAGTCCGGGACCGATGCCGACGACGTACAGGGTGCCGTAGCCGTCCGGCCGCTCGGTGCACCCGTCGACGGTCGGTCCGTCGACACCGCGGTCCTCACTGCTCATCCGTCACCGCCGTGTCGGGGTGTCAGTCCAGCCGCAGTGCTGAGAGACATAGCTACTACAACACAGCTTTCGCATAAAACAATTTTGCTTGTATTAGCTGTCCGCGGAGCTCTATCCGCGACTCCGGCGGGAGCTTTCGACTACAGTAACAGTTCTCCGTTAGTTTGTTTTTCCGACGGTCGCGTCCGGAACGTCTCGGCGAGCTCGACTGCCCGACAGACGTATCGGTCAGTAGCCACCAACTGCCGTACTACGGCGTCAGAAACCGGCCAGAGCGACATGCTATCGGCCGGTCGTTGCAGGAGAGTTCGAAGTAGAAGCCGGTAATTAACAGCTCGTCGGTAACGTCGAAACTGTGAGGTGGTTTTATACGAGTGGCCGCTGTTAGCACCCGGTAGGAATGCAACTCTCACAGCCAGACGCGGTGTCGGCGCTGGGAGCCGCCGGCATCGACCCGGCGACAGAGGCCTCCTGGGACGGGGCGGAGTCGAGGGAGGACCCGTCGACGACGCGGACGCTGCTCGCCCTCGCGGAGGTGCTCTATCCGTCGGTCGTCGAGGTGACACTGGAGTTCGTAGAGACGTATCTCGTCGGGCGGAGCAGCGACCACCAACGGTTCCGGACCGAACTCGAACGGGGAGCCGAGACACTCGACGACTGGGCCAGAGACGCGTTCGGCGACGCCTTCGCACGCCTCGACGTGGAGCAGCGGGACTCGCTACTGCGGCACATGGGCGTCCGACTGGTCGACGCAGTGCCGGACGGGACCGAGCTAGAGCGGCTGCACTACCACGTCGTCGAGGAGCTGCTGGTCGCCTTCTACACGTCGCCGACGGGAGCGGAGCTCGCCGGCGCGAAATCGGCGTGGGTCTACGACGCCGCCGCGGAGACCCCGGGCGTGGGCTACGGGATGGGACAGCGCCGATGAGCGCGCCCGACGACCGGACGCCGGCCGACAGCCCGACCGTCTGTGTCGTCGGTGCCGGGCTGGCAGGGGCGCTCGTAGCGGACGCGCTCGCGGGGCGTGGCCGCGAGGTCGCGCTGCTCGACGCCGGGCCGACGGTCGACCGCGACTCGCGGTACGAACGGATGCAGCGCCAGCTTCGCCCTGGGACGACGGCGGCCGAGATCTGGGGGATGGACGGGGAGCGCGACGCCTACACGGCCGCCGGGGCGGGAGCGTGGCCGGTCAACGAGCGCCGCGTCAAGGGCGTCGGCGGGACGACGCTGAACTGGCTGGGCGTCACCCCGCGGTTCCGCCCGTCGACCTTCGAGACGGCGACCCGGCACGGCGTCGGGCGTGACTGGCCCATCAGTTACGCCGACCTCAGGCCCTACTACGCCGAGGCGGAACAGGAGCTGTGCGTCGCCGGCAACGCGGACGCCCCCTTCCAGCCGCCACGCGAGACCGCCTACCCGCAGCCACCCCTGGAACGGAGCCACTCGGACGAGCTGTTCGCCGCGGCCGGCGAGGAACTGGCCGTGCCCGTCCACTCGCTGCCCGTCGCTCGCGGGCCGGACAGCGAGCGCCGCGACCGCCGGCCCGACGGTGGGGCGCCGAGCCGACGGGTCCGGCCGCCCGAGGCGACCTACAGCGCGGACACCCACGTCGAGCGGGCCGTCGCGTCCGGGGCACGGCTCATCGACCGGGCGGCAGTCGAGCGGCTCGAACACGGCCCCGACGGCGAGCGGGTGACAGCGGCCGTCTACCGGACTCCCGACGGAGCGCGCCACCGGCAGGACGCCGACGTGTTCGTCGCCGCCTGCGGGACTATCGAGACACCGAGGCTCCTCCTGCTCTCGGACTCCCCCCAGTATCCCGACGGTCTGGGTAACTCCAGTGGCGTAGTGGGCCGGTATCTCATGGGGCAACCGCCGGCGACCGTCCTCGGTGTGCTGGACGAGCCGACGAAACAGCGCGAGGTGGGGTCGCCGACCACGGGCAGCTACCAGTTCGCCGCCCCGGAGGCCGACCGCGCCGGCTTCGCGCTCACCTGCCTGAACAACGCCGGGGAGACGCCCGCCGAACTCGCCCTCCGGGAGGAGAGCTGGGGCGACCGGCTGCTGGAGGAGGTCCAGTTCCACCACGGCAACACGGTCGGACTCTCCATCCGCGTCGGCTCGCTCCCGCGGGCGGCCAACCGCGTCACACTCGACGAGACGACGACGGACGACCGCGGGGACCCGGTGCCCGACGTGCAGTTCTCTCCGGGCCCCTTCGCCGCCCGCGCCCAGGAGGCCGCCATCGCGCTCGGCACCGACCTCGTCGAGGCCCTCGACGGCGCAGTCGTGTACGCCGACGGGACGACGACGACCGACGAGCTGCCGCCGGCGGCCCGGGGCGGTCACTACGCCGTCGGCGGCACGCGAATGGGGACCGACCCCGAGACGAGCGTCGTGGACCCTACCTGCCGGAGCCACGACCTGAAGAACCTCTATGTCGCCGGCGGGAGCCCCTTCGTCACCTCGGGCGCGGTGCCGCCGGCGCTGACTATCGCGGCGCTCGCGCTCCGGACAGCCGACCACGTCGACGGCCGGCTGTAGGTATCGAAGGCAGTTCCGGGGCCGTCAGTTCCCGATAGCCACCGTCACGGCCTCGTCGTAGCGGGTCTTCTCGGCCAGCAGGTCGTGGTCGCGCCCACCGGCGATGGCCGACGCTTCCGCGATGCCCGGCCAGCCGATGAGTTCCTTCGACCGGGACGGTGTCGGCCCCTCGAACCCCTCCAGGGTCTCCTTCTCGAAGGCGACGACGCCGAGTCCCCACGCTTCGGCCGCGGCGAGCATCCCCTCTTCGTCGGCCTTCCGGGTCCCCGTGGCGACGAACTCCACGTCGTCGCGGTCGAGGCCCACCTCTGCCAGTGCGGCGTCCCAGGCGGCGTGGAACTGCTCGACGTCGGCGCCGGCGACCGAGCCACACCCCAGCACGACGCCGTCGTCGCTGTTGCGTTTGAGGACGCTCACGGTGTCGTCGACCAGCACCGCCTTCGGGCCGTCGAGGCGCTCGATGGGGCCGAGTTCGTCGTCCAGCACGGCGAGGTTCGTCGCCACCGTCGAGTCGCCGTTGACGACGTGGGCGTCGAGTGCTTTCGCCTGCTTCTCGACGCCCTGCTTGCCGGCCGCCTCGCTGGCGGTGGTCATCGCCGGCACCGCGCCCATGCTCGCGAGGTCGTCAGCCACCTGGTTCGCGCCGTGGTGGCCGCCGGTGATGGGGATGGCCCACGTCAGCTCCTCGTCGACGACACAGATTGCCGGGTCGTCCCACTTGTCGTCGAGCAGGTGGGCCGTCTTGCGCATCGCGATACCGCTGGCCATCAGGCCGATAAAGCAGTCGTACTCGCCCCAGTGCTCGTCGAAGACGGTGCCGTGGTACTCGATGACGTCGATGTTCTCGTATCGGTCACCGATGCCGTCGACGATGTCTTCGGCGGTGTCCAGCTTTCGCTCGAAGGCGATGATGGCGATCTCTTCCGCGACTTCCCCGTCGGAGTCGGGCGCTTTGCAGCTGTTCGAACCGGATTCGTTGTCGCTGTCGGTGCTCATAGTCGAAAATCGGCCGGTGAACTGTCTGTCCGCGACTGCCGGCCGGTCAGTCGGGCGGATGTCGTCTGGCTCCCGATGCGACACTGCTGTCGGCGCGCGCTGGCGCACCCCCGTGGTGCGCCGACACCGTGCGAGGTCTTCGGGAGCAGCGCGACCGAAGGCTCGAAAGACGAGCGAAACGAGTCTTTCGGCGGATGACGGAGCGACCGGGGGCTTTCTGTCGGTCGGGAGCAACTGCCGTCTCGGTGGGTTGCACCGTAGCTTTCTGACTGTCCTCGAAAACGGCACAGCATCCTAGTCGTCCGCCTCCCCCGAGGACTCGGACGAGTCGTCGCCCCGGTTCGCCCACCCACCGTACAGGAAGCTCCGCTCGTACTCCTCGCCACCCACGGCGTCGCCGATAATCACCATCGCGGACGCCCGATACCCCGCCGCTTCGACTCGCTCGCCAATCGTCCCGATAGTCCCCTCGATGACGTCCTCGTCGGGCCAGGAAGCGTGATACACCGCCGCGACGGGCGTCTCGGGGTCGTGCCCGTCCGCGAGCAGCCGGTCCATGGTCTCGCCGACGGCGTGGGTCCCGAGATAGATACACGTCGTCACGTCGCCCATGCCGACGAACTCGGAGATGTGGTCCTCCTCCTCGGTCAGGGTCTTGCCCTGTGGCCGGGTGAAGGCGACGTGGTTGGCGACCTCGTTCAGCGTGAGCTGAGTGCGCATCGTCGCGCTGGCGGCGAACGCCGACGTGACGCCGGGGACGATGTAGGTCGGGACGCCCTCGTGTTCCAGCGCGTCCATCTGCTCCAGGGCGGCCCCGTAGATAGCGGGGTCGCCGCTGTGGAGCCGGACCACCGTTCTCCCGCTCTGGTAGGCGTCCCGCATCAGCGGAATCAGCTCTTCCAGGTCCTTCCCGATGGAGGAGACGGTCTCGGCGTCGGCGCAGTACTCCGCCAGCAGTTCGCTGTTGACGAGCGACCCCGCGTGGACGACGAGGTCGGCCTCGGCGAGCAGGTCGCGGCCCGCCACCGTGAGGAGCCGCGGGTCGCCGGGGCCGGCGCCGACGAAGGGGATGCCGTCCTGCTCGTCCCCGGCGCTGTGGTCGTAGACGCGGTCGTCGCGGTCGGTCGCGACGGCGTCGATGGCGGCTTGCGGGTCGGTCTCGGCGCTCTCGTCGCTCACTGTCGGCCACCCCCGAGCTCGTCGCCGGAGAGCGCGCCCTCGGAGCGCTCCTGTCGGGCGATACTCATCTCCCCGCCGTCTGAAACCGCCCCGCTCTCGTCCGCCCCTTCGAGGAACGCGTCGGTGGCTTGCTCGACCCGGGCCTCGGGGCGTTCGGCGTAGGCGAGCGTGTAGTAGTCCCGCTCGTCGATCTCTGTCGGGTCGTCGGTCACCGTCGTCTCGCCCTGTTCCATGAACAGCCGGCGGCCGTAGGTCACGTCGTAGCCGGCCTCGACGAGCCCCTCGTGGGTGGCCGGCGCGTCGGTCACTTTGAACAGAATCAGCCGGTCAGGGCCGGTCGGCGAGACGCCGCCGTCGGCCTCCCGAAGCGCCAGACTCGACCCGGCCGTGATCTCGACGCCGAGCGCCGTCGCGAAGGCCGTGACCGCGCTGACGCCGGGGACGACTTCGAGCTCGACCGCGGGGTGGAACGCGGCCAGCGTCCGGCGGAGGTGGCCGAAGGTGGAGTAGACGTTCGGGTCCCCGAGCGTGACGAAGGCGACGTCGCCGTCGCGGGCGGCCGGCGCGATCTCCGCGGCGGCGTCCTTCCAGGCGTCGCGGAGCCGCTGTTCGTCCCGGGTCATCGGGAAGTCGAGGTCGCCGATGCGGGAGTCGGGGACGTGTTTCGTCGCCACCGTTCGGGAGAGTCGACCCGGCGAGTAGACCACGTCGGCCGATTCGAGGGCGCGCTTGCCACGCACCGTCACGAGGTCCGCCTGTCCGGGGCCGAGACCGACGCCGTAGAGCGTCATCGGGTCGCCCCCGACCCGCCGGCAGTGGTCCCGCCGTCCGCGGCGACGGCGTCGCCCGCGCCGCCGACGAGCATGTAGACGGGGTTCTGGGAGTCGAAGCTGGTCGCGCCGGCCAGCTCGTACCCGTGGCTTACCTGGAACTGGACGACTTCCGCCAGCAGGTCCCGGGCGCGGAACGCCTCGGTCGCCGCGCCGGCGACCTCGAGTCTGGAGACGTTCATCACCACGCGGTCGACACCGGTCTCGACGGCGTGGTCGAGGACGGCCTCGTAGTTCCGGCTGCCGCCCAGAAAGAGCGCGTCGGCGTCGTCGGGCAGCCCTTCGGGGGCTTCGGCCTCCCGGAGGTCCACCTCGGCGTCCGTGTCGTTCGCGGCGAGATTCCGCTCGGTGACCGCCAGCCGCTCGGGCTTGCGTTCCAGTGCGGTCACGCGACCGGCGCGCCGGGCCGCCTCGATGGTGACGGCGCCGGTACAGGAGCCGACCTCGACGAAGTGGTCGGTCGGCCCGAGGTCGAGCTTGCTCGCGAGGACGGCCCTGACCTCCGACTTCGTCGGCCCGGCCTTCGCGTCGTGGGGGAGCGAGACGTGTGCCATCGCCCGTACCAACTCAACTGGGCCATAAAACAATTGTGCTTGTATTAGACCAATCTGCGTTGTTCAAACGCCGAGCGAGCCCGGATTACTCCAATCGAAGCTTCGGTAACGAAAAACTACTTGACTGACAGTCCCGGACGGGGAGACATGGCACAGCGAACAGACGGGAGCGAGGAGTTCGGCGTCCTCCGGAGCAAGCGGACCGCCACGCGCTACCAGATCATGGTCGAGGTCGCGGAGCGCCAGCCGGCGGTGAGCCAGCAGGAGATCGCGGACGCGATCGGCATCACCTCCCAGGCCGTCAGCGACTACCTGCAGGACCTCTCGGCACAGGGCCACGTCACCAAACACGGCCGCGGCCGGTACGAGGTGACCAAGGAGGGCGTCGACTGGCTCATCTCCCAGACCGACGCGCTCCGGAGCTTCGTCGGCCACGTCTCCGAGGACATCATCGGGCAGGTGGAGATAGAGACCGTGCTCGCGACGGCGGACGTGAGCGAGGGCGAGACCGTCTCCGTGACCATGCGCGACGGCGTCCTGCGCGCCGTCGCGGGCGGGGCGGGCAACGCAACCGCAGTTGCGGTCACCGACGCGGCCGCGGGGACCGACCTCGGCATCACCAACGTCGAGGGCGTCGTCGAGTACGAGCTGGGCGACGTGACCGCCGTCTCGATTCCGCGGGTCCAGAACGGCGGGAGCGGGGCCGTAGACGGGGGACGAATCGAGGAGCTGGCCGCCGAACACGACCTCGTGGCCGTCGCCGGCGTCGAGGCCCTGGCCGCGGCGCGGGCCGCCGAGGTCGCGGTGGATATCCGCTACGGGAGCGCCGCCGCCGTCGAGGAGGCGGCCACGAAGGGACAGGACGTCCTCCTGCTCTCGGGCGCCAACCAGCTGTCGCGCCACACCGACGCCCTCGCGCAGGCGAACATCAGCTACGAGGTGCTCGACGCCGCCGAGTGAATCGAGTCGGCGCCCGCCGTCGCTCTCGCCGGTCAGCGGGTCCCTTGTCGCGCCGTCGGCGACCAGTGTCCCCGCCCGTCGCTCGACCGACAGGCCGGCGTGCCATCGGTGGGCGGCGGGACCGCCGAAGCCCTACGCCGGCGTCACCCGGAGAACCGCGGTGTCGCGCGGGTCGACAGCTGCCCGGAGGTCGCCGGCCGTCTCCCACGTCTCACCCGTCCAGCAGTCACACACCGCGTACCGGTCGGCGGCCGACGGCAGAGCGGTCTCGTCGACGTGGGCGCGAAGGTCTCGGGGCTCGGAGCCGCGGTTCCACAGCGCCACGGCGGCCCCGCCGTCATGCAGCGGTTTGCTCCAGACCTCCGCGTCGGCCGTCCGCCGGTCGGGCGTCCCCTGGGCGCCCAGCGGGTCCTGGTCGACGGCGACGAGGCGGTCGGTAGTCAGGATATCCAGAACGCCCTCGTCGATATCGGTCAGGTCGGTGCCGACGAACAGCGGCGCGCCGAGCAGACACCAGAACGCGAAGTGGGTGCGGTTCTCGGCCGGTGTCAGCGGCCGCACGACGTCGGTCGGTTCGTGCCGTGACTGGCCCGAGTCGGGCCCGTTGCCGACCTGGAGCATGTCCGGGTCCGACCAGCCGCCGGGGCCGTGCGAAGAGGCGGTGTCGAGGTCCGCCACGCGGTCGATGATGTCGGCGATACCGAGGCCGAACGCGTCGCCGTCGACCCGCCACTTCGCGACGGCGTCGTCCGTGACCCGCCACATGTGTCCCCCGGCCTCGCGCGCCCACAGCCAGGGGTCGTGCCGGCCCCACTCGCAGATGCTGTAGAGGATGTCCCGGTCGACACTCCGGAGCGCCTCGCCCATCGCTCCGTAGCGGTCCCGTGGCTCGCGCCCGCGGTGGTCCCCGCAGTTATCGTACTTCAGGAAGTCGACACCCCAGTCCGCGAACTGCTCGGCGTGGACCCGCTCGCGGCCCAGGCTCGCCGGATACCCCTGACAGGTGTGGCTCCCGGCCGAGGAGTAGAGGCCGAATTTCAGTCCCCGGTCGTGGACGTAGTCGGCCAGCGCCGCCATCCCGCCCGGGAACGCCTCGGGGTCGGCCCGCAGGCGGCCCTCGGCGGCGGTCTCGTCGGCGGTCTCGTCGGCCATCCAGCAGTCGTCGACGACGACGTACTCGTAGCCGGCGTCCCGGAGGCCGGTCGAGACCACGGCGTCGGCGGCGGCGCGGATGTCGGCCTCGGTGACCGCACAGGAGTGGGCGTTCCATGAGTTCCACCCCATCGGTGGAGTGGCTGCGAGGTCGGTGTCGTCGGGCATACACACGGGTGCGAGCGAGGGGAGAAAAACGGTAGCATCTGCGGACCGAGCGCGGCTATTTATCCAGGACGCGCTTTTGTATATAAACTTTATATGCTGGTGAGCCGGAAGACGGTGGACGAGCCAGCAGACGGAACCCGGACCGAGAGCTACTACGGCGGCGACAGACCGACGAACAGACGGCTGCGATGGTCGAGCCGGCAGTACGAGCGCGTGTCTCGACTGTGGCAATCGTCGCCGACACAACGCCTTTGGGCGGCGCTATCGTCCACAGACCAATGAGTTCCGACAGCGCCGGGCCGCGGTCGAAAGTGGCACGGCTCATCGACGCGTACGACCTCGCCCCCATCGGGGCGGACCTCGAAGCGGCGTGGCTGGGCGAGGACGGCGAGCGCCGGAGCCTGCGCGACCTCGCGGACCGCTTCAACCGGGCGCTCCTCCTCGCCGCCATCCGGGACGCGGGCATGGACATCGTCGACGGTGAGGCCCGGAACTACTACCGGCTGCTGACAGCCGACGACGTGAGCGCGGGCACCCGCGTCGAGGCGCGCAACCGACTGGCGGGGGCCGGCGTCGACGTCGACGCGCTCCGGGAGGATTTCGTCACTTACCAGGCGGTTCGCCACTACCTCACCGAGGTCCGCGGGGCCAGCTACGAGCCCGAGGGGACGAACACGGTCGACAGCGAGCGGACGGTCCTCGAACGGCTCCAGAGCCGGGTCGAGACGGTCGTCCGGGACACGGTCGACCGGCTGGGGACCGCCGGCAAGCTCTCAGTCGGGGAGTATCGAGTGTTCGTCAGCGTCGACGTGCTGTGTCAGGACTGTGGCGGCCAGTACAGCGTCGGGGCACTGCTGGACCGCGGTCACTGCGACTGCGACTCGCCCTGACCGATGCCGGTGACGCGGTCGTAGGCGTCGGGGAGCGCCCGGGCGTCCTCGGGCAGGAGCGCGACGACGAGATACGGGGCGTAAGAGGCGAAATACTCGACCAGGGCGGCGATGCGGTCGGCGTCGATGGCCTCCAGCGAGTCCAGCAGCATGAACGGCACCGTCTCGTGGACGTCGTGGACGAGATAGCCCGCCAGCGCGAACACGAGGCCGGTCACCTCCCGCTCGGACTCGGAGAGGTGGTCGACGCTGTCCTCGTAGACGGTCCCGCCCTCGGAGCTGCGGACGATGTGGAGCTCGAAAGTCGACCCCTCGATGACCGAGTCGGTGTCGACGGTGGCCACGGAGTCGGCCGGACCGTCCATCCGTTCGAGCCAGATGCGCTCGACGTTCTCGTATTCGAGCAGGGAGAGCAGGTCCGACATCCGCTCGTTGAACTGCCGCGTCGCCTCGGCCTCCAGCGTGTCGATGCGGGTCCGGAGGTCGATGAGCTCCTCGACGACGGCCTCCCGCCGGTCGACGAGCGCCTCGTCGCGGCGGATTTCGGACTCGATGTCGGCGATCTCCTCGTCGAGTTCGTCCAGGGCCGACTCGAGCTCGTCGAGCTCGAACTCCAGTCCGTTGGCCTCCGAGTGCAGGTCGAGCACCTCGTCGACCTCCGCGGAGCGCAGCTCGCTCACCTTGTCTTCCAGCTCGCCGACCCGCGCCGAGAGGTTGTCCCGTCGCTCGCGGCGGTCGGCGAGCGTCGACTGGCGGCGCTCTATCTCCGCGTCGACCTCCTCGATGGTGGCTTCGAGTTCGGCCCGCCGGTCGACCGTCTCGGTGATGCGGTCGCGCTCCTCTGTCAGCTCCGCCAGCTCGGTCTCGATGTCGTCGACCGCCGCGAGCGTCTCCGTGCGGTGCTCGCGCATTCGGTCGAGGGTTGACTCGATGCGGTCGAGTTTCACCTTCGAGCCGCAGGTCCAGCAGGTCGTCTTCGAGCCCCGATAGAGCTGGTCGGTGATGTCGCCGACGGTCTCCGGGCGGGCCCCGATAGCGTCGGTTATCTGTGCGTGTTCCCCGTCGAGTAGGTCTTCGTTGAACCCGATGACGGTCTGGAGCCGGGAGGCGTACGTCGAGAGCTCGCGCTTGCGCTCCCGGCGGTCGCCGATGCGTGACTCGATATCGTCGAGGCGGTCGGACGGGGCGTCCGGGAGGCCGGCGCGTTCGGCCGCGAGACGCCCCCGTTCGTCCCGCAGCGCCGAGAGGCTCTCCTGCTCGGAGGCGATGTCTTCGCGGACGCGTCGGAGCTCCTCGCGCGTCGCCCGGAGCTCGTCGAGTCGTGTCTCCAGGGCGTCCGTGTTCGCCCGCGTCAGGTCGACGTTCAGGTCCCGCTGGTCGATGCGTGCCTCGACTGTCGCCAGCTCCTCGCGCGTTTCCTCGATTGCCGCTCGCTTGCGCTCTCGCCGGCCTTCCAGCTCCGGGAGGCGCTGTTTGAGCGACGCGACGTGGTCGAGCTGGTCGTCGATGGCGTCCTTTCGCTCCTCGGCGTCGCGTATTTCGTCGCGTATCTCGGTGATGTCGACCGGACGCATGATGATGTCGCGCAGGTCGTCCCCGCGGACCACGGCCTGTCTGGCCTCGTTGTCTTCGAGCAGGAACGCAAAGAGGTTCGCGAGGGCCGGGTCCGCGAGGACGGCCGAGCCCGACCCGACGACGCCGTCCTCGGTCCGTGTGACTGTCCGCGAGTACGTCGCCTCCCCCATCGAGAGCGTCACCGAGCCGCGAGCGGCGTCGGCCTTGACGCTCGTCCACTCGCTGCCGTGGGCGGCCATTATCGCCTGCAAGAAGGAGGTCCGGTTGGTGGCGTTCCGACCGGCGAGCACCGTCACGCCCGGCTCCAGTTCCACGGTGGCCGACGCGATACCGCCGATATCCTCGACGGTGAACGTCGCGTCCTCGTCGAGGGCCGTCGCGGAGTCCATGGCCCTATCTCTGACAGTGGTACCCATAAACACTGTGGCGCGGGCAGGAGCGGCGCGGAGCTATTCAGTCGTTTCTATAAGAACAGAATAACAGACCTATGTTTGTTAGGACAGATGCCGGTCGACCGGGAGAGCAGTCAATAACAATCAAGTAGTACCCGTTATTGCTCAAGAAAAATCGAAATCGTTCACAAACGCGTACCTATATGGTAGATGATGGACGTAGCTGCTGATGTCGCAAACAATGTCAGAGAGCAATAGAATCGAGGGCGCGCTTCGCGCTCACGTCACCTCCGTCAAGGAGGACCTGATGACCGGCGTGTCGTTCATGATCCCGTTCGTCACTATCGGCGGTATCTTCCTCGCCCTCGCGTACGCGGTGGGGGATACTCAGTCAGTCTTCGACAACACCGGCTCGGCCGGCTGGTTCCTGGCCCAGGTCGGTACCGCCGGCCTCACCATCATGGTCCCCATCCTGGGGGCCTATATCGCCTACGCCATCGCCGACCGACCCGGCCTCGCGCCGGGGTTCCTCCTGTCGTACATCATCCAGCAGGGTAACGTCGTCTCCGAGGCCGCCACCGTCATCGGCGTCTCGGGCGGCGAGGCCGGCGCCGGCTACCTGGGCGCCATCGTCGCCGGGTTGCTGGCCGGCTACGTCGCGCGCTGGTTCAAGGGCCTGGACGTGCCGGAGTTCCTGGCCCCGATGATGCCGGTGCTCATCATCCCCATCGCCACGATGGCGGTCCTGACGCCCATCATGCTGTTCGTGCTGGGCGTGCCCGTCGCGCTCGCCAACGCGGCGCTGACCGGGTTCCTGCAGTCGATGCAGGGCGGCCAGGCGATTCTCGTCGGCACGATTCTGGGCGGGATGATGGCCTTCGACATGGGCGGTCCGGTGAACAAGGTGGCCTACGTCTTCTCGACGGGGCTCATCACCGAGGGCATCTACGCGCCGATGGCGGCCGTGATGATCGGCGGGATGGTCCCGCCCATCGGGCTGGCGCTGTCGAACTTCATCTCCCCGCACAAGTACGCGGCCGAGATGTACGAGAACGCAAAGAGCGGCGTCGTGCTGGGCTTTTCCTTCATCACGGAGGGCGCGATTCCCTACGCCGCGGCCGACCCGCTCCGCGTCATCCCCGCCGTGGTGGCCGGCAGCGCCGTCGGCGGGGCCGCCTCGATGGCGATGAACATCACGATGCCCGCCCCCCACGGCGGTGTCTTCGTGATTCCGCTGTCGAACAAGCCGTTCATGTTCCTGGGCTGTATCGTCCTCGGGTCGTTCGTCACCGCCGCGGTCGCGTTGCTCCTGAAACCCGACTTCGAGGACCGCGTCGAGGCCGGCACCGAATCGAGCGCTGGAACCGCACAGCCGAGCGACGACTAACACACAATGACAGACCAGATACCCGACGACATCGACGAACTGATTCCGGCGAGCCACATCTCGCTGTCCGAACCACCCGCACAGAAGGAGGCCTGTATCGAGTCCCTGCTCGACCTGCTGGTCGAATCGGGCCGCGTCGAGGACCGACAGGGAGCCCTCGACGCCTTGCTCGCCCGCGAGGCAGAGACGACGACCGGCGTCGGCATGGGCATCGGTATCCCCCACGCCAAGACAGAGGCGGTCAGCCGGCCGTCGCTGGCGTTTGCGCGCTCGGAGTCGGGCGTCGACTTCGGCTCGATGGACGACCAGCCCGCGACGCTCATCTTCATGATACTCGTCCCGAAGGAGGGCGGGGAAGACCACCTCACGATACTCAGTTCGCTCTCGCGGGCCCTGATGCACGACGACGTGCGCGAGCGGCTGCACGCCGCCGACGACGAGAGCGAGGTGCAGGACACGCTCAGGGAGGCGATTCGATGAGCAAAGAACGCACCGTCGAAATCGTCCCCGAGGCGGGGCTGCACGCCCGCCCCGCGGCGCTGTTCGTCGAGGCCGTCAACGACCACGAGGCCGAAGTCGAGGCCGGACCGCCCGACGGCGACCTCGTCCCCGCCCGGAGCATGATAGCCGTCACGAGCCTCGGGGTCGGACAGGGCGACGAACTCCGGCTCGTCGCCGACGGTCCGGACGCCGGGAGCGTGCTCGACGAACTAGAGCGAATACTCACGACCCCAGAGGACGAACTAGAGGCGTAACCATGGCATCTCGTACACTCCGCGGCACCGGCGCGACGCCCCGCTCTGGACTCGGCACGGTCGTCTGGTACGACCCCGAAATCACGCTGCCCGACGCGGGGGAGTCGGTCGACGTCGACGCCGAACGCGACCGCTTCGCCGACGCCGTCGAGACCGCCCGCGCCGAACTGGAACGCGAGCGCGACGCCACCGCCGAGCGCGTGGGCGAGGACGAGGCCGCCATCTTCGACGCACACATCCAGTTCCTGAAAGACCCGACCATCAAAGACGCCGTCGAGGCGAGCATCGAGGACGGTCGGCCCGCGGCGCTGGCCGTGGACGACGCCTTCGGCGGCCACATCGAGCAGTTCGAGGGGATGGAGGGCCGGATGGCCGAACGCGCCGACGATCTGCGGGACGTGCGTGACCGCCTGCTGCGGCTGCTGACCGGCGGCGAGCGCGTCGACCTCGCCGACCTGCCCGAGGGCAGCGTCGTCCTCGCCGAGCGGCTCACCCCCAGCGACACGGCCCAGCTGGACCCGGAGACGGTTGCCGGCTTCGCGACGGTGACCGGGGGGCGCACCTCGCACGCGGCCATCTTCGCCCGGTCGCTCGCGCTGCCGGCGGTCGTCGGACTGGGCGAGGCCCTGAACGACGTGGAGAAGGGCACCGAAGTCGTCGTCGACGGCGACGCGGGCGAGCTGCTGGTCGACCCCGACGAGGCCGAGCGCGAGGCCGCGCGGGCCGACGACGGTGCCGACGTGGTCGAGGAGTCCGTCGCGACGAGCGACGGCCGGGAGATAGAGGTCGCCGCGAACGTCGGCCGGCCCGAGGAGCTGGAGCCGGCGGCGGCCCGGGGCGCGGACGGCGTCGGGCTCTACCGGACCGAGTTCCTCTTTCTCGACCGACAGTCACCGCCTGAGGAGGACGAACAGTACGAGGCCGTCCGCGACGCGCTGGATACGTTCCCCGAGGGCCGTGTCGTCGTCCGCACGCTCGACATCGGCGGCGACAAGCGGATACCGTATCTGAACCTCCCCGACGAGGAGAACCCGTTCCTCGGCGAGCGGGGCATCCGCCGGTCGCTCGACCCCGACTCGGACCTGTTTGCCACGCAGCTCCGGGCGCTGCTGCGAGCCGCCGCCGACGGCGCGGGCGAGCTCGACGTGATGTTCCCGCTGGTCGCCACGGTCGACGAGCTGGAGGCCGCCATCGCCGCCGTCGACGACGCCGAGGCCGACCTCGACGAGCGGGGCGTCGACTACGAGCGCCCGTCGCTGGGCGTGATGGTCGAGACGCCGAGCGCCGTCTTCATGGCCGACGAGTTCGCAAAGCGGGTCGACTTCCTCTCGATCGGCACGAACGACCTCACGCAGTACGTGATGGCCGCCGACCGGGAGAACGAGCGCGTGGGCCACCTCCACGACCCGACACACCCCGGCGTGGTGCGGGCCATCGCCCGGACCGTCGAGCAGGCCCACGAGCACGACGCCTGGGTCGGGATGTGCGGCGAGATGGCCGGCAACCCCGACGTGACCGAGCTGCTCGTCGGCCTCGGGCTGGACGAGCTCAGCATGAGCGCCGTCACCATCCCCGACGTGAAAGTCGCCGTGAGCGAGACCGAGCACAGCGCCGCACGCGAGCGCGCCGAGAGCGCGCTCCGTGTCGCAACGCGCAGCGAACTACACGAGACAATCCAATGAAATTCGTCGCAGTCACCGCCTGTCCGACCGGTATCGCACACAGTCAGATGGGCGCCGAAAACCTAGAACAGGAAGCCGAAAAACGCGGCCACGACATCGAAGTCGAGATTCAGGGCGCGATGGGCGCTGAGAACGAGCTCACCGCCGACGATATCGCGGCCGCCGACGCCGCCATCATCGCGGCCGACACCTCGGTCAACCGCGACCGCTTCGAGGATACCCCGCTCGTCAAGGGGACTATCAAGGACGCCGTCAACGACGTCGAGGCCCTCATGGACGAGGCCGAGGGCGCCGCCGGCGGCGACGCCGACACCGAAACGACGGTCGGTACTGACGAGGCCGACGACGCGGACCACGACAGCGGCTCTCCGGACGCGCGCCGCGGCGGCGACCGCTCGAAGAGCCTCGTCGCCCGACTGAAGCGCCTGCTGAGCTGAGTTCGCCGCCGAACTTGACGCCCGGTCGTCGCCCGACACGCACAGCCCGCCGACCGCACCCGACAGGCACAGCCCGCTGACCACGCAGACACTCAACACAGACACTAATGCACGATTTCACCGACTCACCGCTCGTTCGCAACGACAAGACGCTGGTACTCGCTCACGACCACGGGCTCGAACACGGGCCGAAACAGTTCGCGGGCGTCGAGGAGCGCCTCGACCCCCGAGAAGTGTTCGAGATGGCGACCCACGACGCCGTCACGGCGCTCGCGGTCGGGAAGGGGCTCGCCGAGACCTACTACCCGAGCTACGAGGACGACGTGAATCTCCTCGCCAAGCTCAACGGCAGCTCCGACCTCTGGATGGGCGACCCCTACTCCCCGAAGAACTGGACAGTCGACTACGCCGCCGAACTGGGCGCCGACGCCATCGGCTACACCATCTACCCGGGCGTCAACCGCGAGACGGACATGTTCGAGGACTTCCGGCCGGTCCAGGAGGCCGCCCGCGACCACGACCTGCCCATCGCGATGTGGTCGTACCCGCGCGGGCAGGCCGTCAAGTCCCACCGCAGCGAGTCCATCATCGCCTACGCCGCCCGGCTCGGCCTCGAACTGGGCGCGGACTTCACGAAGGTCAAGTACCCCCGCAGCAAGGACGCGATGGCCCACGCCGTCGACGCGGCCGCGGACAACCGCGTGCTGCTGTCGGGCGGCTCGAAGACCTCCGACCGCGACTTTCTCGAACTCGTCGCGGACTGTATGGACGTGGGCGTCTCGGGCCTCGCCGTCGGCCGGAACGTCTGGCAGCGCGAGGACCCCGTCGACATCCTCGATAAGCTAGAGGACGTCGTCTTCGAGGAGGCCGCAGTCGACGCGGTGCTGGAGGAGTAACGCCATGGTCTCCGAGCAGACGGGCGCCCACGTCAGCCCGTCCGTGGCCGGCGAGTCCCGGGCCACCGGTGAGGGCGTCGAGGTGACCGACCGCGCCACCGGCGACGTCCTGGCGACGGTCGAGACGGCCGACGACGGGACGCTCTCGGACGCGGTCGAGTCCGCCTCGGCGGTGATGCCGACGCTCCGGGAGACGCCGGCGCTCAGACGGGCGGAGTGGTGTGAAGCTATCGCGACCGGTGTCCGGGAGCGCAGGGCCGAACTCGCTGAGAGCGTCGTCCGCGAATCGGGGACGCCGATAGCGAGCGCGCGGACCGAGGTGGAGAGCGCGGCCGAGCAGTTCGACCGGGTCGCCGGTGAGCTGCGGTCGCTGACCGGCGAGTACCGGACCTGGACGACGGTCGAGCGGACCGGCGACAACTCGCTCGTCAGGGCGGCGCCGCTGGGCGTCGTCCGCTGTCGCCCGGCGGCCCGTGCGCCCCTCGCCACCGCGGCCCTGCAGGTCGCCCCCGCCATCGCGGCCGGCAACAGCGTGCTGTTGAACCCGCCGACCACGGCGTCGGTCACCGTTTCGAAACTCGCCGAGATAGTCGACCCCCACCTCCCGGCGGGGGCGTGCAGCTTCGTCCCCAGCGTCTACGTCGTCGCGAAGGGCAGCGAGACCGCCACAAACGACGTGGCCGCGGTCATCGACTCCCGGTCGACCGCCGCGCCGGGCGCGACCGGCCACCCCGGCGTCACGCGGTTCGATCTGCAGCTGGGCGGGACGGCGACGGCGCTCGTGTTCCCGGACGCCGACCTCGACGCGGCCGCGGCGACCATCGCTGGCGACGGCCCGAGCGGCGTCGACCGGCGACTCGCCGGTGCCAGCCACGTTCTCGTCCACGACTCCGTCCGGGCCGAGCTCGTCGACCGCATCGCCGAGGAGCTGGCGAGCTGGACCGCCGGCGACCTGTTCGACGAGGCCACGTCGGTCGCACCGCTGCGCGACGAGGAGCACGTCCAGCGCCTGACGAGTCGGCTCCGGGACGCCGTGGCGAGGGGCGCGGAGCTGGTCCGGGGCGGCGAGGCCGACGGGCTGACCGTCGAGCCGACGCTGGTCTCGGACGTACCCGCCGACGCGGCGCTGCGCCGCGAGGAACAGCTCGGTCCCGTGGTTCCGGTCACCGCCTTCGGCTCCCAGTCGGACGCCCTGCGTATCGCGGACAGCACCGGCCCCGCACTCGCAGCGACCGTCTTCACCGACAGCCACAGCCGGGCGATGGACGTCGCCGCGGCCATCGACGCCGGGACGGTCCGTGTGCACGGCCCCGACGCGGCCGGCGCGGTCAGCGTCGAGCGCGACCGGCTCGGCGGTATCGGTGGACAGGGCGTCCAGGAGTCAATCACGCGGCTCACGCGGACCAAGCGGGTGGTCCAGCGGTGATTGGGACCGTCACGCTGAACCCAGCGGTCGACCAGACCATGCGGGTCGACGGCCCGCTCGCGCCGGACGAGGTCATCCGCGTCGAGGACGCGCGGTTCGACCCCGGCGGGAAGGGTATCAACGTCTCGAAGTATCTCACCGCGATGGGGACCGAGACCGTGGCGACCGGGGTCCTCGGCGGGTTCGTCGGCCGCCACGTCGCCGAGCGGCTCGAATCGGCCGGTATCGCGACGGCGTTCGTCGACATCGAGGGGGTGACCCGAATGAACACCACCGTCCTCGCGGCGGACGACGAGTACAAGCTCAACCAGGCCGGGCCGCAGGTGTCCCCGGCCGACGTCGACGCCGTCGTCGAGAAGCTCCGGACGCGCTCGCCCGGGACGGTCGTCGTCGCCGGCAGCCTCCCGCCCGGCCTCGACAGCGACGCCATCGACCGGCTCGCGCGGGCCGGCCCGTGGGAGACCGTCGTCGACGTCGACGGCCCCCTCCTCCGGGAGTTAGACGCCGAGTTCGAGCTCTGTAAACCGAACGTCACGGAGCTCGAAGCGGCCACGGGGCGGGAGATAACCGGCGTCGAGTCCGCCATCGAGGCGGCGCGGGAACTCCGCGGTGACCGGTTCGACCGAGTCCTCGCGTCGCTCGGCCCCGAGGGAGCCGTCCTCGTCTCGGCCGACGGGGTCGTCCACGAGCCCGCAATCGACTGTGAGGTCGTCGACACCGTCGGGGCCGGCGACGCCCTGCTCGCCGGGGTGCTGGCGGCCACCGACGCGGGCGCTGACGACGCGGACGCGCTCCACGCCGGCGTCGTCAGCGCCACAGCGGCGGTGTCGACCCAGGGAACGACGCTGCCGAGTCTGCCGGAGCCGACCGCGAGCGGCGTGGACTGAGAACCGGCGGTGTCGAGGGCGACACTACGGCGAGGTCAGCCCGTAGACGCTGCCGTCCGCGCTGGCGGTGAAGACGACGCCGTCCGCGATCGCGGGCGAGGCCTCGACCGACCCGTCGGTCGCGAGCTCCCACTGGACGAGCCCGTCGCCGGTCGAGAGGATGTACAGCGTGTTGTCGTCGCTGCCGACGTAGACGTTGCCGCCGGCGACCGACGGCGGCGACCGGACGGCGCCGTCAGTCTCGAACGTCCACTGCTCGCCGCCGTCGGCCGTCGACAGCGCGCTGACGCTGCCGTCCGTGTTCCCGACGAAGACGGCCTCCTCGGCCACCGCGGGCGAGGCGACGACCTCGCCGCCGCGCTCGCTTCGCCACTGGACGCTCCCGTCGGCCGCCGACAGGGAGAGCACGTCCCCGCCGCTGGTGCCGACGTAGACGGAGCCGCCGGACGCCGCCGGCGAGGCGTCGACCGAGTTCCCGGTGTCGAAGGCCCACTGCTCGGCCCCGTCGGCCGCCGACAGGGCGTACACCGTGTCGTCACCGCTGCCGACGTAGACGGTCCCGTCGGCCACCGCCGGCGTCGTCCGGACCTGCCCGCCGGTCTCGAAGGACCACTGTTCGTCGCCGTTCTCCGCGTCGAGCGCGTACACGCTGTCGTCGCTGCTCCCGACGTACACGGTGTCGTCGACGACCGTCGGGGCGGCGGCGAACGGGTAGCCGCTCACCAGCGGGTTCCCCGACGCGCCGGCCTCGAACTTCCACTCCAGCTCGCCGCTGCCGGTCGAGAGCGCGTAGAGGTAGCCGTCGTAGCTCCCGACGTAGACGGTCCCGTCGGCCACCGTCGGCGAGGACCGGACGAGGTCGTCGGTCGTGAAGCGCCACTGTTCGGCGCCCGTGACGGCCGAGAGGCAGTAGACGTTCGCGTCGTTGCTGCCGACGTAGAGGCTCCCGTCGACGACCGTCGGGGAGCTAAACACCTGTTTCCCGGTGGGGAACTGCCACTGGACGATGACGTTCGTCGTCGGCCCCGTCTCCTGGGGCGCCGAGCCGGTGTTTGCGGCGTCGTATCCGAACGTCGCCCAGCGACCGATATCGGCGGGGATGGAGGGGTCACCGGTGGGGGTTCGGTTGTCTGAGTCGTTGGAACAGCCGGCTATCCCGACCGCTCCAGCCACCCCCAGCGTCGCGAGATACCGTCGCCGCGTCTGTCGCCCGGACATGGGGCCCTCTTCCGAGTGGGCCGAAATAAATCCATCCAATACGGTGCGAGAGGCCACCGCAGCGGCGCAGAACTCCCACAGCTCGTTATTCCACCGCGTAGCTCGCGATGTTGCGAGCCCCACAGGCCGGGCAGCTGTCGGTGCTCTCCTCGACGGTCCGCCCGCATTGCCGGCACTCGTGGACGACAGTCGGTGTGCGGGGCAACAGCGAGCGGAGCCGCTCAATCATCGGCACTGTCGAGGGCTGTCAGGTGGACAGGTCGGTTTGTTCGGGACATTGTCGGGCGTGTTACGTACCGTAGGCTCGTCCCCATCTATAATAGTTAGTCGGTAGTACAAGGAACGTATTCGACTGTAGTAACTGCATACTCTAAAGTTAACCTCTACGTAGTTGGAATGTAGACGGTCGCAAATTGGTTTTACGATTGAATGGAAGCGGAGCCTGTCTGACTGGTTCTCGTGTGGGACGTGGCTCCACAACCCGTGCCGTTGTCGGCTCGGAGGCCGGCATTTCTCGTCAGTTAGTCGTCGTGCTGGCGGTCGTCCTGCGCCGGGGCGACGGGAACCGCCTCGGTGACGCGGACGCAAAACCGCATGTCGTTGACCGTTAGGGAGTGGAAGTTACGGCCTCAGAGACGGTTTTAAAATTTCTCGACGGTTCTCGAAGAGTTTCAGCGCGCGAAAAGTTGCAGTAAAATGGGGTGAAAGACGCTGTATCGGGTGAACAAACGCGAATCCGTGCTAGGGGTCTGCCGTTTATATGGGGGTGGGGGAACATGGGTAGAACAAGCGATCCACCCATGTCCACGCTCGACCCCTCCAACCCCCGATTGCCCGCCCGCAAGAGCCACGTCACGGCAGTGATCGACCGCTGCCGGACGGCGCTCTGTGGCGCGGCCTTCTGGGCGAGTATCCCGCTTCCCCTGGTCATCGCCGCCGCGCTGGTGTCCGGTGCGGTCACCGCAGCGCCGCTGCTGGTCGTCGGACTCGTCCTCCTGAACGTCTGCTGTGCCGCCCTCGGCCACACCTACTCCCCCAAGAGATGACCCTCAAACACCCGCCCACGTCCGAGCAACGCCCCGCCAAGGCCCGGCTGTTCTGCCCGACCTGTGACCACGAGAGCCCCCTCGACGGCGACTGGATCGGCGACGACACCACCCCGCGCCGCCGGCTGCTCTGTCCCCGATGTGGGGACTGCGTCGTCGACCAGCCGCGCGTCTGAGCCGGCCGTCACTCCAGTGGGTTCGTCCCCAGCGCGTTGAGCACGACGAGCGTCGCCACGGCGACGCCGACGAGGATGACCGCCACCGTGAACGCGTTCTCCACCCCGAGCGACTGGAAGGAGACCCATATCTGGACCGGCAGCGTCCGCGGGTAGAACGCGAGCATGATCGTCGCACCGAACTCCCCGATGGCGCGGGCGAACGCGAGCGTGATGCCGGCCAGGATGCCCGGCCAGGCCAGCGGCAGCGTCACCCGCCGGAAGGTCGCGAGTCGGTCCTGTCCGAGCGTGCGCGCGGCGTCTTCGAGGCTGCGGTCGACGCTCTCGAAGGCCGCTTTGGCCGTGATAACGACGAACGGTGAGGCGACAAACGTCTGCGCGAGGACGACGCCGACGAGCGAGCCGGTCAACCGAAGGCCGTTCGCGGCCGCGAGCTGACCGAGCAGTGTCCCCCGCCCGACGACCGTCAGCAACAGCATCCCGCTGACGACCGGTGGCAGGACGAGCGGGAGGACGACCAGCGAGGTCAGGACTGTCTGCAGCAGGCCCTCCGTGCGGGCCAGCCAGTACGCGAGTCCGAGCCCGAAGACGGTGGCTAACGCCGTGCTGAGCAGCGAGGTAGTCAGCGACGTCGCCGCCGCGGAGCGGACGGTCGGTGACCCCAGCCGCCGGACGACGGTTCCCGGTGGCTGGCTGAGGACCAGCGAGAGCAGCGGCACGAGGTAGTAACACAGGAGCAAGCCGCCGAGGACGAACGACACGGAGAGCCAGTCGAACCGCCCGACGACCGCCTCAGTTCGTGATCGATTCCGGGACATTGCCAGTGTAGCGGGGGTAGTCGTCGGGGACGGTAAAGCCGAACTCGGTCAGGTACTCGCCCGTGATGTGCGCCTCGAAGACCTCGCGGGTCCGCTGTGACTCGTGTCGCAGCGTCGAGCCGTAGCTGATGACGTCGCCCGAGACGACGGTCCCGTCGGGCAGTTCGTAGCTGGTCGCCCCGTAACGTTCGGTCAGTGTGGGGTCGCTCAGGTCGATTTCGGCCGGGAGGTCCACGTAGTCGTAGCCCCGTTCCGTGGCCATGTTGCGGTACACGACGGCGGCGTCGATAGCGCCGGTCTCGAACTGGCTGACGAGCTGGGTCTCCGGGTAGCGCTGGTCGGGCCCCGGGATGGCCTCCCTGAGGTCCAAGTCCGTTCCGTAGTAGTCGGTCGCCAGGTCGAGACAGAACAGCGTCCGGTAGCCAAGCGGGTCCAGGTCCGGGTCGGTCCGGCCCAGCGAGGTGTCGTCCTCCAGCAGCACGTCGTACCACGGCGCACCGTTCGCGAGTCGCTCCCCGGCCGCAGTCTCGGGGTTGTAGACGACGACCAACGCGTTCGTGGCGAACTCGGCGACCCACTCGGCCGAGAGCAGCGCGTCGAACAGGGCAACGTCCGCGAGGGAGACGATGTCGGGGTCTTTCCGCCCGTCGGCGACCAGTCGGGCCACCACGGCGGAGCCGTACGCCTCCGGCTGGAGGCGCGCGTCGACCGCCGACCGGAGGCCGTTTTCGACGGCGTTGTTCAGACTCCCCGCGACGAGCAGCGAAACTGACGGGGAGCCTCCGAGAACGCCCGCACAGCCGCTCAGGCCACAGAGAGCAGTGGGCACCGCGGCGAGGAGCGCGCGGCGGCCGGTCGGCGAGTCACCCACAGTCATGCACGTAATTTTCTATCTTTGACCTATAAGCCTGTCTCAAATAACGTACTGTGGTCGTGTGCCGGGCGAACACGACCACGTCACCGGACGGTGGGCGGGCGACAGGTGCTCCGCCCGGCCGACCCGTCGGTGGAGAGGCGCGATAAGAGTGGTTAGCCAGCGGTGACGACAGCCCAAATATATATATTCTAATATTTCAACTGAGTCCTGAACGTACCGGAGCGTACGCTTCGAGCGACTGTACTCGTCCGCACCGAGTTCGGGCACACGCTCGTTCCGAGCGCCGAGGTCCGGCCGAGACACTAGCTCGCGTCGCTCGAACGAACGGGACAGCTCCCCGAGCGAATCCCAGTTGATGACGTCGGCAGCAGTTATCTGCTCGGAAGTCACACCCGTCTTTGCGCTGCCACCTATTTGAATCGGGGGTACACCGTTCCCTGGGTTACGGTGGCACAAGCGACGACCTGTTGGCGAGTCCGACCGCCGTCTCGGTTCGAATCGACCGGGCGGATTGCAGCGAAGGACAGATTCTCTAGATATACGTTAGTCTGATATCTCTCCCGATAGGCCGAGCGTACCGTCGCGTTCGACGGATGCCAGAGTGCGTCTCACGGGGCGTCGGCTGCCGGTCAGGCGGGAGCCTGACCCATCCGGATGCGCTCGTACTCGCCCGGGAGCGCCTGCGCGTCTTCCGGCAGGAGCGCAACGACGAGATGTGGGACGAACGCCGCGAAATACTCGACCAGAGCGGCGATGCGGTCGGCGTCGATGGCCTCCAGCGAGTCCAGCAGCATGAACGGCACCGTCTCGTGGACGTCGTGGACGAGATAGCCCGCCAGAGCGACGACCAGCCCGATGACTTCGCGCTCGGACTCGGAGAGGTGGTCGACGGTGTCCTCGTAGACGACCTCCGCCTCGGTCGCTCTGACGACGTGGAGGCGGAACTCGCTGTCAGCGTCGTCGTCGTCCCGGACCGCCCGCTCGATCCACACCCGTTCGACGTTCTCGTACCCCAACGTGGCCCGCACCGTCTCCATGTGGTCGTTGAACGTCTCGACGGCCGACCGTTCCAGTTCCTCGATGCGGGTGCGGGCGGCCGCCAGCTCCGCCTCGCGCTCGTCGAGGCGCGATTCGATCTCCTCGATTCGGGATTCGGCCTCGCGCACGTCGTCGAGTTCGGCCTCGACTGACTCGATCTGCTCTTCGAGCTGGCCCCGTTCGTAGGCCAGTTCCGAGCGGCGCTGGTACTGCTCCAGCAGGTCGCTGTCGCGGAGTTCGTCGGACGCCTCCGCCTCGGCTTCGAGCTCGTCGATGCGGGACTGGAGCGTCTCGGTGCGGGCCTCTAGCTCCTCGACAGTCGCCTCGCGCTCCTCGATTTCCGCCTCGATGTCGCCCACCTCGGCTTCCAGCGCCTGCCGCCGGTCGACTACCTCTCGGACGTCGGCCAGGTCCGCTCGCCGGTCCTCCCGCTTCGAGCGGAGTTCGTTCCGTTCGGTCCGCTTCTCGTCGATGACGTCTCTGAGGTCGTCGAGGCGCTCGTCGATGGCCCCCCGCTCGACAGTCGTCCCACAGGTCCAGCACTCGACGGTCTCCCCCGTCGGGTCGAGCGCGTCGGTGACCTCGCCGTCGCCACCGGCCGGTAGCTCCCCCCGGTCGGTCAGTCGCTCGTTGAACTCGACGATGGAGAGGAGGCTGTTGACCGTGGTCTCTATGTCGCGTTCGCGCCGCTTCAGGCGCTCTATCTCGGCTTCGAGGCGACTCCGGTCGACGTCGGGGACCGCGAGGTCGTCCAGTTCGGCCCGCACCTCGTCGCGTTCCGCACGCAGGGAGGCGAGCGCGTCCCGCTGTGTCTCCAGCTGGTTGCGGACGCGCTCGTACGTCTCGCGGGCGTCTCGCAAGTCGTCGACAACCGCCTGGGCCGCCTCCGCGTCGTCGACGTCCGCCTCGAAGGCGGCGACCGACCCGCGGACGGCCTCCAGTGACTCGCGCACCTCGGCGAGTGCCGCCCGGTGGTCGGCCAGCCGGGCTTCGAGCTCCGGCTTCCGCTCGCGCTGGCGCTCGGCGGCCGCACGCTCCTCCCGGAGCGACTCGATGGTCGCCCGGGTCCGCCGAATCCTCGCCTCCAGCGCGTCGGTGTCGACGGGCGCCATGATGTACGAGCGAAGCGCCTCGGCGTCGCCCCGCGCGACCGCCCGCCGGGCGGGGTTGTTAGCCAGCAGGCAGGCGTACTGGTCGACGAGCGTCGACGACGTCGTGTAGGGGTCGCCGTCGACGCGGACCCGCCCGCCGTCGCGCTCGAAGGTGCGCGTGTACCGCGACCCGTCGACCGAGAGCGTCACCGACCCCGCGTCGGCGTCGGCTTTGAGCGCACCCGTCGACCCTCCGAGGGCGGCGCCGATGGCCCGTAGCAGAGACGTTCGGTTGGTGGCGTTCCGGCCCGTCAGCACGGAGACGCCGTCGGCCAGCGACACCGTCGAAGAGTCGATACCGCCGAGATTCTCGACGGCGACCGTCATGGTTCCGTCTCGCTCCGTCATTATTCAACCCGTTCCCCGCGAGGACGTAACTCGGTATCGGTCCCGCAGCCGGTCTCAACCATCGGTGTCACAGTCGCAGCCGCCACGTTCGAGAAACGTCTCGACGGGGTAGCTGGCCCCGCAGTCGGCACAGGAGACCCGGATGACGTGGGTCACGTCGACGGAGCCGCTGTGGAACCCGTCGGTGTCACGGAGCCGTTCGATGGTCCGCTCGACGATGCCGCTGCTCCGGGACCGGGCCCACTCGATGGTCCCTTCGGCGTCCTCGACGGAGAGCGAGCGCTCCCGGGTGGTGTCGACGTCGAGACAGCTTCGGAGGTGCGTGCGGACTGTCTGGTAGGAGACGAAGTCCCCGCGGAGTTCGTCGGGGTCGACGCCGGTCCGCGACAGCCAGGCCTCCGTCTCCGTCCGGACGCCCGCGCTCGTGTCGTCGTCGGTGAGTTTCCGGTAGATGGCCGACACGTCACGCACGTAGTCGATGTCGGCCCCTCGCAGCGCCGCCCGCAGAACGGCCTCGTTGACGACGGTTTCGAGACGGCGGAGGCTCGCGCCGTCCTCGCGGTCCGTCAGCAGCCGGTCGTCGAGTCCCTCGATGCCGTACGTCTCCGCCGTCCGGCCGATTTTACAGGAACAGGCCGACTGCCGAGGGACCGCCACCCGGTCCGCGTCGCTCATCGGCGGCCGGGAGCGGTCGCGTACTCGTGGTCCACGCTATATTGCATCACGCCAACACGTTACTGCTAATGCCTACTTATGTGTTGTGCTGCCCGCAACTGGCCGCCTGACGGGTTCACGGCCGGCGGTAGGAAACGCCTACTCGGTTTCCGGCCGACATCGAGGCGGCTCGGTCGGCCGCCGAGGGCGTTCGCCGCCTTGTAAATACAGGCCAAATCGCTTCGGGCGTCGCTCGCCTCTGGCCGACTGTATGAACGCATCACTGCGGACGGATTCGGCGGTCGAGCGCGGCCAGTGGCTCGTGAGGGAGCTGCTGCAGGAACCGGTCAGGGAGGCCGTCCGCGAGGCCCTCGAAGCGGAGTCTGCTTCCGTCGCGCGCGAGGAGACGGAGGACGACCACGGCGAGGAGCGGCGACAGACAGACGACGGCGGCCGGTCGAAACTGTGGCTGTTCGTCGGCCTGCTCGCGGCGGTCGCCGTCGCGTACGCGCTCCAGCGACGCTGGGGTGAGGAGGCCGGCAGCGACTCCGTGAGGCGGCCGAGCGACGTGGACGAGCAGACTGCAGCGGGCGACCGGGTCGAGGAAGAGGCCCCGGTACGGGGCGAGAACTGAGTGTGCCTGCACAACACCCATTGGGCTGGTGACAGTACTGCGCCGTATGACGAACGACCAGACAGGCGGCGACTCGCGTGAACAGGGCGTCGAGTTCGGCGGGCTGATGGACCAGCTACGTGACCACGACTATCCGACGACGCTGGAGCAGTTGCTCGAAGAGTACGGCCAGGCGGAGCTGGAGCTGGCCGACGGCTCCGAGACGCTCGATAGCGTCCTCTCCGAACAGTCCGAGAGCAGCGGCGAAGTCCGGTACGAATCGGCCGAGGAGGTCCACCAGTCCGTTCTCAATATGGTCGGTGACCGAGCCGTCGGCCGCGCCGACTACAGCGACCGCGGGGGGTCGCTGCAGGACGAGGTCGAGGAGGGCGAGACTGACGGCGACCAGTCGCTGTAGGGGGCCACGTCACGGCGCGGCGAGCCAGATGAGCCGAGTCGGGTCCGGGAGATAGCCCAGAAT
This sequence comes from Halomicroarcula saliterrae, assembly GCF_031624395.1. Lineage (NCBI taxonomy): Archaea > Methanobacteriati > Methanobacteriota > Halobacteria > Halobacteriales > Haloarculaceae > Haloarcula > Haloarcula saliterrae. The sequence continues at coordinate 34,576 of NZ_JAMQON010000006.1, forward strand.
GGCGAAGACGAGGTAGACGCCCGAGACGAGCGCCAGCACGAGGATGAGGGTGATGAGATACCAGTACGCGCCCTCGACGCTCGCCAGTGGGGGAACCTCCATATCGGAGCATCGACCGGCCCCCCGAAAAGCGTTCGGCAGATGCGTCCCCGGCGGAGCTATCAGTGAAGAAGACTTTTCGCCGGGGGACCCGTAGAATCTGTATGGCCGACGAACCCGTCACTGCCGAGAGCTCCGACCAGCGGGACTGGGCCACGTTCGACACCTTACTCGACGTGACTGTCAACATCATCCCGATGGGGATACTGCTGTTTTTCGTCGGGCTGTACGCCGTGATTCGCCCCTGGAACTGGGACCCCGGGATGTTCGTGTTGATGCACTTCCTGACGCTGTTTCCGCTGCTCTTGCTCGCCGTGTTGACCTACGTCTCGGCGCGGGCGATCGCGAGCGACGAGCGAGGTATCTGACCCCCACCGCAGCGACAACTGCGGTGTCACCGTCTGCCTTGCGTCTGCAAACTCACCCGTTTAGCCGCCGGCGCGACAACGTCCATCGCAGATGACAGTATCAACGTCACAGGTACTCCAGTTAGAGATACCAGAGTTCCTCGAACAGACGGTCGCACAGTTCGTCGGCTTCCTCCCGCGGCTCGCCGCGGCGGTGGTCATCCTCCTCATCGGGTGGGTGCTCGGCGTCGCAGCGGCGAAGCTCGTGAGCGGACTCACGGACAGAATCGAACTCGACAGAATGGTCCTCGAAACACCTCTCGGCCGGCTGATGGGCGGCTCCGAGAGCGCGGTCTCGCGGACCTTCGGCGTGATAACCAAGTGGTTCGTCTACGCCATCGCCATCCTCGCGGCCGCCAACGTCCTGGCCATCCAGACGCTCTCGGCGTGGATTCAGACGGTCGTCTCCTACATCCCGGCCTTCATCGCCGGTCTGGCGGTCATCATCGGCGGCTTCGTCGTCGCGGATTTCATCGGCGACGCCATCATGCGGACCCGGGCGGCCACCCAGACGGACTACACGACGTGGTTCGCGACCGGGACCCGGATGTTCCTCTACTTTACGGCCATCGTCATCGGCCTCGACACGATGGGCATCGACGTGGCTATCCTCTACCTGTTCGCCCGGGCGCTGGCCTGGGGGCTCGCCGCGGCCATCGCGCTCGGCGTCGGTATCGCCGTCGGCTGGGGCGCGCACAACTACGTCTCCAACAACATCGACCAGTGGATGGGGAACGTCTCCTCGGCGGCCCCGGAGCCACAGCAACAGCAGACCGACGGCGGTGAGCCGGCCAGCGGACGGCGAGCCTCGTCGAACCAGCAGTCCGACGGTGGCACGGGGACCGACGACTGAGAGGTCTCGGCGGCGGGCTGTGAGAGCCCGTCGAAAACCGCGACTGTTGCGAGGAGCGAGGGTTACCAGGACTCTGCCAGGGCCGTCGCGGTGCCCCGAGCGCCGAGCCTGATCTGTTTCGTCCGGGAATCGTAGTCGATGACTCCCGCGTCGTCCAGCATCGGGAGGTGGACGTGGTGGAGGCGACAGCGGAGGTTCTGTCGGTAGCCGGCGTCCGGCACAGCCTCCCGCTGCGCCATCCCGTCGAGGGTAGTCGCCAGTTCGTCCAGTGTCGTCTCGTTCCCGCAGGGGACCACCCGCAGCGACGCGATGACGAACCGACGCTGGTCGTCGGCCAGGAGTCTGTGGCGTGCCGTCTCGTCGAGGTGGGAAATGTCTGGTGAGTTCATAGGTTCTGTCGGGCCGTCCCGATTGGACAAGAGCAGGACAGTGCGGTAAGGCGCTTGCCCTAAACCAATAGGTTCGACACCGTCGAGAGCGGCCAGCGCGCGTGCACGAAACGGCCGAAAAGCCCATACGGAGCGCAGTTGCCGGGCAGCGACCCTCCGACAACGGAACGTTCATAGCTGCAGACAGGATACGGTACTGATATGAGTGCAGGGAGAGTGACCGATGGGCTACGGGAGACACTCGCCGTCATCGAGGGGGGCGAGCCGTACACGACGAACGAAATCGCGGCCGAGCTGTCGGTCTCACGGCGGAGCACGTACGAGCGGCTCACGAAACTCACAGACAACGGCCTGCTCGAGACGAAGAAAGTCGGGGCGAGAGGCCGCGTCTGGTGGCGCCCGAACACGGCGAACGGGGACGAGTCGACCGACGGTGCCCTCCAGCAGCGCATCCGCCAGCAGGGGGTCATCACCGAACTCGGCCAGAGCGCGCTCGAAGACCGGGGAGTCGAGGCGCTGATGCGGACGACCTGTTCACAGGTCGCCGAGACCCTGGGTAACGAGTACTGCAAAGTCCTCGACCTCGGTGAAGACGGCGAGGAGCTGTTACTCCGGGAGGGCGTCGGCTGGGACGACGGGCTCGTCGGCACCGCGACGGTGTCGGCGACCGACAACGACTCGCAGGCGGCCTACACGCTGTCGACCGACGAACCGGTCGTAGTGCGAGACCTCGCCGCCGAGACGCGATTCAGTGGCCCCGACTTGCTCACGGACCACGACGTGTACAGCGGCATCAGCGTCATCATCGGGACGGCGGCGGAGCCGTGGGGTATTCTGGGCACCCACGATACCGAGGCGAAGCCCTTTAGCGAACAGGACGTGAACTTCGTCCAGTCCGCCGCGAACATCCTGGCCTCGGCCATCGCGCGCCGGACCGACGAGCAGATACTGGTCCGCCAGCGCAAGCTACTGGCCGCGCTTATCAACCTCCAGGAGGTCGTCCGCGAGATAACCGACGCGGTCATCGACCAGTCCACCCGAGAGGAGATCGAGTCGGTGGTCTGTGAGCGCCTGGCCGCGAGTGATTCCTACGAGTTCGCCTGGATCGGCGACACCGACCATCGGACCCAGACGGTGCAGGTCCGCACAGAGGCGGGCGTCGAGAACTACCTCGAGGACATCAGTATCTCAGTGGACCCCGAGAGCGAACACAGCGAGGGACCGACCGGCCGCGCGTTCCGGACGGGCGAGACACAGACCAGCCAGCACATCCGGACGGACCCGCGGTACAGCCCCTGGTGTGACCACGCCGAGTCGTACGGCTACCGGTCATCGGCCGCGATTCCGATAGCCCACGAGGGGACCGTCTACGGCGTTTTGAACGTCTATTCGGACCGTCCGAACGGCATCAGTGGCCGCGAGCAGACCGTTATCACGCAACTGGGAGAGGTCGTCGGCCACGCCATCGCCGCGGTCGAGCGCAAGCGCGCGCTGATGAGCGACACGGTCGTCAGACTCGGCTTCCACATCGGGGATATCGACTCGATGCTCGGGCTCGACGCGGTCGAGGGGACGGTGTCTTTCGACCAGGCGATTCCGGTCACGGACGGCGAGTACCTCGTCTACGGGACGGTGACGCGGGACGGCGTCGAACTGCTCGAAACCGTCGTCGACCGGCTGGCCTACTGGGACGAGTTCGCGATACGCGACTGGGAGGACACCGACGTGACGACCTTCGAGGCTCGGCTGGAGGACCCGCCGGTCCTCACGGCGCTCGCGAACGCCGGTGGCGCGCTCGCAGAGGCCGGTATCGACGACGGCACGTACCACATGACGCTGGAGCTCCCCCCCAGCGCAGACATCCGGGGCATCATCGAGACCGTCCAGTGTGTCTACCCCAGCGCAGAGATGCTCACCCGACAACAGACCACGCGGGCGACCCAGTCCACGTCGCCCATCTTCGAGCTCAGCGACCAGTTGACCGACCGCCAGTCGGCCGTCCTGCGGGCGGCGTACTACGCGGGCTTTTTCGAGTGGCCCCGAGAGCTGTCCGGCGGGGAAGTGGCCAGCTCACTGGACATCGCGGCGCCGACGTTCCACCAGCACCTACGGAAGGCCGAGAAGCACGTCTTCGACTCGCTCGTTCCGACACTGGTGTGACCACGCCGGACCCGCGCTCGGCGACGGATGACCGCCGGAACGAGCGGCGAGTACCACCCCCGAGCGACGCGGTGGCTGTTAAATATAGAGTGCCTTGTGCCAGCCAGCCGGGCGTTATCGCCGGTAGTACCACTGTACGGCGACGAACAATCGGCCGCCTATATTCGTTACATCGGTGAACGAGCGACTGCGATGTCCCAGACACAGTACAGCGGTAGTTCGACAGCACAACAGGGGTACCAGAGTCAGTCACAGCAGCAGGACGCCGGTCAGCTCCCACAGCAGTACCGCCAGAGCCTCTCGGGGGTCGCACAGGCCATCGAGGTGTGTGGCTGGTGTGCCGACAAGTGTATCGAGGAGGCGAACCCGAACATGGTCGAGTGTATCAAGCTCTGCGAAGACGTCGTCGAGATCGGTGAGACCCTGCTCGCGGTCGCTCCGCGGTCCTCTCGCTTCACCTCGGATCTCGTACAGACGTTCGAGCGGGCTGCACAGGCCTGTGCACAGGAGTGTGGCCAGCACGCCCATTCGCACTGCCAGGAGTGTGCCGCGGTGCTTCCGCAGGCATCCCAGATGGCGCGACAGCTCTCCGGACAGAGTCGCGGCATGAGCCAGCAACAGGGCGGCCAGCAGACCCAGCAGTTCGCCGGCGGGCAGACGGCCCAGCAGTTCTCGCAGTAAGCCGCCCTACCGACGACCCCGACCGCCAGTCCCAGCTCGGTAGCGGCTCCGGCCGCTATTTTTTGCCCGGACAGCGGTGTTCTGCGGTATCCAGCGCACCCGGCCGCGTTCGCGACGGTCCGCTCGGAGTTGTAGGTGACGACGACCGGTACGAGGGCACGGACACCGCGACGCCTCGATTCGAAAACAGCCGAGTAGCACCTTCTTGACGGCGGTAGTTGGCGTATATACCCGTGAACTGTCGCAACGGGTTTATCAAGGCCAATCGTTGCCCCGAACGGGATTAGCGGTGAGCGCCCGGAGTCGACCCCACCGCACAGTGCGTGGCACCGCGTTATCTGTGGGCCACCCCGGAGCGACACCTACCGGGCTGCATCGCCGCAACCCACCACTCGAACCATGAGCTACCAAGGAAATCAGCAGCAAGGGCAGCAACAGCAAGGCCAGCAGCGACAACAGACACAGCAGTTCGGTCAGCAGGGCCAGGGCGTCACACAGGGCCCGGACCAGCGCCAGAGCGAGGCCTTCCGAGAGGACAAGGCCATCCAGGCCGAGCTCCAGCCGCGTGACCCGCAGACTGGACAGTTCGTGCAGGAGGCGCCACAGCACGAACAGCAGCGCGAGCAACAGGAGAGCCAGATTCACCAGCAGATCGGGCTCCCACAGCAGCAGCCGACACAGGCCGGCCCGCAGGGCGCACCGAGCGTGACGCCGGAGCAGATATCGAGCCAGCTCCAGCCGACGTACGGGCAGCCCCAGCAGCCACACCAGATGCCCCAGCGTGACCCGCAGACGGGGCAGTTCCAGCCGTCCCAGCAGGGCCAGCAGACCCAACAGCCCCAGCAGCAGATGGGGCAACAGCAGCCACAGCAGCAGATGGGGCAACAGCAGCCACAGCAGCAGATGGGGCAACAGCAGCCACAGCAGCAGATGGGGCAACAGCAGCCACAGCAGCAGATGGGCCAGCAGACCCAACAGCCCCAGCAGCAGATGGGCCAGCAGACCCAACAGCCACAGCAGCAGATGGGGCAACAGCAGCCACAGCAGTTCCAGCAGCAACCGCAGCAGCAGCTCCAGCAGCAGCCACAGCAACAGCTTCAGCAGCCACAGGGTCAGCAGTTCGGGCAGCAACAGCCCCAGCAGCAGCTCCAGCAACAGCCCCAGCAGCAGCCCCAGACCAGCCAGCAGAGTAAGCAACAGTCCCAGCAGCAGGGCGGGCTCCAGCTCCAGCAGCGACCGGAGCAGCAGTCCGAGCAGTCCCAGCAGTACTGAGCGGGTCACTTCCACGGCCAGAGTCACTCCCAGCGTCTGCGATGCCGGGGGGCTAGGAGCCGTGGATTCCGAGTAGCACACCGACGGGCACCCGAACACGCGGGCCCTGCGAAACGCGGTCGACGCCCACTACTTTTCCGTTAATCGAGGGGCCCAGCGTTCTGTCTCGACGGCCGTCAGTCCTCGCCGGGAAGGGAGACCTCGTCGAGGCCGTCCACGGCCGGCGTATCGAGCACGTCGCCGTCGACGTCGAAGCGTGAGCCGTGGCACGGACAGTCCCAGGAGCGCTCGCCGTCGTTCCACGAGACCAGACAGCCCATGTGCGGACAGACCGCCGAGCGGGCGTGTAGCTCGCCGTCGTCGTCACGGTAGAGAGCCACCGGGTCGTCGTCGGACTCGAAGACGCCGGCCTCGCCCGGGTCGAGGGCGACGCGGTCGAGGGCCTGCTGGCTGTCCAGATAGGTGGAGAAGAAGTGTTTCATCGCGTGTCTGTTGTGCGAGAGGAACTCCGACTTCGACGCCCGCGCCTTGAACCGGTTCGGTTTGAACACGTCGCTCCACGGCGAGTCGCGCCCCAGAATCTCGTCGGCCAGCAGACGCCCGGCAGCGGTGCCGTTGGTCATCCCCCAGCCGCCAAAGCCCGTGGCGACGTAGACGTTCGAGACCTGTGGCGCCGCCCGGCCGACGAAGGGCACCTTGTCGACCGAGCGGTAGTCCTGCGTGGCCCAGCGGTACTCGACGGACTCGATGTCGAAGTGGTCCCGGGCCTGCTGTTCGAGGTCCCGGTAGCGCTGCTCGGTGCTGTCAGCGTGGCCGGTCCGGTGGTTCTGTCCGCCGAGCAGAACGAGCGAGTCCGTCGCGTGCGGTCGGACGGAGAAGTAGGGCTCGTTCGGGTCGTAGTAGAGTCCCTCGGGCGGGTCGGTGGCGAGTTCGACCGCGAGGACGTAGGAGCGCTTGGGCCGCATCCGCGCGAAGTACAGCGCGTCGTCCTCGACGGGGAAGTGCGACGCCACGACGACGTCGTCGGCTCGAACGGTCCCGCGGTCCGTCGAGACCTGACACGGCGAGCCGTCCTCGACGTCGTCGACGGTCGTCTCCTCGAAGACGTGGCCGTCGCCGTCGGCGACACCTCGCGCCAGTTCGAGCAGGTATTTCCGCGGGTGGAAATACGCCTGGTCGTCGAACCGGACGGCTGCGTTGACCTCGTACGGGAGTTCCGTCTCCTCGACGTAGGAGACCGGCAGGTCCAACTGACGGGCGGCGTCGACCTCGGCGCGGACCTGTCGGCGGTCCGCGTCGGCCGTGACGTAGGTGTACGCCGGGGCCCGGCCGAACCCGCAGTCGATGTCGCGGGCCTCGACGGTGTCGGCCACGTCCTCGATGGCCGCCTGATTGGCCTCGGCGTACTGCCGGGCCTGTGCTTCGCCGAACCCGTCGATGAGGTGGTCGTAGACGAGGCCGTGGAGCGAGGTCAGCTTCGCGGTCGTGTGGCCGGTGACGCCGTTCAGGACGCGGTCCCGTTCGAGGAGGGCGACGGTCTGTCCGGCGGCGTCGAGTTTCGCCGCGGTCGTGACGCCGGCGATACCGCCGCCGACGACGGCGGTGTCGACCCGCAGTCCGCCGTCGAGGGCGTCGTAGTCGGTCGTCTCGGCCGTCGCTAGCCACAGGGAGTCGTGTCTCCCCGCCGGTCGGTCAGGTGGTGAGTCAGGTCCGTTCATAACTGCGGAAGGCACGGGTCAATCGTCCGGACGGGGGTTCAAGCTGCTGCCGGCAACAGCCGGGTTAGTGCGGGGCGGTGGCCACGGGCCGACCGGGCGACGCTTGCGATTGCCACCCGTCCCTTCTCCAGACTGCTCCCCCAAGAACCAGTCAACGATGAGCGAACAAGCCCGCAAAGAGACGAGCGAGGAGTTCGACGAGCGCCAGAAGGAGCTGGCCGCCGCCGAGGGGGAGGCCTACCAGCGCTCGCTGCGACACATGATAGAGGTGGTCGCACACACCGGCGAGATGGTCACAGCGGGGGAGTACATCGTCGGCTTCGCACAGGAGGAAGCCGAGGGGCTCTACCACCTGACCGACGACGGCGAGTTCGAGTGGACGGAGCCGAGCGGCGAGGAGAACTGCCACCTCGAAGTGGCCGTCGCCGACGCGGCCGACGGTCGGTTCGTCCCCGAGGCGTCCGTCACGGCGACGCTCGCGGCCCACGACGACGGGGAGGTCGGACCCGTCGACATGGACCTGCTCTGGCATCCGGGCCTGTACCACTACGGCGAGAACATCCACCTGCCCGGGGACGGCACCTACGACATCGAGATAACCGTCGACCCGCCGACGTTCCGGCGACACGACGAGACGAACGGCGACCGATACGGCGAGTCGGTCACCGTCCGCTTCGAGGACGTGGACGTAAAGACCGGCCAGTCCTGAGCGAGTGACTCCGGACTGGGCACTCCAGAAACGGCGACCGCGTGCCGAATTTCGGCGTCGGATTGCTCTCGGCCCCGGCTCTCGGTATCCTGTTTGCGTACACCGTACCGCTGCGCCCTGCGTCGTCCTTACGTCCTCCGTGTCGCCGCTATCACGGTCCAGACGCTGGCGGTCGGCCCGTTCACGATTCAGCCCGAGAAGGAGACGACATCGTCGACACCGGTCGACGCGGACATGCGCGGCTCGCAGTAGCAGGCTGGGTTCACACTGATGTCGGTGTTATAATTTCGGAGCGATGCTCGCGCCGTCCGGCGTAGTCGTTATCCGTGCCGCGAAGTGTGGTGTGAGCGGTCGGTCCGTTGGTCGCGCTCCCGGAGCTGGGACTGGCCGGGCTGGTGCTGTTCGTACTCCTGTCGGGACTCGCCGTATCCGTGTTGGCTCTGCTGGCTCTGGTGCTGTTGCCCCTGCTGGTGGCCCAGCTGCTGTTGATGACTCTGGGACTGCTGGTGCTGTTGGTGAGCCTGGGGCTGTTGCCCCCGTAGCTGGTGAGTCTGCTGGTGCTGGGGCTGCTGGCCCTGCTGGTGCTGGGGCTGCTGGCCCTGCTGGTGCTGGGGCTGCTGGCCCTGCTGGTTACCCCGTAGGTGGTGGGTCTGCTGGTGCTGGCCCTGACCCTGCCGATGCTGTTGGTACTGTCCACTCTGCTGCAGGTGCTGCCCACCCTGCTGTTGGTGCCCCTGGTGTCGGTTGCCCTGTCCACCCTGCTGGTGGCGCTGCTGTTGCTGGCTCTGCTGTCTGACCCGGTTGAACCCTCGGTCCTGCTGTCCCTGGTTGAAAGGTGGGCCCTGTTGCTGCTGTCCCTGGTTGAAAGGTCGACCCTGTTGTTGCGGTCCCTGGTTGAAAGGTTGGCCCTGTTGCTGCTGTCCCTGCTTGAAAGGTCGGCCCTGTTGCTGCCGCCCTTGGTTGAAACGTCGGCCCTGTTGCTGCTCGTCGTCGGACTGCTGTGTTGAATGATGGTTCATAGTAGACGTGGGTGACGACGTCACCGGGTGGTCGTCCCGCCGTCGCCGCCCCGGTTCGGCGTTCACGGGACTGGGGTATAGTTACAGCCAGCTTATAAATGCCAGAGCAGGTCACAGCGACAGTCCCGGGTCACTGGCGACCGTACTCCGGCGATTCGTCGGGGCCCTCCGATGGCTCGTACCCCTGTGTCGCCTCGTCGTCCGCCAGCAGTAGCGGAACCACGGTGTCGTCTGTCAGCTCCACGGTGCCCCGGTCCGCGTCGAAGACGACGAGACCGTGGGCCGCAAGCGCCGGCAGTTGCCCGTGGTGAAGCCAGGTCTGGACCCGTCGCTGGACGTTTTCGGGGACCTGCGTGGCCGACGTGCCGGTAATCTGTCCGACGATGTACCGCGACGCCGTGGCGAGTGGGACCGGTTCCTCCGTTCGCCAGAGGAACTCGAGGAGATGCTTGCAGTGCGGGTCCGACAGGAGATCGTCCAGGTTCTCGTGCGTCCTGCCGGGGGTCGTGCTGTCTGGGGTTGACGGTCGTGTGAACATGCCACTCAATAGACCAGTTCACAATCGGCCTGTATCACTACCACGTCTAAAGAAATAGGCTCACCCCGGACCCGTGGCTCTCCGCGATGAGCGGTAGGGAGGCGGTGTGGCCCATATTCGGCCGTTTCGTCTCAGTCGTTCCCGGAAACGACCTCTTTCGTCCCGCTGTCGATGAGATTGGGGAACACGTCGCGCATAAAGTGCAAGAAGAGGACGAGCAGTATCGGCCCGAGGAAGACGCCGTACCAGCCGAAGACGACGGCACCGAGCGTGTAGGTCAACAGCATGAGGCCCATGTTGAGGTCCCCCTTGGATATCTGCGCGCGGATGAAGATGTCGGGGACGGTGTCGACGACGACGAGCGTGACGAGGAAGAAGACGATGGGGAACCAGTAGCCGCCACCGGTATTGTAGGCGACCCAGACGAGATAGCCCGTGTAGGGGAAGTAGACGAGTTTCATCCCCACGGCGGGTATCAGCGTGGCGACGCCTGTCAGTAGTCCGAGCAGGATGGGGAAGACGATGTTGGCGTTCGTCGGCGCGAGGAAGTCGAGCCCGTAGTAGACGACCACGGCGACAGCACCGGTGGCCCCGATAGTGATGAGATTGCCTGTGTATATCATGTCAAGGTCCGAATCCACGCCCTCGAGAAACGGGACGACGCCGTACTCTCGGCCCATCGTCTCGCGGACCCAGGCGGATATCTTCCGGTCGTCGCGGAGGAGGTAGAACGCGACCGTGACGACGACGAACAGGCGGATGCCCCAGAGAAATATCGTCGACCCGAGACCGACCAGTCGCGGAGCGATAGCGCTGATTCGATTCAGAACGTTCCCCGCCTCGGTCAGTGAGGCGATGCTGATGTAGGGCTGCAGGACCGACCGGTACTGCCCGAGGTTCACCTGCCGGAGGAACGCGTCCGCCTCGCGGATACTGACCAGTCCCGCGTAGCTCACGACCACGATGAGCGGGACACCGACCACGAGCAGCGTGACCGTGGCGCTGACGTTGGGGTGGTCGAGGTGGTCTTCGAGCCATCTGTTCACCGGCCGCAACGCGTAGTAGAGGAAGAGCCCGGCCACGATGGCGCCCACGAACGCGTACAGGACGAAGGCGATACTGAGAACGATGAACAGTCCGGCGGCGGCCCAGAGGACTCTGAGCCAGGAGATGTCGTACTGGTCAGCCATATGACTTCTTTGCGGGCGACGTGGAAAAGCGACGTGCAGGGCCACACCGAGTGACTCCGTAGTCGGGAAGCCACACGGCTTTCCGTCCGAACCGGCTACACCGCGTATGGTGTCGAGCATCGCTATCGCCCGCGACGCCGTCCAGTCAGCCAGCGACCGGACCGACGACGCGACGGTGCGAGAGCAGTTACGGTCCATCGACGAAGCGCTCGGGAGTCTGTCGGGCGATGAGACCTTGCCCGACGAAACCGAGGAGGGGGCCCGACTGGAGGAACTCGAAGCGGAGCTCGTGAAACTGGGCAACCACACGGACGGCACCGTCCAACAGCACCTCGAAGTCGCCCGTGACAGTCTGGACCGGTACCGCCGGGAGCACGCACCCGACTGGGAGTCGTGACCACAGTCGGGGTAACCGCGGCCAGACCATGACGCACGGGGAGGAACGCTACGGTTACTGATATGTCACTGCAAGAGACTTATGCGTCAGAAGGTAGAAATGTAACCGATGTCACACGACAGAGAGACACATACCGAGAGTCAGGTGACTGCCGATTCCGAGACGATACGGTCGTGGTCGGAGACAGAGACGCTGGTACCGGTCCGTCACGAGCACGAGGGCGAAGAACGGCTCGAAATAGTCCCGGAGTCCGAGACGCGCTCGGCTCACGAGGAGCTGTCCTGGGAGGAGTTCGAGCGGGAGATGCGGGACCGGAACATGATTGCAGTCCGACGCGGCGGGGAGTCCGGTGAGATCGACGTCGTCGAGCGCTCGGAGGTCATCGGTCGCGCGACGGTCGAGAGCGAGGCGGTCGAAGAGGCACTCGTCGAAGGCGAGACCGTCGAGACCGAAATCACCGAACGCCGAGTAGTCGAACACGTCGTCGTCGAGGAGGCCACCGTCCAGAGCGAAATCGCCGACCGTGAGATCATCCAGTCGGATATCGTCGACGTGGACCTGCTGACGACCGACGTGAACCAGTGTTCGGTGACACGAGCCGAACCGCCGGACGAGTCCACGACCGACCTGACGTGGTTCCAGCCCGGCACGCAGCTCGAAGACCCCTATGACGTCGAGATCGACGTCGACGAGGGCTGGGAGGTCACTCGCGAGGTCGTCGAGCGACTGACTATCGAGAGTCAGATCGTCGACACCGACGTCGAGGAGACCGAAACGGTCGAGTCCGATACGATGCGCGAGACGGTGGACATCGAGGGGGTCACCGAGACCATCCTCGAAGGCGAACTCGTCGAGTCGCCCGAGACGGCCCAGGCCGCCGTCGAGCACGGCCACGTCGAAAGCCAGTTCCGGGAGGACGATATCATCGAGACGAACCTGCTCCGTCGCCAGACCATCGAGGAGGAGATGAGCGTCAGCAAGGAGATAACCGGCGAGGTCTCCAACGCCGAGACCGTCAGTGCTGACGCTATCGCCCACACGGTCGTCGACAGCGAAATCGTCGAACAGGAGGAGTACGACGTCGACCTCGCGGCGACGGTCGCCGCGTCGGAGACGAACGAGACAATGACAGACGAGACGATGGCGGGCGAGACAGACGAACCGATGGCGGCCGAGACGGACGAGCCGACGACCGAAGCCACAGCAGGGGAGGGTGACGTGCGGATGACGCCGAGCGAGGAAGACGAGGGCAAGACGGTCGTCAACCCGAACGGGGACGAGGTCGGGATGGTCGTCGACGTCGAGGGCGGCCAGATGTACGTCGACCCCCACCCCTCGATAACCGACCGCATTCGGACCGTGCTCGGCTGGAGCGAGCACGACGACGAGAGTTACCTGCTGGGGACTGACCACATCGACCACATCGACGACGACCAGGTCGTCCTCAGCGTCGAACACGCGGAGGAGTAAGGCCGTCGGACCAGACGTTGCCGAACGGTCGACTACTCCTACCCGGTTCGACCACCCGATATCGGCGCCGGTAAGCCCACGAGAGCGGGGATAACCGTACGTGCCGTGACACCAGCGGGGAGAGTCAGGCAGTGGCCACTGGGCCGTCGTTTTGCGGAGGAGTAGCTTTTTGAATCGGTGTAAGCTCAGGTTACCGCGTAATCTGGTCCGCTACCCGGTGAATCAGATGTGTCGAACCGCTCGTTGTCCCCCGTTTTTCTGCCCCAATGAACGGTTTCATCGAGGGGAAAGCTTTTATTACCCCGATGACAATGAGAGAGTGTCACAACCAATGTATCGCAACGAGACACACGCGAAATCACACTCTCCGCAACAGCAGCAGGTGCGGGATACCCAGACGTACTTCGTCAAACACGACTTCGACGGTCCCGCGGAGCTCACGACGACACTCGCCCACGCGCTCTCCGACGTGAGCGGTGTCGACGTCACTGATACGGGCTTTACGCTCTATGACTACATCGACCCCGACGCGCTCGACCAGCTGTTCAAACCGAAAGACGACAGCATCCAGCGCATCAACGGTATGCTCACGTTCACCGTCTGGAGCCACCAGGTGACCGTGTACAGCGACGGACGCATCGCCATCGTCCCGCCACGACAGACACCACACCCCACTCGCTGAGCGAGCCGTAAGCGGATTCTTCCGTCGTGAGGCGTGACCGGACCGCGACCGACAGTGGTATCGCGGTCACGGCGGCCCGAGGCCTGAGAGTCGTCCGTCCGCCGTGGTGCGAGTTTCCGCTTACTCGCTGAACAGTGCCGCCGCTTTATTAACAACACCCCCATCCGTCCCGTTGCACACGACCGAGGTGTAGCGCGTCGCCGGGTACTGGCCGGTGAAGTCCGAACAGCCCGGCCCCAGTCTGAGAAGCGCCCGAACGGTGTGTGCACCGTGTGCGCCGACTACGCCTCACTAACACAATCATGAGTCAATCCGATATGAAGCAGACAGACGAGCTGATGAGCAACGCGATCCAGATGCAGCAAAACGCCCTCGACATCGGACAGGAGGCACTGGATCAAGCGGTCGAGATTCCCCTCAAACAGTCCATCGAGCTCCAGAAGAGCGCCGGGAAGCTGTTCCTCAACGGGCTGGAGATGAGCAGCTGGCTCGGCAATCGCAGTGCCGAGCTCACACGCGAAGCGATGGACACCTACTTCCAGACCGTCGACAACGCCGCGGAGAACGCCACGCAGATGACCGAGCAGGGCATCGAGCAGGCCAGTAACTTCGGTCAGCAGCAACTGCAGTCCCAGCGACAGCAGCTCCAGAGCGGGAACGGGATGTTCAGCCAGCAGGGCATCGGTACCTCCCCGGGGGAGCAGGGCCAGTCCGGACAGCAAGCACCGGCGAGCCAGCAGCCGACACCGGAGCCCCAGTCGGCCGGTCAGCAGCCGATACAACCCCCGACACAAAAGATTGAGCCCGCTGAGCAGACCCAGCAGCCCCCCGCCGAGCAGATGCAGCAGCCGCCGGGCCAGCAGATCCAGCAGCCCCCCGCCGAGCAGATGCAGCAGCCGCCGGGCCAGCAGATCCAGCAGCCACCCGCCGAGCAGATACAGCAGCCGCCGGGCCAGCAGATACAGCAGCCACCTGCCGAGCAGATACAGCAGCCCCCCACCGAGCAGATACAGCAGCCGCCGGGCCAGCAGATACAGCAGCCGCCGGTCCAGCACCAGACCCAGCCGGCACCGGTGCAGGAGAGCCAGCAGCCACAGCAGCCCCAGCCGGCAGTCGAGGGCGGCGTGCCCGAAGAGGAGTCCGCCGCCACCGAGGTGCCGGTCGAGAACGCCTAAGTCGGGCGTCACGCCGTTCTTTTTTATCGAGGACGCGGGAGTAGTCGGGTGATACCGCGGCGCCGACGCGGCTAGCGCAATTGTACTTATTTATCGGCCAGCAGAAACATCGACTGGTGATTCACCGTGCAGATTATCTGTAAAGACGGAACCACGATTCAGTGTGACGACTTCGAGGCGATAGATTCGGGCGTCCTGTTCTTCCAGGAGACTCCGGGCCGGCCGACAGAGGCCGGCGAAGAGGACGAAGAGGAAGAGGCGGAGGACCGAAAGGCCGACGGCTTCGTTCCGGTCACAGAGGTCCACTTCGTGCTGCCCGACGAGATGGTACAGCAGACGCCCCAGCGCGGCATGCAGGAGCGAGGACAGATGCCACCGGGCGCGCCGGCACAGCAGGGCGGCGGCGTCGCACAGCAACAGCAGATGCAGCAGTTCCCCGGCGGCCCCCGCCAGTCCGGTCGGTAGCGGCCCGCGTCGCGGTCCGTCGGACCGACCGCCGGTCCGAAACGCTATCCAGCACAGCGCCGTCCCGAATTCCTTCTCAGTCCTCGGTCCAGTACATCAGTTCCTCGCGTTCGACGCCGCAGTTCGGACAGCTCTCGGGTAACGCGTCGCCGAGGTCGCCCATCTCACCGCAGTTGAGACAGCGCCACATCAGCTCCGCCTGACCGAAGGAGTGTCCCGAGCGGACGTGTTCGACACTGAACGCTTCGACGCCGTCACGGGTGGTCAGGAAGACCCCACCGGCCTCCATGCCGCGGACGCTGCCGACGGGCCGGCCGGCGTCGTCGTATAGTGTCTGGCCGAAGGACAACGACGTCGCGTCGTCGGTGGCCTGAGCGTCCGATTCTCGCTCCGGTGTCTCGCCTCGTCCCGTCATACGCCCCCTTCGGCCCGAGAGGGCAAAACTCTGTTTCCCTGTCAGGAACGGGCGGAAGCGAAGGGTCGATCCGAGGCCGCGTCGTTACTGCTGGGTGCCGACGGCGCCCTGCTGGGCGGAAGCGGCCCCAGTCCCCTGCTGTGGGGACTGAAGGTGGGCTTCGAGGAACCACAGGGCCTTCGAGACGTCGCGGGACACCTCGTTGAGCAGGTCGGCCGTGTCGAGGTCGCCCTGCTGGCTGGCGAGCTCTATCTGGCGGTAGAGCGTGGCGTCGAGCACCGAGATGTTGTAGGCGAGTTCGTCCACCAGTGACTGCCCGTCAGCGGCGGTGTGTGACAGCCGCGGCACCGACGACTGCTGTGCGACGGCGGCCGCCGTCCCCATCGGCTGCCCGCCGAGCGCGCTCGCTCGCTCGGCGACGGCGTCGATGTGCGGCTCGAAGTCGTCGACGAGGTCCTCGAACAGTTCGTGGAGCTGGTAGAACTCGATGCCTTTCACGTTCCAGTGAGCGTGTTTCAGCTGCATGTGCACCGCCGAGAGGTCGGCGAGACACTGGTTTAGCACCCCGATACTCGTCGACCTGACGCTCTCGGGGAGATAGCTTCGCGTCGGGTACTGCGTGCCGACGGGGGCCGTAAGCGACTCGGACTGCTGGCCGGTCGAGCCCTGGCTCTCGGTGGCTGGCTGGCGCTGCTGCTGGACGGACTGCTGGCTCTGACTCATAGGTTCGCTCCACTCCGTGGTTCGGTCGCGCCCGTGTTGAAGGTTAGTGTGGCCCAATCAGGTGTCAGTAGCGCTCGTAGGTGGCCGTCACAGCGGCGACGGACCACAGCAGCGTCACATCGGCGCGTCGAGGCGTATCTCCTCGTCCGTCGTCTCCCTGACGACCTCGGGCTGGAGCGGCCACAGCTCGTCGGTGTCGTCCCAGCCGAGCTTCCCCTGTATCGTCTCGTCGATATCCGGGTCGCGGTCGACGTACGCCGTCGCGTTTCGGTACTCGCCGACCCGTCCCACGGGGTCCCCGTCGTAGACGACTATCTTCCCGATGTCCGCTTCAGTTATCTGTTGGTCCATGTTCGGACGGTGCCGCCCGAGGGGCATACGGCTGTGACCTGCGTCTGCAGGCCGCCGGCGGACAGGCACACGGGGGCCGGCACTACGCCTCGTCGTCGTCGAGCGGGTCGACCGGGCGTTGTTCGTTGTACTCCGCTGGCCCGTCGGCACGCCCGGTCAGCTCGTGGTAGACAGCTTCGCGGGCCTCGTCCGCGGACTCGAAACGCTCGTCGACGAGGCGGTCGAACACCGACCCCAGCGACTCGGTCTCGTTGGGGAGGTCCAGCACCTCGTCGCCGTATTCGACGGACAGTTCCTCCGCGGTGACGGGGTACTTCGCTTCCTCGAGGAGTCCGCCGACGTGGCCCAGCGCGTCTTCGACGGTCTCGGTCCGCGCCCGACGGCGGTCGACTGCATCCTCCTGGACACGCTCGTGGTCCGGGTCGTACGAATCGTCGTCGCGCATGGCGAAACGTAGGCCGGCGTGACGCAAAGTTCTGTCCCATCAACTGACACGCCCGGGCGACAGCGCGCGACTGGGAGGGGGTTACTTCACACTGATATCAGTGTTATAGTAAACGGTTACTGTGTCAGTCGAACCGTCCTGTGGGTCGGGGGTCGGGACGGCAACCGAAGCCACGGGAGCGCGGGCAGATACAGCGCGCTCGGTCGCGGATACCCGCTCGGGTTCGGGACGAACACGGTGCGAGGGGGCGCGGCTGCTGTGGTAGTCGTCCGGGGGCGAGCGCGGGACTGGGCGGAGGCCTCGGCCGCCGCGGGAGAGTCCGCCGTCGAGTCGTCCTCGGACGTCGCCGATTCGGACGGGTCTGTCCCTGCCTCGGGCCGTTCGTCTTTCGCGAGGAACCGCCCAGTCTCCGGGTCCCGCGGTTGTCCGCGGGACTGCTCGCCGTCGGCGGACTCGTCCGGTGGGTCGCTCTCGTCCGATGTCATACTGTCCTCCGGGCCAGCGTCGGAAACTACCGACCAGAACACATAAAGACGGTCGATGATTCGACAGTTTTCGCCCCGCTTACCGGAATAAGTAGGACTTTTCCTCGCCATCGGACAGACGAGTGTCGCGCTCGGCGGCCGGCGGCTATCGGCCCGTACAGCCCAGTTGACAGCCCTTCGAGACCACCCGACCGCTGCCCCGGCAAGGATTTATCTGACACTGGAGCGAACGGTTGCACCGTCGGCCGCCAGCGGATAGCACATCACCATGACACCCAACCACGGATACACCCCGACAGACGACCGACGGAGCGACCAGACCGGACAGCGACCGCCGACCCAGCGCTCACAGCAGCCGTCACAGACACAGCAACCACGACAGCAGGGCATCTCACAGCCGACACAACAGTTCGGGCAACAACAGACCGGGCAGCCAACACAGCAGTTCGGGCAGCAAGCCGGACAGTCCACACAGCAAGTCGGACAGCCCACACAGCAGACACAACAGTTCGGGCAGCAAGTCGGACAGCCAACACAGCAAGCCGGACAACGGACACAACAGCCCGGGCAACAAGTCGGACAGCCGACACAGCAGGCCGGACAGCCCACACAGCAGGCCGGACAGCCCACACAGCAGGCCGGGCAGCCAACACAGCAGGCCGGGCAGCCAACACAACAGTTCGGACAGGCCGGACAACCACAGGCTCCACAGCAGGGCCAGTCGCCGCCCGGACAGCGGCTGGGCCACTCACAGTCGGTCCAACAGGCGTCCCAAGCAGGCGGCGTCCAGCAGCAGACCACACAGCCGTTCGGGATGCAACAGCCCCAGCGACAGGCGAGACAGGAGGCGATGCTCAAACCGCGACGGGTCAACGAAATCATCACCGAGGACGTGGTCACTGCCGAGAAGGACACTCCGGTCCGAACTGTCGTCGCGAAGATGGCCGAAAGCAACGTCGGCTCGGTCGTAGTCGTGGAGGAGGACCGACCCATCGGCGTCATCACCGACCGCAAGGTGGCGCTCGCGCTCGAAGAGATGCCGGACATCGCCCAGCGGACGGCCGACGAGCTGCTCCACGGCGACGTGTTCACGGCCGACCCGTCGATGAGCATCTTCGACGCCATCCAGGTGATGAGCGACGAGGGGATCCGCCGACTGCCGATAGTCGACGACAACGGCGCCCTCCGCGGTATCGTCACCCTCGACGACACGCTGGTTCTGCTCGGCGGCGTCGTCAGCGACGTGGCCGACACCGTCCAGTCCCAGTCGCCGCGGCTGTAGCGCGGGCCGCTGTCGCTCGGCCCGATGCCCCGCGACGGGACCGAGGCGTCGGTCGCCCGGTCCCGCGACGCGTCGCGTGTGGACGGATATCCGGCCCTGGATTTAGGGGGCCACAGCGGGTACTGTCGTACTGTCGATGTCTCTCGGACTGGAAAGTGACGGCGTCGACGGCGTGCTCGGGTGGATACTCGCCGGTGCCCTCGCGCTCGCGACGGCCACACACGCGATTGCCGGCGACCTGCTCTGGGCGGGGCTCGGAGCGGCCGTGCTCGCGGTGGCGCTCCTCCCGCCCGCAGTCGCCGCGCGCCCGACCGCGATGGTCACCTGGGAGGTACTCGCCGTCGCGGCGCTGCCGGTCGGCGTGCACGCGCTGGGTCTGGCCGGCGACTGGCTCGCCTCGGTGACGGTCCCGGCGCTCGCGCTGGTGGTCGCTGTCGACCTCGACGCGCTGACTGCGGTACAGATGAGCGCCGAGTTCGCCGTCGCCTTCGTTGTCGTCGTCACCATGGCCCTGGCGGGGCTCTGGACCGTCGCCGGGTTCGTCTCCGACGCGGTCCTCGGAACGACGGTGCTCGGGGACCAGACCGAGGTCATGTGGGACCTCGTCGCCACGACCGGCGTCGGCGTTCTCGCGGGGGGCCTCTTCGAGCTGTACGTCCGCCGTCGGGCGTCAGTCCGACACCTCACGGCGGACCCGGGGGGCGACGACCCGTGAATCCGGTTCGAGGTGTGCCGCCGCTCGGGGAGCGAGAGGAGGGCGGTGCCGCGTGACTGACGACGGTCGTCCGTTCGCGGTCGCCGCCCGATTCGGCCAGCTCCTGCTGGTGGCCCTCGTCGGCTACGGCGCCCTCGCCGGCCGGCTCACGGTGGTCACGAACGGGCTGCTCGCCCTCGCGCTCACCGGCGTCCCCGCGGTGGTCGACTGGTACTACGCCCACGAGACGGACCCGCGGCTCCTGCTGTGGATCGTGCTGGCCGCCCTGCTCCACGTGGCCGGGTTCCTCGGTGCCTACAGCGTCCAGACCGGCCTCCTCAGCTGGTACGACCAGGTCGCACACATGGTGTCGGCGGCCCTGGTGGCCGGCGTCGGATACGCGATACTCGTCGCGCTCGACCGGCGCTCGCGACGGAATCGGTTCCCCGGCAGCTTCCGCTTCGTCTTCACGGTCGCGCTCGTCATGGCCGTGGGGGTGAGCTGGGAGATACTGGAGTTCGGTGCCGGGACCGTCGCCGGGCTGCTCGGCGCCGACGAGGTGCTCGTGCAGTACGGGACCGACGACATCGTCTTCGACCTGACGTTCAACACCCTGGCCGGCGTCCTCGTGGCGGTGTGGGGAACGGGGTATTTCACCGGTCTCACGTCGTTGTTCCGCCGCCACTGGCCGGGGTCCGGGAACTCGTGAGGCCACGGAGACAGCGGGCGGTTGCGCGCGGCGTCAGAGATACGCCCCGTCCCACTCGTCGGCCAGGTGGACGTTCCCACAGGAGCCACATTCGAGCCTGTCAAGCCCGTCCGCGGAGACGTCGGTGCTGCCACACTGCGAACAGAAGTAGCCGTACGCCGACTCTCGCTGTTCGGAGACGAACAGGTGGAAAAACGGCGCCTCACGGCCGGGAATCGGCTCGTCGCTGTCGAGGGGGCGCTCCTCGTCACCCGCGCGGACGGTGTCGGGAACGGGGACGGCCGGCTCGTTCGGTTCCTCTGCCCGCTCGCCCTCGGCGTACACCGTCACACCGAACTCGTGGCCGCCGATTTCGAGCCAGTCGCGGCCCTGCTCCGTGAGTCCGAATCTGGTGCAGAACGCCCCGCCCTCGACGGCGTCGTCGAGGACCTCCCACGCGAGCGGTGCGTCGTCACTGTGGTCGTCGACGAGGTGCTCGACCAGCGCCGACCCGATCCCCCGGCCCCGAGCCTCCGGGTCGACGTGGAGCCACCGGATTCGGCCCGCGGCCGTGCCGTCGAGAAAGCCACTGACAACCACGTCGTCGTCGACCTCGGCCTCGGCGACGAGGAACCACCCGTCGTCGAGCCGCTCGTCGACGGCGTCCGCGGAGAAACACTCCTCGACCACCGTCGCTATCTCCTCGGGACTGAGTGCGAACGACGACTGAAAGGAGCTCTCGGCGATACGCCTGATGCGGTCGCTGTCCGCGGTCGTGGCTTGCCGGATGTCCATACGTGGCGTTCTCGCTCCGTGTGCAAAAGTGGTGGTCCGCGCCTCTCCGTGACCCACGTCGTAACCGAGAGGGCAGGGTTCGTGCAGGCTGCTTCGACGGTGGCCGAGCGTGTCTCGTCGGCTTAACTGTCGAGTCTGGCGGCCGAATTACGAGCGGCCGGCGCTACTCCGCCCGCTGGATGCCCCACCGATGGGAGTACGAGAACCCGGTCGCCGCGACGAGCGCGTGGAGGATGACCGCGACGAGGAGGAGTCCGGCGTTCCACAGCCTGGCGTTGTACCAGATGAGGTCGACGGACCATGGTTTCTCGAAGAAGGGCCAGAACGGCTGGACCGGCGGGGCGATGTCCGGTGCCGAGAGCATATCGGCGAACAGGTGACTGTAGCCCCCCAGCAGAAGTCCGCCGGTAACGAAGACGAACAGCGTCCCCGCGGCGAGTGTGTACCCTCGCTCTTTGAGCCACTGCCGTTCGAGCTGTGATTCGAGGGCGTACTCGGCGACGACACCGGCGACGATGGCCACGAGCGTAACGAACAGAACGGTGTGCGTGATACCGTGGTGGGTGATCGGCAGGACCGTCCGCAAGACCAGGTCGGCATCCGGAAGCATCGCTGTCGTGAGCGTGAACCCGATAAACAGGAGTGCCACCCGACCGTCCCAGAGAGCCCACGCCGGAAGCGCCCACAACAGGGCCATCGCGAAGTGCCCCATGACGTCAACCATCCGTGCCACCCCAGGCGGTGCACATAGACACAGATTGTCATACTGACATTTAACAGTTATGTGGCGTGCGAACGCGCTCGGAGCCGCGGGCCACTGTCCCCCGAATAGCCCCGTCATAACTACCCGGAAACCGGCCTTCGCGCCCAGTATGGCAGTCGTCGATACGCTCATCGTCTTCGTCGTGAACCTCCTCATCGGCGCGCTCGGAATATACGTCGGTGCCCGCGTGATCGCCGACTACGACGATTACACCTACGCCATCGTGACGGCCCTCATCGGTGGATTCGTCTGGGCTCTGGTGGCGTTCTTCCTGGGCTGGATTCCGCTCCTCGGCCCGTTGCTCGCGCTCGCGGCCTACATCGCCGTCATCAACGCCCGCTATCCCGGCGGCTGGCTCGAAGCGATCGGAATCGCCGCCATCGCCTGGCTCGCGTCGGTCGTGGTCCTGTTCCTCCTGGGAGTGCTGGGGCTCGTCGCGTTCGAGGCTATCGGTGTCCCCGGCGTGTGAGAGCGTACTCCACGACGGGCCGACAGAGCGGAGCGTTGATTCGGAGCGACGTGACGACCTCGACCGAAGTGGCGAGGCGGCAAGGGCGAGAGACACATAGATATCCGTAGCTACGTTTCGATTCGTCGTTTCTGGATGAGGAAATCCAGCAGTTTTCCGTTTCCGGGTAGGGTTTTGGACAAAGAAAGAGAGTACACGTGAGAGTGAAAACTGAAAGAGCAATTGTAACACTGAATGGTACGCTTTTGGGAGTGTTACTCCGATATCGGGATAACGCGTTCGAGAACTGCGTTGTCTGGATCTCGACACCGCGCTACTGGAAACAGCTACCGCTGTCTCGACACCCGCCCGAATCGCGATGGTGCCGACGGGGATGCCAGACGGCACGTCGGTGAGTTGCCCACGCCGGGGGGCTGTCCACGTCCGCGAGCTGGCGGCGAAGTCACCGGACGTCAGTCAGCCAGTGGACGGACGGGCGCTAACAGCGGAACCGGTGGGGTCCAGTCCCTCGTTAGCTGTCCGTCGGGCTGACCCCCATGGTCAGGAGTAGGGAACGAGGCGGGGGACGCATTAACCAACAGTCCGCCGGTGGAGCCGGTTATGTTGGTTAACCGCTCAGCCGAATCGAGACGCGTGTCGCGGGACTGTGAATGGCCCGGCTATTCGCGAACTCGACCGTCGCCCGAGAACTGGCTCTGTCGTGCTGGGCGCTCGCCTAACAGCGGAACCGGTGGGGTGTGCGGCGCGCTGCGGGTCGTGTAACAGCGGAACCGGTGGGGTCGGGCGGACGTCCTCACCCTCGACAACAGCGGAAGTAGTGGTGTGCGTCCTTCGGGACAGCGGGCGGTAACAGCGGAAGTAGTAGGGGTGTAATACTGACGGAAAGAACGGTCGGTTGCTCGAAATAACAGTTAAAGGGTAGCTAAAATGGTAACAGATAGAGACAAACGACAGCAGTGGAACTCACGGGACCCCGTACTGTCGACAGGACCCCGGAGAGCGCGCTAACAGCGGAACTAGTGGTGTTCGCCCGGAGCGTCAGCGGTAACAGCGGAACCGGTGGGGTCGGTCGGTAGTGTCGGTTATCAGAGAGAGTGAGCGGCCGGAGAATACGGAGGCTACTCGCGTCGTCACGAAGAGCTTCGGCGACAGCGGGCCGCGAGAGCGGCGTAGCCGATGGATAACAGCGGAACCAGTGGGGTCGCAGACAGAGGGTCGGTGGTGGTGCCGTTCCGGGCGGGCGGCAGTAACAGCGGAACCGGCGGGGTCAGGGCGTGGCGTCGAGAATCTCGGAGAGGCCGGTCTTGACCGACGAGACGGACTGTTCGAGTTCGTGTTCCTTGTACTTGCCACCGCCCTTGCCGCGGTTGAACTCCGTCGAGGAGATGATTCCCAGCTGGTCGAGTTCGCCGAGATAGTCCCGCACCGAGCGCAGCGAGACGGGGTCCATGCCGTTCTCGTTTGCGACCTGCTGGTACGCAGCGAGGATGTCCTTGGTCCGGGCCGGCGTCTCGTCGCGCTCGGCGAGGAGCGTGAGCGCATAGAGGACGAGCTGGCCGTGGTCGGAGTAGTTTCTGATCCCCTCGACGACCTGGTCGGTCTGGAGGCGCTGTCGCGCCTCGCGGACGTGGGCCTCCGTGACGAGGGTATCGTTGTACTCCCTGGCGAGGTCCCCGGCTTCCAGCAGCAGGTCGAGCGCCTGTCGCGCGTCACCGGAGTCTTTCGCACCGTAGGCGGCACACATCTGGACGACGCCGTCGTCGAGGACGCCGTCCTTGAACGCCACGGAGTCGCGCTGCTGGAGGACGAGCTGGAGCTCTTGAGCGTCGTACGCCGAGAACGACACCTCCTTCTCGCAGAGGCTGGAGCGCACTTTCGAGGAGAGCTGGTTTCTGAAGTCGAGGTCGTTCGAGATACCGATGACGCCCAGCTTCGCCTCGGTGACGTCGCCGTTGGACCGAGCGCGCGGGAGCTTGTACAGCAGCGAGTCGTCCTGAATGTGGTCGACCTCGTCAAGCACGATGAGAACGGTGCCACCGACCTCGTTGAGTTCCTCGAACAGGAACTGGTAGACCGAGGCCTGTGGATAGCCGGTGTTGGATATCTGCTTGGCCGGGTCCCGGAGCTCGTTGACGAGTGCCACGGCGGCCTGGTAACTGGAGTTGAGACCGTCGCAGTTGATCTCGATGGTGTGTAAGTCGAGTTCGTGGACGTCGGCGGCGTCCCGTTTGAGCGCGTTGAGAAGATATCGCGTCGCGGCGGTCTTTCCGACGCCGCTTTTGCCATAGAGGAAGATGTTGGATGGACTCTCGTTGTTGATGACCGGCTGCAGGGCGGCGTGATACCGTTGTAACTCGTTGTCACGTCCGACCAGCTCCTCCGGTGTCCACTCCTCCAGAAGCGCCTCACGTTTCTCGAATATCGACGATGTCGGCGTAAACGAGAGTTCAGTCATTCATCAATGAGTGTGCGGGGGAGGGACTTAACCTTTGGTTCCTTTGCTTCCGTTGCTTCCGCTGTTGGCGTTCTTTTATATAGTGAGGACTCCACTAGTTCCGCTGTTAGCGGTAGACGGCCCGTTTCGTGGAAGTGGGGTGGGAGACACCCACCCCACTGGTTCCGCTGTTAGGAGAGGAGAAGGGAGGGGAGGGTGGAAGAACTGTGGAGGTGGTTGTAGCAGTCGGAGCGGTATCGTCGTCTCTAGGGCTACGCCACCGCGTACATTTCTAGATCTAGTGAATAAGTTTAAATATTCTCCCTGTAAACCAAACCCGTACGCCGTTTTCCACGAGATGACAACCCACCCCCTCCCATGGGGGTGGGGCCGTCTATCTCTCCGCTAACAGCGGAACCAGTGGGGTGGGTGTGGTCCCTCATCACTCAGGGTTTCTTGTCATTTCGGTCCTGATCATCTCCTCTCACACCTCCGGCACAGTAATCACAGTCGTTGTCCTCCTCTCGTCCCGACGTAACTCACTCTACCCGGCAGTCGGAAGCCACTCAGATGACACGCAAAACGACGACCGAGAAGCTGACGAACAGGCCGATTCCGACGAAGACGTATATCCGGTCGGCATCGGCGTCGAGTCCCCGCGAGAGCTCGTGAATCATGATTCCCAGCGCGAGGAAGAAAATCACCACCACAGACACCATGAGGAATCGGTAGGCGACGATTATCTGCAGTTCGAGAAAGCCACCGATAAACAGTAACGTCGCGGCCACCATCGCCGTGAGCAGCCCCAGAATCCCCATTCCCCCGACGAAAATCCGATACCGCCTGTCGTCCTCGTCCGTGACGGAGTTGATCGCGAAGTTCGTGATAAGGACGATAATCGGAAAGACGATCGCGGCTATCTGTATCTGTGTCGTATCTATCATGTGTACTCCATTATGCGAACCCGGTACCCTTTCACGCTACTCTGCTCGTGTCACAGTGATATCCTTAGTCGTTTCAGATGGTCCCAGCCCGTTCCTCACGTAGTTGCCATCGCGTCCTCTGACCGATGAATCGGTCCGGACATACACACACGAGACTGGCTGTAGCATCGGCTTACCCGGCGGCTACGAACTCGGTTCGCCGCGGAGCAGCCGGACCCGGTGACGCCCGTCCGGCGCGGTTCACTCGAATCCAGGGACACCGACCTGCCCGGCTCACTCGTCTCTGGGGACTCGTTGCCTGTGGCGAAGGACTAAGTAAACGGTCCTACAATCTCCCGCTATGAGTGAGAGTTCGGGAAGCGACGATACGTCGCTCGAATCAGTCGATTTCGACATGGAGATCGGGAACGGCCGGACCGAAATCCGCGTCACGGGCGACCGCGACACGGCGGTCATCGTCCGCTCGGAGTCCGGCGAAAAGATATACCTCCCACCCGAGGACTTCGACCGCGAGGCCGAACCGGGCGCCAGCGCTTACGACAGCCCGTACGAACCGCGCAGCGGCGCTCAGGAGAGCCCGTACTCCACCCACCCTGACGCGTCCTCGGTGACCGGTATGGAACCGACGGCCGGCGGCTACTTCATCGTCCATCCGGAACCGATAACGGACATCCGCTTTCTCAGATAACTCCGGCGCCTCTCGCCCGTCGCTACTCCAGAATCTCGTTGTAGAACTCGACGTGTTCGTCGGCCACGTCCTCCCAGGTCCGTTCCTCGTACTCGATCGGCGTATCGAGGGCGAGTGCGTGCTCGATGCCGCTGGCTATCGAATCCGAGTCGGGAGTGACCTCGATGACGCAGTCCTCGGGTAACAGCTCCGCGGCCCCGCTCTCGCAGGCGACGACGCGGGTCCCGACCGAGAGCGACTCGACGATGGTAATCCCGAACGGTTCGGCGAGCGACGGGGAGACGAACAGGTCGGCACTGGCGTAGTAGTCCCCGAGTTCCTCCTGGGCGAGGAAGCCGGCGAACACGACCTGGTCTTCGATGCCCAGCAGCTCGACGAACCGCTTGAGCTGGTCGGTGAGATGGCCGGTTCCGCCGAGCACCAGGGTCAGGTCGTCGCGACGGAGCTTCGAGAGCGCGTAGATGAGGTAGGAAAGGCCCTTCTGGTCGGTGTGTCGGCCGACGAAAAACAGCATCTTCCCGTCGATATCGTACTTCGCCTTGATGTCCTCGCCCGCGGGTTCGACCGAGGAGAAGCCGTTGTAGATGACCCTGGAGTCGGCGTCGTACTGCTCTTTGATGCGTCGCTGCGTGAACTCGCTGACTGCGACGAGGTGGTCCGACCGGTTCGCGACGCGCTGTTCGGTCTGGACCTCCCGCTCGGGCGGGTTGACGTTGCGGTCGACCGACAGCGAATGAAACGACGTGACCCACTCGATGTCGGCGGTCGACGCGGCCCGCGTCCCGGGGTTGTACCCGAACCAGTCGTTGGTGTGGATGATGTCGAAATCCGCAGCGATATCGGCGAAATCGCCGGCCAAACGGCCGATTCGGGTGATGATGTCACCCTGTCCGGTGGGGACACCGTGGATACCGTCCCTGTCCTCCGGGGCGTACTCCGCCGGCAACACCAGCTCGAACTGGATGTCGTCGCGTGGTTCGAGCTGCTCGAACAGTTCCCCGACGACAGTGTCGAGACCGCCAGTGATGTTCGGTGGGAACCCCCAGCCAAGCATCAAAACTTTCGGTGGCATATCAGTAACCCGTACTGGTAAATCAAGTCAATACGGTAAATACGTTTGTGATAGTCAGGGGCCACTCGTCGGGATATCGCCGTCGTATCGCTCCCCGCCAGATGTCGTCACTCGCGAAATTCACTGTGGCCGTTTCGATAGCTTCCCGGACGAGCGAACTACCTTCCCGGAGAACACACCTATTCCTCTGGAGCGCCTCACGTCGCTATGGAACCGGACCCGATAGCACCGGAAACGCAGCTGACCGAGCGGGAGACGGCCGCCCTGAACCGTGTTCGCGTGGTCACGTACGCGCTCGACGATGCGGTCCGAATCCCGGGAACTGATTTCCGCTTCGGTCTCGACCCCGTGTTGAGCCTCCTTCCGATTGCGGGTGACGCCGCCGCCGCGGTCATCTCGCTGTATCCCGTGGCCGAAGCGTACCGGCTCGGAGTACCGCGGCGGACGCTCGCGGGGATGGTGCTGCTCGTCGCTGTCGACGCGGTCGCGGGCTCCGTCCCGCTGCTGGGGTCGGTGTTCGACGCCCTCTGGAGAGCCAACAGGTGGAATTATCGGCTGCTCGAACGGCAGCTCACCGACCCATCCCGGGGGTAATCTCGAACCTCATGCACTCGCGCTCCTCCCGTACCCCTCAGCACTCGCGCCCTTCACGCACTCGCGCTCCTCACGGGGCCGTCGAAACCGCTCCGGTCAATACCTTGAAATAGCTGTGTCGGGAACCGGGTCGTATGCGTTTTGAACGACAAAGTGGTGTCTTTCTCCATCTCACGTCGCTCCCCGGCCCCCACGGCGTCGGTGACCTCGGCGCCGGGGCCCGGGAGTTTATCGACTTCCTCGCACAGGCCGACCAGTCGCTGTGGCAGTTCTGCCCGCTGGGGCCGACCTCCAGCGCCCACGGGAACTCCCCGTATCAGGCCTACTCGGCCTTCGCCGGAAACCCGCTGCTCGTCGACCTCCGTGACCTCGCCGACCGCGGCTATCTCGACGGCGCCGCGCTCGACGCGCCGGACGCGGCCTCCCCGCACGAGGTCCGGTACGAGGAGATAACCGCGTTCAAGGAGTCCCACCTCCGCGACGCACACGAGCGGTTCGTGGCCGACCCAAACGACGGCGACGAGCGGGCGTTCGAGGCGTTCTGCGAGACCGAGGCGGCGTGGCTCGACGACTACGCGCTGTTTATCGCGCTGAAAGCGGAGTTCGACGGGCAGCTCTGGACGGAGTGGCCCCACGAGATAGTGACGCGGGACCCGGACGCCCTCGACGAGCGTCGCGAACAGCTCGCCGACGAGATACAGTACCACAAGTTCGTCCAGTGGGTCTTCGACGAGCAGTGGCAGGCGATGGCCGACTACGCGGCCGAACGGGGCGTCAAACTGGTCGGCGACCTGCCCATCTACGTCGCGCTGGACTCGGCGGACGTCTGGTCCGCTCCGGACGTGTTCCGGCTCGACGAGAACAACCAGCCCTCCGAGGTCGCCGGTGTGCCGCCAAACCCCGGTGACGACGGTCAGCGGTGGGGGAACCCGGTGTACGACTGGGACACCATCAGAGCGAACGATTTCGGGTGGTGGATACAGCGCTTCGAGCGCCTCTTCGACCAGGTCGACATCGCTCGTATCGACCACTTCAAAGGGTTCGACGAGTTCTGGGCTATCCCGGCCGAGGCCGACAGCCCGGCGGCCGGTCAGTGGCGCGAAGGGCCGGGCCGGGAGTTCTTCGACCGAATCCGGGCCGAACTCGGCGAGCTCCCGTTCCTCGTCGAGGACCTCGGCTTTCTGGACGAGCGCATGGCCTCGCTGCGGGACCACTACGACTTCCCGGGGATGCGCGTCCCGCAGTACGCAGACTGGTGTGAACAGGGACACATGTACCAGCCGATGCACTACCCCGAACAGTCGGTGGGCTACACCAGCACCCACGACACCGACACCATCGTCGGCTACTGGCGCGAGCTGGGCGACCGCCAGCGCGACTGTCTCAAACACAACCTCGGGACGGACGGCGACGGTATCGAGTGGGACATGATAGAGGCGGTGTGGAACTCCGACGCCGTCGTCGCGATGACGACGATGCAGGACCTGCTGGGCCTCGATAGCGACGCGCGGTTCAACGTCCCCGGCACGGCGACGGGCAACTGGCGCTGGCGGGTGACCTCGGAGGGGCTGGAGGGCGACATCGCCACGGAACTGATGCTGGTCACCGACCGCACGATTCGGTAGCCGGCTGTTCTCTGGCTGGCTCGCCTCTCGAGGGTATTCTGCCCGTCTTTACGGCACAGAGCGGTAATCCGGACATACCTGTCGTCGCGCCTCCTAATCTGGTGATTACTTTGCTCACCTGCACAGCCACGTACAGACGATGCCCAACCGGTCAGTTACACACACAACCCGCGCTGGTACTGTCGGAACGAGTCGCACGGACGAGCCGGACCAGTCAGCGATTCGATGACAGAGGACACCCAGATACACACGACGCTGCTCGTAAACAGCGGGACGCTCCCGCGCTGGCAGCGGGACGCACTCCAGCGAATGGTGACCGAGACCGACGCCGAGATAACACAGGTCGTCATCCGGGATTCGGAGTCGCGACAGGAGGGGCTCGCTGATTACGTACGGCACGCGACGGACCGCATCAGCGACTACCCGCTGTGGTCGCTCGTCGGTATCGTCCGGACGCTGACGGCGGACCCGGAGTACAAGCGCCACGTCCCCATCACCACCATCTCGGGGGTCGCCGGCGCGGAGTGGATATCCTGCCGGCCGAGGGCCGCCGACGGCGTCGGCAACGAACTCCCGGACGAGGTCGTCGAGCGGGTCAGGTCGGAGGCCGACGTGGCGGTCAGGTTCGGCTTTGGCATCCTGAAAGGTGACATCCTCGATGCGCCCACCCACGGCGTCCTGAGCTATCACCTCGGAGACATCAGGCAGTACCGCGGCCGTCCGGGCGGCCTCTGGGAGTTCCTCGCCGACGAGTCGGAGGTCGGCGTGACGGTCCAGCAACTCTCCGAGACGCTCGACGGCGGCCGAATCGTCACACTCGAACACGTTCGCGTCACCGAGACCGACACGTGGCAGGATATCCGGCGTCGGTCGGTCGAGACGGCCCGCGGACTGCTCGCCGAGAGCGTCCGTCGGCTGACCGAACCCGGGTACACGCCGGCGACGCCGGCCGAGACCGGGACGCTGTACACGCTCCCGCGGGGCGGAGCGGTGCTCGCCTATCTGCTGAAAAATAACCGGAATCGGTTGTGGCGAGTGTTACGGCCGACCTGAGCTCACTCGTCCTGGACGCGGACGACACCGACGCCGCTCAGGGAGAGCGACTGGATCTGCCCGGTGTAGCGGAAGGCGTCCTGTCCGTCGCCGACGGAACCGACCGCGCGGTTGTCGTCGACGCTGTCCGTCGTCAGGTCGGCTGTCAGTCCGTCGTCGGGCTCCATGGTGCGTTCCTCGTCGCGCTCCAGCGTGCCGGTGACGGTGACGTCGTACTCGACGGCTTCGCCGAGCGTCCCGCTGCTGTCGATGATGAGCGTCTTCGGCGACGCGTCTTCGACGGGCGTGAAGCCGCCGCTCCCATCACTTGACTCGTCCTCGCCGTCGCCGACCAGTTCGCCGAGCGAGACAGACTCGCCGTCGAGTGTCACCGACACTTCGTAGCCGTCGGTGACGACGAACTCGGTGATCGTTCCCGAGACGAGGTAACTGTCGACGGCGTCAGGGTTCATACTGACGCTGGTGGCCGTGTAGCTGCCGTCGTCGTTCTCGGTGATGGTGTCGGTCTCGGGCTCGGACTCGTCGCCGAACTCGATTGCACCGTCCGCGGTGAACGTGACGTCACAGTCGGTGTCGGGGTTGTCCGCGCTCGCGCGGATAGCCAGTTCCGTCGGCGACTGGTCGCCACCCTCCGGGGTGGACTCGACGCTCAGCGACTCCCCGTCGAGCGTCGCTGTCACGTCGTAGCCGGACGTGACTGTCACCGCGGTGACACTCCCGGCGACAGCGTAGGTGTCGATCGCGCCGGGGTCCATGCCGACGCTGGTAGCGGTGAAGCTGCCGTCGTCGTTCTCGGTGATGGTGTCGGTCCCGGGTTCGGACTCGTCACCGAAGGTCATCTCGCCGTCGGCGGTGACCGTGACGTCACAGTTCGCGTCGGGGTTGTCCGGACTGGCCGCTATGCGCAGCTGGCTCGGTCCGTCGCTGAACCCGCCGCTGTCGCTCCCACCGCCGGAGACCGGCTCTGGCGGCTCGGGGTTCTCGACGGGCGTCCACACCGTGTAGGACGTCGCCGGGGCCGTGGCCTCGCTGCCGGTGACCACGTCGAAGGAACTGGGCAGGCCGAACGTCCGGCCACCGCTCCCGCCGTCGGAGTCACCGCTGCTCTCGCCCTCCAGGGGGTTCCAGCGCCGCGATTCGATGTCCGTCCGGGGCTCGTCCCCGTTCGAGACGTCGCCGGATATCTCGTCGCCCGAGAACAGCTGGTCGCTGACGACGCTGACGTTCGACAGCGAGGAGTCGTCGACGGCGCCGCCGGGGGCGCTCGCCGTGTCGAACACTTCGCGGCCGCCGAAGTTACCGAAGCGGGAGTTCGACACCTCGATGCTGTTGGAATCCGTCGCGTCGCCGCCCCAGTCGAGACACGGACCGTCCGCCGGGCCGGCGTTCTCGGTGACGAGCGCGTCGCAGTTCTCGATGACAGTCGTGCCGCCGCCCTCGAACTTGAACATCCGGGGGGTCCCGCGGTCCTCCGAACTGCTGCCCTCCTCCTTGAAGTTGGGCACGGTGCCGTCGGCGAGGTAGATACAGTCCTCGACGGTGACGCCGCCGGCGCGGATGGGGCCGGCGCAGTTGTGGAACGCACAGCCCCGGAAGGTAACCGGCATCTCCTCGGTGTTGCGCTCGGAGTAGTAGAACGCCGAGTTCCCGTGCGGGCCGAAATAACAGTTCTCGACGAGCTGTTCGCCCGTCCCGCTGTCACACCGGGCGACGTAGCTGTCGGTCGGGTTCGCGGTCCCGTCGGGGAAGTTGAAGTTCACCCACTCCAGGCGACCGCCGCTGAGGTCGACGTCGATCTTGACCTGTTCTTCCGGTTTCTTCCCGAGGATATCGATGTTCTCGATGCGCAGGGTCCCGGCGGTGTCCATCGTCGCGTTCGAGTCCATCTCACAGTCGATAGAGACGCCGGCGGGGTCGCCGTAGATGGTCGCGTCGTCGGCCGAGAAGCCCAGATCGGAGTGACGTCCGGTGTACTCGCCTGCCGGGACGTACACCTGCACGCCGTTGCCGAGCGCGTCGTCGATCGCGCTTGGCAGGTCGTCGCCGCTGCTTACCTGTAGCTCTACCAGTTCGCTGCCGGGTCGGTCGGATGGAATAGATGGCATCGTGTTAGGCCTCACTCACGTTGATACTCTCGCCTGTCCAGCCCGCTTCGATGTCCCAGCCGGTGGTAAAGAGCGTTTCCTGGTCGCCGTACGCCACGCGGAGGTCCCGCATGGCACCGGAGCCACCCTCGCCGCCGGCGGCGAAGTTGACGACGCTCGTCCCGGGGCCGGCCCAGTTGAAGTCACAGTCCTCGATGGTGAGGTCCGCGCCGGCGACGGGGACCTGCACGCCGTGTTGCTGGGCGCCGTCGTCGCCCGCGGGTCCGGCCGCGGTCGCCTCGAAGTAACAGCCACGCACCACGCTGTTGTCCGGCGCGGCCCGGAGGGCGGCCGTTCCGGTGTTGACGAACGAGCAGTCCTCGACGACGACGCGGCCGTCGCCGGAGCCCGCCGGGGCCGCTACCTGCAGCGCCACGTCGGCGAACTTCCCGAAGTGACAGCGCTTGACCCAGAGCAGCCCCGCGTGGGACCGCTGGGCGTGGACGCCGTTCGACGCCGAGTTCGCGACCGCGCCGTCGGGGAAGTTCACGTTGATGAGTTGCACGCTCGCGTCGGCGGCCGCGCCGACCTCCCAGCGGGACTGGGTCTGGCCGCTCGCCCCTTTGACAGTGACGTTCTCGATTCGGACCAGCCCGCTCGCCGCGGTGATGACCGGTCGAACCGCCGTCTCGGTGTCTTTCGGCCGCCTGAACGTGACGCCGTCGGGCGAGCCGATGAGCGCCGCGTTCGTGTACTCGCCGCCCAGCCCCGCGCCGGTGTACTGGTAGGTGCCGGCGGGGACGTGCACCTCTACGCCGTCGGCGAGGTGCGTCTCGAGATACGAGTCGATGCTGTCACCGTCGGTTAAGCCCTCGTTACCGAGGTCTACGACCTCGCTCGCGGCCGTCCTCGGTCCCGAACTGGGCGCCCCGAGGGCGCTGCCACTGGCAAGGGCCAGCGTCGTGACACCAGCGGCTTTCAGCACCGCTCGCCGACTGGTATGGTGTTGCTTACTCTCGTCGCCACCGGGTTCCTCGTGTGCCATGTCCCGGTAGGCAGGAGCTATACAAATAGTATTTCTGACCATTTACCGCCGGGAGCGAATCACCTTGCCGAGGTCTTCTCCCCACGAGGCCGAGATGAGTCCACAGTTACGTACCGATTGTTTCGGTTTTCCGCAAGTGATATTAGACTAACACCTTCGGCGAACTGCCCACTACAGAGTTCTAAGCAGGCGTTACCACGGATTCCGAGCGGTACGGTCGGTCACCGCGCCGACTGGGTCGCTGGGGCGCACCGCGAGCCAGCGGCGTCCCGCGGACTGTCTGAGGGACTCGCTCTCGTGACGGAGACGCTCGCAGGGGAGCGACGGGGTTCGCGCTCGCGCCGACAGGTGAGTATCGGACACGGTCCGCCCGCTCAACAGAACATCGGACGCGCTTGGCTGGGAGCCCACCCACGCAACAAAACATCAGGGACACATCTGGCTGAGAGCCCGGCGGCGTGGACCCCGACCACGGTATCCACGCGACGAGTCCCAGTCAGATGAGTTCGTTCGTCCACGTCTCCGGCGTCTGCTCGTTCACGATTTCACATTCGAGGTGGTAGTCGAACTCCTTGGCACCGCGTTCGTCTATCCAGTCTATCATCTCCTGGAGCCCCTCGCGGAGCGTGTACTGTGCCTCGTAATCGAGCAGGCGTCGGGCCTTGTCGGCGGAGCAGTTCGCCAGCTTGACCTCCTGTGGGCGGTCGGGTTTGTAGATCGGGTCGAGGTCGAACTCGAGGAGGTCGGCGATGGTCTCGGCGAGGTGATTGATGGTGATGAACTCGTCGTCCGGGCCGATGTTGATGGCTTCGCCGGTGACGTTGTCGTAGTACGCGAGCTTTTGCAGCGGCCGGACGTCGTCCTGGATGAACGTGAAGCAGCGTTTCTGCTCGCCGTCGCCGTAGATAATCGGCTGTTTGCCCTGTAACATCCGGTTGATGAAGATGGCAGCGACGTTCCGGAACGGGTCGTCGTACCGCTGGCGCGGCCCGATGATGTTGTGTGGAACCGCGATGACGTACTCGAAGTCGTGTATCTCGGCCATCAGTTCGACCATCTCCTCGGCGGCCACCTTGCTCACCGCGTACGGGTCCTGGGGTCGTGGCTCCATCTCCTCGGTGAACGGCGTCTCGTTTTCCCCGTACCGGGACATGCTGGAACAGAACACGAACCGGTCGACGCCGACGTCGGCGGCCGCCGACAGCGTCGCGGACGTGGCCTGGTAGATGCTCCTGTTGATCCGACTCGGCGCGAACACGCTCAGCCCCTCGTAGGCGAGCGCGGCCGTGTGGTAGACGATGTCCGCCCCTTCCATCGCGGACTTCATCTCCCACACGTCGGTGCAGTCGACGTGGTAGAAATCCGCCTGTTCCGGGATGTTGGACTCGTAGCCGCCGACGAAGTTGTCGTTGCCGGCGACGTCGTATCCCTGTTCGATGAACGCATCGGCGAGATGACTGCCGAGAAACCCCGCGATTCCGGTTATGAATACTCTCTCGCTGTTTGCCGAGTGCATATCGGTCATTCCAGTGTTAGTTGAGATATTCTATCGGTATAATAACAAATAGGCTACCGGCCGTATGAAGTCGCTAACATCGCGTCCCAGCCCGTAGCTGCCCGTGGGTCGGTACCGCTCGGAAGCCGCGCGCTCGCTGGAGCGGACTCGGGTCTTTCACGCGCGTGCAGGGGTGATCGACACGTGGCCATCCTGTGGGGAAGTCGGCTCGAAGCGGTTCTCAGCTGGTCCGGGCACCGCCGTCAGTCTGCTTTCTCGACGGGGACGTGTGTGCGGACCTCGTCCACCGTTTCGTAGGCCTGCTGGACGATGTCCTTGATCCAGATGTACTCGTAGGTGCTCACCCGCCCGAGGTTGAACATGTTCCTGTACGAGCTGAGTTGCTCGTTGATACGCTCGAACTTCTCGATTTCCTCGGTGACGGGTAACGGGTACGCCCGCGGCGCGCGCCGCAGCTGCGAGTCCAGTATCTCCGCCTCGATACCCTGTTCGTCGAGGAACTGCTGGAGATACTCCGCGTACCACGATTCGGACTGCGACCAGAGCTCGTCACCGACGAAGCAGGGGAACTCCGTCGTGAGGATATACTCGCCGTCGGGGGTCTCCTGCGGGACGAACTCGTAGTCGGTGACACGGGTGAACTCGTAGTCGTTCGGGAAGTACCCCCAGTCGACGTGGTCGGGAAAGAGCCGCTCGTCGGCTTTCACGTGCGTGCCGAGGATACTCATGCTCCGGTACTCCAGTTCCTCGTCCGTGTCGACGATGACGCTCGGGTCGATAGTGCTGACGAAGAGGTCGCTCTCGATTCGGTCGCCGCTTTCCGTGCGGACGGCTGTTATCCTGTCACCTCTCGTCTCCAGGTCCGAGACGCCGTCGAAGACGACGTCACACCCGGAGAGCATCTGGTGCAGGATGTCGGTGTACTTGTCGTCGGGGTAGTAGGCGCCGTCGCCGAAAAACTCGGTTTCCTCCTCGGGGAAACTGATTTTGAAATCGAACCAGTCGCCCGTGATGCGTTTGGGGTCGATACCCCAGTGTTTCTCGGTGTAGTTCTTGTTGTACCGCTCGTACAGCGTCTCGCCGACCTGGTTTTTCATGTACTCCTCGAAGAAGTCGGCGTCGGTCTTACCCGGCGCTTCTTCGAGCTCCGCGTGAATCTGGTCGGCGTCGTCCCACTTCTCTATGTTCTGTTTGCTCACCGGGTAGTGGTGTGGGTCAGAGAGGTCACCGCGCGGGTACGTCGCGGCGTAGAAATCGTGGGGTTCGAGGTCGGTGAACTCGGAGAACAGTTCGCCGACTATCGCCTCCTCCGTCTCGTCGAAAAACAGGAGGTGCGGTGCCGAGTCACAGTGGTAACCGGTGTCGAACTCGATCTCCCGGAGCAGTCCGCCGACGGCGTCTTTCTCTACGACCGTCACGTCGTATCCCTCCTGGTCGAGGAGGTAACTCACTGAACAGCCCGCGACACCTGCGCCGATGACAGTGATTGTAGTCATCATAGACACTTCCACAGTACCCGATTAAATTATCCGGCTCCTACGAAGCAATTTCCGGAGCGGTCGGCTACTCCGGCTCAAACCGGCTGAGCGGTCGTGAGCGTCTCTGATTCAGCGGCGAAAAGACACGAACTAACTAGATTTGAACGCTGACTACTCTGGTTCAACAGCGACACGTGTAATACTATTGAACTTAGGTGCAACAATTCAAATCAATATTCTGATATTTAGGTACTGCAGTAACGGGCGAGAAGAACGGCTTGCGGCCCGTTCTGGATGGTCTGGGCCGCTAGCTGACAGAACTATCAGAGAACGGAACGTAACCGCTGGAGGAAAACAACTCTCAAAACACGTGTTCCGGTGGCAGTCGGTCACTGAAACCGACGGCGGGACCGGTTCACGGACGGGCTGACTGTTTCGGTCCGGCTGTTTCTTGCCAGCCACGTAAGCGCATCAATAACAATGGCCGGTCGACAACTCCTCCGAGACACACATGGAGACCAGACTTTCTCACGGCACGGCCCTCGTCACCGGCGGGACGGGACTCATCGGGTCGGCTCTGACAGCCCCGCTCGTGCGACCGGGTGTGAACGTGCGGTCCGCGAACGCTGAACAGTGATGCCAGAACACGGACCGCGGTTCAACTATGGCGCCGAGCCCAGCTGATCTCCGGCTCGCGTTGGGGTTGCTGGTCGAGCGCGGCCCGCTCACGCTCGCGACGATACTGTGGGCCCGCGCGACGGGCGAACTCCGACGGCGAGTGCTGACCGCACGGCACAACATTTCGATACACCGAACCGTCGATATCCAGCGCGGCATAAAGTTCGGCTACGACGGCGAGGTAGACATCGCCGAGGAGTGTAGCATCGGGCGACACAGCCTCGTCTCCCCGTCCGGGGGGACGATCCGTCTCGGACGGAACTCGCTGCTAAACGTCTCCGTCACGCTCCTTGGCAACGGCGGTATCGACATCGGCGAGAACGTGCTAATCGGGCCGAACACGACCATCGTCGCGGCGAACCACCGGTTCGAACGGACGGACGAACCCATCGTGTCCCAGGAGCTCTCGGCCGAGGGAATCACGATAGGCGACAACGTCTGGATCGGGTCGACCTGTACGGTCCTCGACGGCGTCACCATCGGTGAGGGCGCGGTAATCGCGGCGGGAAGCGTCGTCACGTCGTCCGTTCCGGAGAACACTATCGTGGCCGGCTCGCCGGCCGAAGTAATCGACACCCGCGCCTGACACGGTCGTTCTCTCGCTCGCCTCCGCTCCAGCGCGTCGTCCCGTGCATCCACGGACTGGCCAGCGTCGAAATCGCGCTGCGGGGCGACAGCTGTACGACGGGCCCCGACCCTGTCCCGACTGGTTTCAGTCGGGGCTAGGAACTGGCTAAATAATACGACTGACAGCAAGGACGAAATATGCGATACGTCAGTGCCTCCGATTCGGTCGCCCGCCACTCGCCCCCCGGAGCGACGGTCAGGACCCACGCTCAGTTTCCCGTGAACACAGGGCGGCTCTGACGATGTCGGAGTACGTCCTCTCTCTCAACCCCTGTATCCCCCCGCTCGGGTCACACGACGGCAGCGCGGTGCTCTTCCGGGACGGGGACGTGGTCTTCGGCATCGAGGAGGAGCGACTGGTTCGCCAGAAACACGCTCCCGAGACGTTCCCGGCGGAGTCGGTTCGGGCCTGTCTCGATGCCGAAGGGATCGAGCTCGCCGACGTGCGGGCGGTGACGATTCCCTGGCAGCCCGAACTGTTCCGCAAGTCGCTCCCCCAGACTCTCCGTCAGGTGACCTCGACACCGCGGTCGCTCCCGGAACGCCTCCGCCTCACCGGGTGGGGAATCAAGTACTCGCTCGGCCCGTCAGTGACCTCGACGAGTCTGGTCACGGACCGGCTCGAAGACATCGGCGGCCCGGTTCCCCCGGTGGAGACACACCCACACCACCTGTCACACGCGGCCAGCGCGTTCTACCCCTCGCCCTTTGACCGCGCGCTCGTCCTGACGATGGACGGTCGCGGCGAACACGACGCCACCAACGTCTGGGAGGGCACCGAAACCGGCATCGAGCACCGTCGGGAGTACGCCTTCCCGAACAGCTGGGGGTTCCTCTACGCCGCCGTCACCAAGTATCTCGGGTTCCGCCCGTGGAACGGCGAGGGGAAAGTCATGGGCCTCGCGCCGTATGGCACCCGGAACCGCGACATCGAGTCCCGGCTCCGGGGGGTCATCGACACCGGCGTCGACTACGACGTGACGGGCCTCGTGACCGAGAGCGTACAGCGGACGGTCACGGAACTGGAAGCGCTCTTCGACCGGCCCCGCCGGACGGAACCGGGGACCTTCACGGACTGGGAGAAAGACCTCGCCCACGCCGTCCAGACGCTCCTCGAAGAGACCGTGACGAGTATCGTCGCCACGTACTGCCGACGGTTCGACGTCGACACCGTCGCACTCGCCGGCGGCGTCGCCCTCAACTGCAAGATGAACAAACGGGTGATGGAGGTGGACGCCGTCGACCGGACGTTCGTCCAGCCCGTCGCGGCGGACGCGGGCAGCGCTATCGGTGCCGGGATGCTCGAATACTCGCCGGCGGACATCGAGCCGATGTCGACGGTGTACTGGGGACCGAGCTACGACACGGAGACGATCGAAGCGGCGCTCCGGACGAACAAAATCGAGTTCACGCGAGCGGACGACATCGCCGGTACCGTCGCCGAGCGGGTCGCCGACGGCGAGCTCGTGGGGTGGTTCCAGGGGCGAACGGAGATGGGGCCCCGGGCACTCGGGAACCGGAGCATCGTCGCGGACCCGCGGACCGAGGCGTCGCTCGACCGGGTCAACAGATACGTCAAACACCGCGAGGAGTGGCGCCCGTTCGCCCCGTCGATGCTCGCGGAGGCGATGGGCGATTTCCTCGTCGACCCGGAGCCGGCACCCTACATGGTGAAAACCTTCGACGTGCGGGCGGACGCACGCGACCGGATTCCCGCGGTGGTGCACCCGGCCGACGGGACGACACGGCCCCAGTCCGTCCGGCGGGAGCAAAACCCCCTGTACTACGACCTCATCGACGCCTTCGCGGAGCTGACGGGCGTCCCGGCCGTGTTGAACACGTCGTTCAACGACAACGGCGAGCCGATTGTCAACCGCCCGGCCGAGGCCATCAAGGACTTCTTCGGGATGGGTCTGGACGCGGTCGCGCTGAACGATATCCTCGTCGAGAAGCCGGTGACGGACGGCTGAACCGACACAGCGGGTACGACCGTCGGCGGCGCATTCAGACGAAGGCACGAGGCTCGCGACTCTCCGACGAGGGAACGAAGACTAGCGATTCTCAGACGAGAGCTCGGAGGGTCACGACCTCCGACGAGGGAACAGAGACTGCCGACTCTCAGACGAGAGCTCGGAGGCTCGTAATCTCGTCGTGCGATATCTCACCGGACTGGTACAGCACACCGCCGTAGGCGGTGACCGACACCGCGCTCACCACGAGTAGACGCACCAGAGTGTACTCCCCGGACAGGAACAACAGCGCGGGGAGACAGCTCATCGCGAGACCGGCGAGGAGGACGTTTCGAACCGTCCCTCGGGGCACGAGCCACCTGATGTGGTCGCGGCCGGCCGCGAACACGAACACCGCGTAGAGGCCGTAACTCAGCACTGTTCCGAGGGCCGCTCCGACGTATCCAAACGCCATGATGAGCGGGACGTCGACGACGACGTTGAACACCACGACGGCGAGTAGTCCCCGCGACATGAGGCCGGTCCGCTGGCTTATCTCCAGCCGTATCTGTCCCATGTTCGCGAACGACCACAGGAACACTCCCAGTCCGACGATGGGAATGATGACGTAGCCCTCGTGGAACTCCGACCCGAGCAGCAACGAGCTCAGCGGTCTGCTGAACATGGCTGTAAGCAGGAAACACGGGACGCCGACGAGGAGGTAGTACCTTGAGAAACGCTCCAGCAGCGCTTCTATCTCACGCTCGTTGTCGCCGCTCCACCTGTCGATAACGATGGGCTGGACCGTTTTCAACAGCGGTATCAGCGCCAACCGGAGTCCGCGGTCGATGAGGCTGTAGTTCGAGGCGTAGATGCCGACGGAGGCGCTGCCCTGGATGAGCGCGATAAGCAGTCGGTCGGCCTGGTTCAACAGCGGGTCGCCGACTATCCAT
The DNA here is from genome assembly GCF_031624395.1 of Halomicroarcula saliterrae. Lineage (NCBI taxonomy): Archaea > Methanobacteriati > Methanobacteriota > Halobacteria > Halobacteriales > Haloarculaceae > Haloarcula > Haloarcula saliterrae. The sequence continues at coordinate 75,650 of NZ_JAMQON010000006.1, forward strand.
CCGACCATCGGCAGGCCGTAGCCGGTGACCCGTGTCAGGATATCCGAATCGACCGTCGGGCGCTGTCGAAGCTGCTCCGAGACCGCTACCATCGCGCCGACGGTTATCGCTATCGCGATAACGCTCGCCCACATCCAGCCAACGATGTGGTCGAAGACGACGAGCGCGAGGACGAGTGCCAGCACGATGCCGACACTGGCCTGTAACGACCTGAAAACCGACACGAGCTTCGGATTCAGTGTGGCCCGGTAGAAGCCGATGAGCGGTTCGTAGAACCCCTGTGCTATCAGGAAGACGAGCGTCGCGAAGTAGAACACCTCGTACTGTCCGAGGTACTGTCTGAACCCGATGTAGCCGACGGTTCCGACGATTCCGACCCCGAGCGCGATGAGGAGCATGAGGGTGAGCACCGTCCCCATGAGCGCTGTCTCGTCGGTGTCCGACGTGAACCGGACTATCGAACGGTTGAGCCAGCCAAAGAAGAGGGTGCTTCCCGTTCCCGCGACCACCAGTGCGACCGAGTACCGCCCGAACGCGGCCGGGGAGAACACCCGGGTGAAGAGGGTCAGCGCAGCGAGGCTCAGAAACGCCGGGACTATCGACGCGAGGGAGTAGGCGCTCACCCCTTCCAGGAACTCCTTGAACGTATCGGATATCCCCGTCCCGTTGAGCGATATCATCGGTGCGGGACAGCGGCTCCGTTCGGTTCGTGCGTTCGCGCCGCCGACGGCCGGCCTCGCGCGGTGGCGCGGTGCGTAGTGCGGGCGGCTCTCGTCATGGTTCGCTGAGTTCCTCGTACGAACGGAACCGCTCTCCCGTTCTGGCGTCCGCTATCCCTTTGACGACCGCACGCAGCTTCTCCCGGTCACTGTCTGCCAGCCACTGCAGACAGCTCGTGACTCGCCACAACAGGAACGCGCCCAGGAACACTCGCCGTTCGTGTCCCTCCAGATGTCGCTTCGCGAACTGGTATCTGTTCCGCGTCCGATGGTAGACGGCGAACGGCGACTTGCTCGACGTCGCGCCGAGCCGGTGAAAGATTTCGGAGTCCGGCGTCACGAGCACGTCTCTGCCCGCCTCCCGCGCCTGTCTGGCGAGGTCGACGTCCTCCATCCCGAGAAAGTACTCCTCACAGAGGACCTCGTTGTCGGCCACGAACTCCGCGTCCAGGAGCGCGAGACAGGTGGGGACGTAGTCGACCGGATACGGCTCGTCGTGTTTCCGCTCGTCGGTGAGAAACGTCTGTCCGCCAAGCAGCGTCGAGAACGAGGCGCCGGCGTTGTGTATCTCGCCGGTGGAGGCGCGGTAGTTCACCCCGCCTACCACCGCTGTGTCCGGGTTCCGCTCTGCGGTCAACACGAGCGGCGTCAGAAACCCCGCTGTCACGATCGTATCGTCGTTCAACAGGAGGACGTACTCCGAGCCGTCGTCGAGGGCGGCCTCGATTCCGGCGTTGTTCCCTCTGGTGACGCCCACGTTCTCGTCGTGTTTCACGAACGTACACCACTCGAACTCCCGTTCCAAGCGCTCGACCGAGCCGTCCTCCGACCCGTTGTCGACGACGAACACCTCCATGTTCGGATAGGAAACCCCCTCCAGCGAGGCGAGACAGTCACTCGCCTCGTCGTAATTTTCCCACGTGAGTACCACGACGCCCACTTTCGGCCACTCGGTTCTGGACGGATTTTCGGTTCCAGTTCTCCTGCGACTCATTACTATTTGCTAACGGGAACTGGCCGACATATTAGTATACGTCGGCTGTCGGGTCGCTGTTTCCCCGTCTCACGCCGCGTGTGCGTGGACTGCTGTCGTCTCGCGTCGGTGCGGCGCCGCGCTCACACGAGCGGTGCGTGGCCCGATGCGGCGCGAGGAGCCGGTGTCGCGGTTGTTATCAGCTACTCACCGTGTTCGTAGCAAACGCCTACACGCGGCGGGTTCGACGACCGGGGCGCTCAGCGGCCCGTGACACTCCGTAGCCGGCGACTACTTTTAATTTTACACGGGGAACGCTCGGACAATGTCACGGGCTACGGGTGGCACTACGACCGGCACTGACACTCCCATACCACTGGACCTCCTGCTCATCGTCGGGCTACACGCTCTCACCGGGTTGGCGGTGTTCCTCCCGGCACTGGCACAGACCGAGCTGCGGCCGGTTCTCGGGTTCGTCTTCGTCGTCTTCGTGCCGGGCTACGTGTTCGTTGCGAGCCTGTTTCCGAGCCACCGCTCGCGGCCAGCACGGGCGGACCAGTCCACGCGCGACCCGCAGTCGGACGGGCTAGGATGGATTGCGCGGTTCGTGTTCTCGTTCGGAGCGAGTCTGGCGATCGTGACGCTACTCGGGGTAACACTGGGCGCGACGCCACTGCAAATCCGACCGGCCTCGCTGTTTCTCTCTGTCACGGCGTTTCTGGCAGTCGTCTTGCCGGTCGCGGTCTACCGGCGGTGGCAGGTGCCGCCGGCCCGGCGCGTCGACGTGTCTCTCTCGCGGACGCTCCAGCGCTGGTTCGACGGGCTGGTCGCCCCGGAGGACACGGGCGATACCGTCCTGACTCTGGTTCTCGTCGTGGTCGTGGTGTTCAGTTCGGGCGTCGTCGTCACCGGTGGCACAGCGGAGGACTCGGAGCTCACGGAGTTCGGGCTGCTCGCTCCGGGTGACGACGGCGAGTTCGTCGCCACCGACTACCCGTCGACGCTCGAAGGGGGCGAACCGGCGCGGTTCTCGGCCCGAATCACCAACCTGGAGGGAGAGCGGGTGAACTACACGGTCGTCGTCCTGCTGCAACAGGTCGGCGACGACAACAGTAGCGTGAGCGCGATGTCGGAACTCGGCCGCTTCCGGGAGACGGTCGGACACAACGAGACGTGGCGGCTCGACCACTCCTTGGTCCCGAATCGCACCGGGGAGGACCTCCGGCTCCGATATCTGCTGTACCGAGGCCCGGCACCACAGCGACCCTCCGCGGACGGCGCGTACCGCGACCTGCACCTCTGGGTCACTGTCACCGACCGGGCCGACAACGCGACTGGTACCCCGGCCCCGTCGACCGACAGTTAGCCGGATAGTACTCAAATGGGTTCGGTCGGTCATCGGAAGTGAGACATCGTGACACACGACGGCACGGAGACACCTGACGAGTGCACGGCCGGTTTCGTCGTACAGAACAACTTCCCCGTCGACCGTGAGGTCCGGACGCGACGGATAGCGAAGACGCTCGACGACAGTCGGGACTCCGTCGTCGTCTTCGCACGGAACACGGCCGAGGACCCCGACCGGGGGGAGATAGCGGACGAGCGCCGGACACGGCGCGAGCAACTGTCGTACGCGATAGTCCGCCGGTTCTCCTGGCTCGCATCGACGCCCGTGTCCGGGCTCGTCCTGGCGCCGGTTCCGGTCAACCCGGTGTGGACACTGTGGCTCCTGCTGGAGTTCTACAGGTACGATATCGACGTCGCCATCTCGGGCGACCTCATGGCCGGCGTTCCGACAGCTGTCGCGGCCAAACTGCTCGGGAGGCCGATGGTCATCGACGTCAGGGAGAACTACGTCGCTCTGGCGAAGACGCTTCCGACCGACTCGCTGTTCGACCGCGTCGCTCAGGACGAGCGGACGGTCCGCGCGCTCGAACGCGTGACGCTGTGGCTCGCCGACGAAGTGTGGGTCGTGGTCGAAGAGCGCCGCGAGCAGCTCGTCGAGGCGGGCGTCCCGGCGTCGAAGGTCACCGTCGTCAGCAACACCCCCGAACTGCCGGCGACGGAGTCACCGGAACGGGACGCAGACGACGCGTCGGACGAGTTCGGGTGGCCCGGGTTGACGCTCGTCTACCTCGGTTTCATCAACGAGTACCGGGGCCTCGACCTGCTCCTCGACGCGGTCGCAGCGATGGACGCGAACGGCGAGGCGGACGTCCACCTCGCCATCGCCGGGGAAGGGCCACACCGAGCGCAACTGGAGACCCGCTGTGAGCGCCTGGGCATCGAGGACCACGTGACCTTCGTCGGCTGGGTCGAGCCGAGTCAGGCGCCCGCATTTCTCGCCGCCGGGGATGTCGGCGTCATCCCGCACGTCGTGACGCCGCTTACAACCTACACAGTCCCGAACAAACTCTTCGACTACATGCGCGCGGGCCTCCCGGTCCTCGCGACGGATATGGACCCCGTCCGTCGCATCGTGACTGAGGAAGAGTGCGGCGTTATTCTGCCCCGAGACCCGTCCGATTCGGAGGTCGTCGCTGCAATCCGAGAGCTCGAAGCGAGCGGTCCGGCCGACCTCGGTGACAACGGCCGCCAGGCCGTCTCCCGCCGCTACAACTGGGACCACGACGCCCAGCGAGTCCGAGCCACGGTGTCCGAACTCCGCCCGGAGTGAGGTGTCGCCGGCGGCGTTCCGCCTGCCGTCGTTCGTCCGGATATCGACCGATAGCGGGGGCTAAAACGGCGAAAACGCCGAAACGACGGGTTGGTGGTGGCGTATACTGGGCATTACTATTGGGCTATTCGAGAACTATCAGCTGCAGATGGATTTCAGCATTGTCACACCGGTGTACAACGACCCCCGCATCCGAAGCACCATCGACTCCGTCCGGGCACAGCGGACTGATTTCGACGTCGAACACGTCGTGGTCGACGGGCAGTCCACCGACGAGACCGTCGGGATTATCGAGCGGTCACGCGACGAGATAGACACCCTCGTCCGGCAGGACGACGACGGCGTCTACGACGCGATGAACACGGGTATCGAAGCGGCCACCGGCGACGTCGTCGGTATCCTGAACGCCGACGACCGCTATCAGGACGCCGCCGTGTTGCAGGACATCCACGACCGGCTCCGGGAGACGGGCGCCGAGACCGCGTACGGTGACCTGGTGTACGTCGACGACAGCGACGACGTGGTTCGCTACTGGGAGAGCGGTCAGTTCAGACCGTACAAGTTCTACCTGGGGTGGCTACCGCCACACCCGACGTTTTTCGTCCGGCGGTCGCTGTACGAGCGCTACGGGACCTTCGATAAGTCGCTCCACATCGCGGGCGACTACGAGCTCATGCTCCGGCTGTTGCGGAAACACGACGTCTCGACCGCGTACGTCGACCGCGTGCTCGTCCGGATGGCCAACGGCGGACAGAGCAACGAGTCGGTCGGCAACATGCTTCTGGCCGTCAGAGAGATGTACGACTCGTGGCGGAAACACCGGCTCGCGGGCCGATACGTCGCCCCGTTCCTGCATCCGGTCGAGAAGCTGCCGCAGTTCGTCCGGGACCCGCCGGGCGACGCAGTCGAGACGCAGCTGTTCACCCGTAGCTAGCTCGACGACCCGGCGTCCGGATTCCCGAACAGTCGGCGAAACGCCGCCGACGCGTCGCGAAACAGCGGATACTCGGTGCTGGTGTGACCCCGTGCCGGCCCGACGTACGACGGGCCGCTGGTCCACGACCAGGTGTTGTGCCACCCGACGACGTCTTCGTTCTCCGTCATCCAGCTGTCGAAGTTCCGGAAGAACTGGGGGTTGTCGCCGCCGCCGGGTGTCGACCAGCTCTGGGCCATGACACCGTACTCCGGGAACACCAGTGTCTTGTCGTGCTCCCGGGCGAAATCCGCCCAGAAATTGAGCCCGAAGTTCGCGTCCCGCCCTTCGAGGAGGCGCTCCCAGGTACACTCTCTGTGGCGACGACGACAGCCGTCGTCACACTGCTCCGGGTAGGGGTAGCAGTCGCCCTTGTCGTAGAAGGTGAGGCCGACCTCGTCGACCCACTCGTCCCCGGGATAGGCCTTCGGTGCGGCCAGCTGTCGCTTCCAGATGTCGGGCGCCCAGACGAACGTGAACGCGGCGCCCGACACCGACCGCATGGGTCTGACTATCCCTTTCCACGCCTCGACGAACAGCTCCGGCCGACTGACGGCAGTACCTGGGCTCCAGTTACCGTTGAACTCGGCGCCAAACCGGAGATGCGCGTCCGCGAGCCCGTTGTCGACCAGCTCGCGGGCGAGCCGCCGGTACTTCCCGGCGAACTCGCCGGCGGCGACCTGTTCTAGCTCGGCCCCGTCCGGAAACATGCTGAAGGTGATGATCGGGTGGCGGTCGGCGAACACCGACTGCAGGTCGATCTTCAGTGGCCAGTTTTCGACCCAGTAGTCGTCCCAGCTGTTGCGAAACAGCGCGACGGAGTAGTAGTCGACCGTCCGGCCGAACCAGTTCTCCCACGCCTTCAGTGTCCGGTCGTTTCCGAGGTAGATGCCGACGCCCGGGGACTGATTTCCCCGTCTCTCGCTTCGCTGTGTGCCTTCCGGTGTCTCGTCTCCCTCCGGCGATTCCGTCTCTCCGACGAGGGTGCCACAGCCCGCGAGCGAACTGCTCGCGGCCGCTCCGGCGCACCCGGCGGCCAGTCTGGAGAGGAAGGTCCGCCTGTCCGTCGACCGTGTCGTGTCCTGTTTCATTGCTCTATCGCAACCGACGAAACCGATGGCTGGCGCAGCCAGTGGTGTGCCCGTACCTCCGAGACTGTAGTAGAGTGTAGCATGAGTGTTTGAGGGTTCACGGTTCGCCGAGCGGGGTCGTATCCGTGAGCTTCGGGTATGCAAAGTATCGACCAGTAGATAAGAAGGCGGTGAGTAATCGTCGCTACGGGGCGGCGACCGTCCGGCCCCGTCGCTTCGTCGCCGCCGCTTTCCCCCACCGACTGTGAACCCACCGCTCAGCTCTGTTGTCCGTCCGTCTCCGGCGATCGACGCCACCACCGAGCGGTTAGAAGACCTATTACTTTCAATTCATACGCGGACGCTCCTGTTGAATGAAACTCGTCACGCGCGGGTCACTGTGTCGGTTGGCCTATCCCGCCTTCATCGGTGTCGCACTGCTCGGCTCGGCGGTCGCGTTCACCCTGCTGGGCCCCATCGTGGGTATCAAGAGCACGTACGTCTTCCTCGGACTGCTCCTCTCCGGGGGTCTGTTTTATACGTATCACAGCACCACCGTCCCGACGACCTTGCGCCCGATGCAGGTCTCCAGAACCCGGGTGCTCGGCAAGAGCGTGTTCGTGCTCGTGTTGCTCGCCGTCACCGCCGTTCCGGCAGCGCGGGCGTTCGGAATCGAGACGGTGGTCGCCCAGCTGGCCGTCCTGCTGTTTCTGGTGCCCGCCGGCTATCTGGCCCTCGCACTGCAGTTCCGGTGGGAGCCGCCGGCGGGGCGCACGCTCGCACAAATCCTCGCGCTCTTCTCGGTCACTCCTATCGTCAAGTATCAGTCGACGGGGTTCTACGCCAGCAGCGGGGACACGCCGGGGCACGTGTATCTCATAGAGCAAGTGGTCAGAAACGGCACCTGGCAGGCTATCCCCACGAAATCGTTCTATCACTACTTCCCCGGTCTGCACACGATGCTCGGCTCGATGAGCGCCCTCACCGGTCTCTCCCCGTACGACGTGTATATGCTCGCCGGGATAGCGACGTACTGTGTCGTCATCGCCGTCGCGTACCTCTTTGCGCGACTGCTGTTTGACAACCGGGTGCTCGCGCTGTGTATCGCGCTGGCGATGAGCCTCCTCCTTCCGATTATCACCCACGCGTCGTACTTCTATCCACAGGCGCTCGCGGTCGCCGTCGCGCTCATCCTGTTGCTTCTCTCGTATCGCGGGTCGGCTGACGCGAACAACTACTGGGCGTACATGGTACTGGCCGCCCTCCTGGTGGGCCAGCTGTGGGTGACTCATCACCTGACCGTGGTGTTGTTCGTCCCCGTCCTCGTGGCCCTGATCGCCGGCCCGCGACTCGTGAGCCGATTCGGTCCCGACGACGCGACCGCTGTCAGACCTGTCTCGTCCCCGCTCGTGGTGTGGGTCGCCGGAAGCGTCGCCTACTGGCTCGGGCGCGACGTGTTCATCGCGCCGTTCGTCGGTTCGGTCGTGGACGTCCTCTCCGGGCCACTGATCGCGACCGGCTCCGGCGACGAGACAGCGGTCGTTCCGGTCAAAACACTCGGGCAGTCGCTCCCGGAGTCGACGGTCGGCACTGCGCTACTGAGCGTGTTCAGCCCGAGCGGTATCTACAACCTCCTGTTGGTCTGTACGGTGTCGTTCGCCGCCATCACGGTCATCTACCGACTCGAACGATACCGTCGCGTGATACCGTTCCTCGTTCTCGGCGTGGGCGGCTCGCTGCTACTGCTGCGGACGCCGCTCGTCATCAACGGGCTCGACAGGACACATCTGCCACTCAGCATCTTCATCGCGTTCCTCCTCGGAATCGCCCTCTTTCGGCTCCTGCCGAACGCCGACGCCACGCTCTCACAGCTCGCTCCGGTGCTCGTCGTCTTCCTCTTCCTGACGACTTCCGCGACGCTGGTGGCTTCGCCCCACGTGTACGAACTCCACTCCGGGCCGGACCTCTGGGAAGGGCGCCCGCTCCCCGAGGAACAGATCGATTTCTCCCAGCAGGAAATGCGGAGCTTCGAACAGAGCTCGGCGTACCTCGAAGAGCGAGACGCCGTGGTCGCGTCGGACTGGCGGACACAGATCGGGCTGGAACGGTACGGCACCGACTCGAAGAGTATGCGGGTACGGGACGGACAGGTAACCATGGAGGCGGACCTCCTCATGTACCGGAGTCGCTGGCCGGACCACAGCCTCCGGCTCATTCCGGGGGGACCGCCGGTCCCGCTGATCACCGTCGTCGTCGACAGAGCGTGGCTCGACCGGACCGTTCGGACGGAAAACAAGGTCTACACGACCGGTGAGGTCGGCATGTTAGCCGACCGGAGCGGGGGCGACCTGCGGCGCTCCCCGGGGTAGTTCGTCTTTCAGGCGTCTCCGCTCGCGCCGTTTCGGGGTCGGTCGCCGGCTCGGCCGCTCCGACGAGCCAGCGGAGTCGGCCGTTACCGGTCCCCTTCGAGCTGGTCTATCCGCGCCGCGAGGTCCTGGATATCCGTCTCTATCTTCGCGAAGTTCTCGTTCAGCGGCACGTGCCACTCCAGCATCCCCTTCGAGGGCTTGTTGTACCCGCCGTACGTGTCGTCCGTGGTGTCGGTGTCGGTGGGCTCCTCTTCGGTCGGGGTCGGCTCCGTCCCGATTCGCTGACTGACGAGGTCACGGAAGCGGTCCGAGGACTGTTCGAGTCCGTCGGCGTCTCGCGGGAAGATGGTGTGGTAGTTGTTGTTCCAGAGCGTCTGGTACTCCCACCCGTTGTCGCGCCCGTAGTCCAGCATCTGCTGGATGAAGTAGGGGTTGTCGTAGCCGGAGGCGTTCGGGAAGGGGGTGCTGTCGCCCATACAGCCCCACTCGAAGGTGCCGCCGACTTTCGTGTTCCGCGCCTGTGCGAACTCCTCCCAGCGGCCGATGTCCGCCAGCTGGACCTCCTGCCAGGCCTGTTCGCGCTCCGCCTGCGTCGACGGACCGCCGTCGGTGTAACCGTACCACGTGTCGTAGAACGTGGGACAGACGAGCGGCTCGTCGGCGCCCGCGGGCCAGGACGGCGCATCGACCGGCCACGACTCGGGACCGACCCCCAGGTCAGCCCCGTCGGGGGAGAACGTGAAAGTGAACTCCGCCCCGTCGACCGACTGCATCTCCCGGACGACGCGGGCCAGTCCCTCAGCGTAGTTCGCCGGGTCGTTCGGGTAGCGGCCCGACCAGCTCATGTTGAACTCGCCGCTGGGCCTGATGATGGTGTCCGCCATTCCGATATCGACGAGCTGCTGTGCGAGCTTCCGGTGCTTGTCGTCGTGTGTTCCGTCCGCCGCCGCCGAGTAGTCTCTCAGATTGCCCCCCTGAAACTCGTAGTGGAGCACTAGCTGCCGGCCGGTCTGCCCGAAGACGCGTTCGAGCGTCGCCCGTTTGTTCGAGTCGCCCCACGTGATACCGTCGAGGCCCCACTGTCCCTCGTTCCACGTCGTTACGATGAGGTCGACCTGCGTTCCGAGCCATGCTTCGATATCTTCGATTTCCGATTCGCGAATGCTGAGAATTCCGTGTTTCATTGTGATGAAGTGTTGGTGGTAGTTCCGAATTCAGATACTAGTGGAATACTGTCAATCATCCAGTTAGTCGTGTCAGTGAGCCGGCCGCACCGACTGTCCGCCTCGATCTCTGCTGGTGGTTCTCCGTGGTCATCCAATAACTCCTAGTAGGCCAAATCTACTTAACGAAATTTACACGTATGCTGCTGAATAGCTACGCTTGGAGATAGTTGATGGCGTTTTCCGCGCCGTTTGTTTACCAGATAGAGAGCGGTAGGAACGTGCTACCTCAAGTTTTAGTTACACTATACCGGAGCGGAGACGACCCTGAACCGGCGGTAAACTCGCCCGCTCGGAACAGTCAAATCTCTGCTACGAACGACGAGCTCCGACAGAAATAAAAGATATCTGATGTATCCTAATACCGGCACAGCCCCGAGTGCGAACTGCGGTTCCGTCCGGGCCGAATGGCGCCCACCACGGCAGTCCGACGACCCGGTCCCCCCGCCGGGGCGCGCTGCGTGACGGGTCCTCGCTCTCGGTCGGCCTACAGGCTCATCCGCCAGACGGTCGTTCCGGCCGCTTCGAGGTCCGCCTTGTCCGCGGCGGCGACGATAATCTGATTCTCGCCGGGTTCGACGGCCAGTGCCTCCTCGAACTTCCCGTCCTCGACGTCGACGATGACGCTGTCGACGGGCGTCTTGATGACGACGCGAACGCCGGTCGTCTCACCTGAGACCACCAGTTCGTTGCCGCGGAACTGCGTGTCCACCCGCAGCGCCGGGCTGCGGTCGGGCTCGTTGAGCTCCTTCTCGCGGTAGCGCTCGTGGACGAAGTCGGGCGTCTCGACGGGCGTGCCCGCGCTGACGCCGTGGGCGAGCCGGATGTACTGGGCCATCGACCACGCGAGCGGGGTCGCCCCGCCGGTCCCCTGTCCGAACTCCCAGTTGTAGTCGGTGGCGTGTTCGCGGTCCCACACCTGCTCGGGAATCATCCGCCCGGAGTTCGCGAAGCGCTCCATGGCCCGAAGACAGACCTCCGGCTCGATGACGGGGTCGTCGAGTCGCAGTTCGTACTCCCCGCGCTCGCCGGTGAGGAGTGGCCACAGCCGGCCTTTCCCCTTGTGCTCGACCGACCACGGCGCACCGGGGTCGTCGCGGCCCCGCTCACCGTAGCCGTCGCCGTTGTACCGGTAGAACCCGGGCGAGTCCTCGACGTCGACGCGGATGGTGTCGTCGACCTCGGTGACGCTGTTTTGCATCACCTCGTCGTCGGCCGGCTTGATACCGAGCCGGACGAGGTCGAGGAACCCGCCGTCGATGATGTTTCGCTCGTCGAGGGTGGGGCCGTCGTTAGCGAGCGTCCGGAGGTGGCCCGCTTCGGGGTTGCCGTCCCGGGTGACCCGCGTGTAGTAGGGCGTGTTCTGGTGCTGGTCGGTCCCGGTCTCGGTGGCCGTCCAGTCCTCGACGTTGTTGGCCCAGTGATCGGCCAGCGCGAGCCAGACGAGGGCGTCGTCGTCCTCGCCCTCCTGCAGGGCGAGCTTGGCCGCACAGGCCAGCCCGGCGATCTCGGCCGCGATGGAGGACGGCGAGAAGCCGGCTTCCTCCTCCCAGCGCTCCTGGGCCGTCTGTGGCCCGTTCCGGGCCACGTAGTCGGCCGAGCGACGGAGGTTCTCGTAGCCGTAACTCACGTCGTCGAAGGTGATGCCCGCCTCGGCGAGGTGGTACGCCATCACCTGCGGGTAGGAGATGTTGTCCATCTGCTCGCCGCCCCAGCGGGTGAGGCCGTTCACGTAGGTGTTCTGCGGGATGAAGCCGGCCTCGTCCTGCTGGAACTCGTAGATGTACTCCAGCTGCTGGGCGGCGATATCCAGCGACCCGACGGTGTCGAAGGCGGTAAAGACCTGATAGAGGTCCCGCGACCAGACGAAGTTGTAGCCGTAGTTTTTCGGCTCGCCGGCGTGGACCGCATCGCCCCACGGCACCGACGGCGAGGCGATAGACGCCCCGTGGTAGGTCTTGTCTTCGACCGCCATCAGGGTCATGATGGCCGCTCGGTACTGGTTTGCCAGCTCCGGATGCGCGTTGACCGAGTCGGGCAGCTCCTTGTCCGAGAGATAGTCGGCCCAGCTCTGTGCGTACCCTTCCTCGACCGTCTCGTAGCCGCGGTCCAACGCACCGTCGGCCTCGCCGAGCGCGGCGGCCGTGTCCGCCCGCCGGGCGAAGCCGAGCGCGACGGTCTCGTTGGCCGTCGACCCGGTGCCCAGGCGGCCGATGAGCACGACGTTCTCGCCGTCGACGGACTCGACGGGCTCGGGCAGTTCGCCCTCGTTGTAGAGAGCGTTCAGACGCTCGCTGCCGGCCGCACCGACCGTGGCCCAGTCGAACCGGCCCTCGGCTGCCATCGCCATCGCGACCGAGAGGGCGTCGCCGTTCTCGTCGACCAGCAGGTCGTTGTGCGTCTCTGCGGTGTAGGCCTGTGGGTTCCGGGCGACGAGGTGGTAGTTCTCGTCCTCGCCGTACCGGAGCCCGCGGTCGAACCGCTCGGTGCTGGTCAGCGCGATGTTCGCGGCAGAGAAGACGTCGTAGCTGTGGCCGTCCGTCGCCGTGAACTCGACGCTCGCCAGGATTGCGTCGTGTTGCGGGTCGGTGGCGTAGTCGACGGTCAGCTCCCAGGCGTGGCCCTGTCCGTCGCCGGTCTCGGTGAAGACGTGTCGGAACAGGAGCGCCTCGTCGTCGACCGGTTCGACGCTGCGTTCGATGGTGTCGTTGCTGCGCCGGTCTTCCTTGTGGGTCCGGGCCGCGTAGTCGGACTCGTCCTTACACCGGATGATGAAATCGAAGGTCCGCAGGTTCAGCAGGTCCACCTGCGGGAACCGCGCCTCGGTCAGCGCGCCCTCGGTGAGCGTGAACCAGACCCGCGACGGGTCCTGCGTGTCGTGGTCGGCGACGGTCCCGATACCGAACTTCTCGCCGGTCGTCCACGTCGGCTCCTCGCTCGGCCCCTCGGTCGTCGAGGAGGTGGTCGGCAGGGCGTTGAGGTCGTCGAGCAGCGCCGTCGCGTGGAGCCGGATGGCGTGTGACCAGCCAAGCGGCGTCGCGCTGTCGAGCTCGCCCGAATCGAAGGCCTGCTCGGCCAGATAGCCGGCGTCGGTCGCCAGCGGGCCGTCGTCGGCGATGAGCTCGTAGAGGTCGCTGCTGCGGTTGAGGTAGGCCTCGCCGTTCCCGCCGCGCTCGTTCAGCATGACGCCGACCTGGGCGGCCGAGACCGCGCCGATGCCGGTCGTCACGGACCAGACTTTCTCGCCGTCCTGTTCCTGCATCCGCCAGCGGTCGCCCTCGTAGCGGATGAGCCCGGCGACCTGGCTGTGGGGCGGGTTCCGGAACAGGGTGTCCAGCGTCGTGCTGACGTGGTCTGCCAGCCGGTCGACCTGGTCGTCCGTGAGGCCGGCGTCCTCGATGGCGTCGTACTCGCGGAACGCGTCGGTGAGTTTCAGCGCGGCGGCGTCGATACGGTGGTCGACTTCGCCGTCTGTCAGGCGCATCACGTACACCCCCATCTCCTCGTCCCAGAGGTTGTCCAGCCCGTCGATGACACGTTCGGCGCCGTGCAGACTCCGCTCGCGGATCTGGTTGGTCATGGGCGCTCGCGCCACGGCCGAGAACGCCTCGATGTAGGTCGCCGCGGTGTGGGCGAACTGCCCGATGGCGTCCTCCCAGACGTTCTGACACGGCGACGGGAGGTCGTTGTCCGCCACGTCCCGCGACATCGCGTCGACCGCCTCGACGATGGTGTCCCGAAGCTGGACAGTCAGGTCGTCGCTGAGCCGGCCGTGTCGCGTCCGCAGCAGCGTCGCGAGGAAGGCGGTGACGGTGGCCGTCTGGTCGCCCTGGTACTCCGGGGAGTCCTCGTTGTGCTCGACGTTCGCGTTCGCCCACCCCGGCGCGAGCGAGCCGTCGGTCGCCCACACGCGGTGGGGCCAGGTGCCGTCGGCGAGCTGGCGCTCACAGAGGAACTGCGCGCTCTCTTCGAGGATATCGTCGGTCTCCAGGTCGAGCCGGTCGCCGGCTTCGAGCAGGTGTCGCGAGACCGAGGCGTCGTCGCGGAACCAGACGTAGCCGTAGCCGCCGGAGTTCTCGTAGAAGGGGTCGAACTCCGGCGCGGCGATTCGCCCGCCAGAGGGCGAGGACAGCAGGTCCATCACGCGCAGGTCGGTCCGGACGCTCTGGGAGCGCGGGAGCGACTCCGCGGTGTCGATGCGCGTCCGCTCGCGGGCGGACTCCCGCAGGTCGGAGGCCGTCGTGTGTGACTCCGCACAGACGCTGATATCGGCCATCGCCTGCTGTCGGTCCACCTCCGTGTGGTCGGACAGCTGCGTGATGAGTGTCGTGCTGTTGGAGCGGCCGGTCCGTTCGAGCGGTGCCGTCACGAGGAAATCGCCCGTGAGGCGGGTCTGGTCGCGCCGTTCGGTGCCTCGACGGCGCGGGAAGTAGATCGCGTCGTCGGCCAGAATCTCCCCTAGCCGTTCGGGCCGCTGGCCGTGGACCTGGTCCAGCCCGGTCGAGGCCGTCACGTAGTCGTGTTCCTGCCGGTGATACACTTCGAGGACGCGGGAGTTGTCGGGGCCGCCGTCCTCGTGGATGAGCGCCCCGACGCCGGTGTCCTTGCCCTCGGGGGCCATCGTCGCGAAGGCGACGAGTTTCGCGTCCCGCGGGACCGTCCCGCGTGCCTCGACGTGTGTCGCGTGTGCGCGACCGAGCGTCAGGTCGTACTGGTGGACGGTGAAACTCCCCGCGTCGTACTCCGTCTCCACCAGCCGGGTGTCACGGTAGTAGTGCTGTCTGATCGTCTCCAGGTCGCTGAACCAGCGTGTCTCGTCCCCTATCTGGATACCCAGCTGGGAACGGTCGATACCGTACAGTCCGGACAGTGAGTCGGAGTAGTCCCGCAGCGAACCGTTCTCGCCGATATGTACCAAGCGATCGCCATGTCCCGAGAACGAGCCTGACGCAGTCTTGCTCTCCTCAGGGAAGCGCTCGCCACGAGCTTTCTTGTACTCGTTGAGCGCTGTCGTAAGCCGCATGGATAGCTAAAGACAACGCTCTCAATAAACCCCTACGATTTCGCGCAATCTTGCAGGTCCGTCGTAACAGCCGGTCTGCGGGGCCGCCCCCTCGATATCGGCGGGTTACCGGCCTCGCCCTGCTGCCCTCACTGCAGTAGGCTGTCGGCCGGCAACACCGCGACGCTGTCGACAGTGACGGCGCCGTCGCCGGTGCCGACGCCCTCGCCCGAGACGAGGTCGTGGTCGGCGGCCGCCGCCGGCACCGTGACCGTCGCGGGCGCCTCGCCGAAGTTCAGCACGACGACGACCGCCTCGTTCTCCGTCGCTCGCGCGTAGGCGACGACGCGGTCGTCGTGGCCGGACTCGACCTCGTAGTCGACCCGCTCCAGCGCGCCGTCCGTCGACAGCGCGGGGGTGTCCGTTCGCACGTCGGCCAGCGAGCTGAAGTACTCGCGCAGGTCGTCGTCGGCGTGGTCCCACGCGAGGTCGTCGCGTCGGCCCCGCTGACCGAACTCCTGTCCCGCGTACACCATCGGCGCGCCGGGCAGGGTGAAGGTCGCGGCGGCCGCGGCTTTCGCGGCCTCCTTGCCGTAGTCGACGATGTATCGGGTCTCGTCGTGGTTCTCGGCGTACACCATGAACGAGGCGTGGTCCGGGAAGCCGGCCTCGCCGCGCTCGTCGATGGCGTCCAGGACGAGCTCCGCGTCCTCGCCGCCGCCGACCTGCCGGAGCGAGAAGTACGTCGTCGAGTCGAAGTGCATGTCGAAGAGGCCGGCCTGGAAGTCAGCGATGTAGGGGATGGTCTCGTCCAGCAGGAGGAAATCGTCCGCCTGGTCGTTGCAGTAGTCGTGTATCTCCCGCCAGAAATTGTTGGGGACCGCCCACGCCATGTCACAGCGGAACCCGTCGACGAGGGGCTGCCACTTCTCGACGGCGTCGAGCAGGTGCCGTCGCACCGGGAGATGGTCGAAATTGAAGTTCGCGATGTGCTCCCACTCGAAGTACGTCTCGGGTTCGGTTTCGCCCCGCCATTCGTACCAGTCGCGGTACTCGCTGTCCGTGTCGTTGACGGCGGCCTGGAAGTGCGGGTGGGTCCGCGCCGAGTGGTTACAGACGAGGTCGAAGAGGACCTTGATACCGCGCTCGTGGGCGGCGTCGATGAACCGCTCGTAGTCCTCGCGGCTCCCCAGGTCGTCGGCGATAGAGAGGAAGTCGACGATGTTGTAGCCGTGGGGCGCGTGGTCGTTTTGCAGTACCGGCGTGAGCCAGATGGTGTCGACGCCCAGCGACTCGATGTAGTCGAGCCGGTCGACGATGGCGTCGAAGGCCGCGCCCTCCTCGCCGCCGAAGGTCCGGATGTAGATCTCGTAGATGACCGACTCTTCGGCCCATTCGGGCGGGTGGTACGGCTGGCTGGTGGTGACCGTCTGGTTCGCGCGGACGGCCTGTCCGCCGTCGGTCACGACCTCCTCCTCGGCGCGCTCGAACTCGGCGGCGTCGGCGACGCTGTAGCCGTCCTCACCGATAGCGACCGCGTGGATGCGGGCGCGGTCCGGCAGCGCGTCGAGGGGAATCCGCAGTTCGCGGTCGGAGACGGTGACCGTGCTCGGGTCGAACGCGTCCCGGTCGTCGAGCAGGAACTCGACCTCCAGGTCGTCGGCCGTCTCGGTCGCGTTCGGGTGGGGTCTGGCGTCGGCGCGGACGACGGCCTCGTCGCCTTCGACGACGGGCGTCAGCGTGAGCCGCGGCCGACCGCCCTCGCCTTTCTCCCGCGTGCTCAGTTCGCCGTAACTGCCGGAGCCGCTCCGACCGCCGCTGACGCCGCCACTGACGCCGCCGCTCACTCGTCCGCTGTGGCGGCCGGAGACGCCCGACTCGCCGTAGACGCCGGACGGCGAGAGCGCGCTTGGGAACGCGCGCACCGTGAGCCGGTGGTCGCCGTCCGGGGCCGAGAGCGCTGCGACGTAGGTGCCGGGCACGTCCGGAACCAGTTGTTCGACGGGGTCGTCCCCGAGGGCCGCCTCCGAGCCCTCGGGCGTCTGTACGAGCTGCCACGTGTAAGTCGCCGCTGGGTCCGGGTCCCGCGGTGCGAGTTCGACCTCGTCACCGGCGGCCACGAACCGCGGCGGTCCAGGATGATGCATATATGTTTCTCTGCGATTAGGAGTGTCTTGGTCCTTGCGGTAAGTCACTGGTACGTTCGCCGTCGACGACCGGCTGGGACGGCTCAGGCGCCGTCTCCACCACTGACTGTGGCTGTCTCTCCGCTCAGCGAGAGCGCCGTCCCTCCGACGGCCCCGTCGTGGTGGGGGTCCCTGTGTCGGGCGGCGAGCAGCGCACAAAGCCCACCTTTCTGTCACGGGCGCTCCTGAAAGCTCAGTATTCGAGACCGACCGGCCCGACCGCCACCTGTCAAATTCCGTGATATTGCTAGCGAATCTGACGAGCTGGACGCGGCTCGTCGGATAGTCACAGCCATCCGCCATTGGGGCTAGACTACCCAAACATTCAGCAATTCTAACACGTTTGGTGGTGGTAACTATCATCTGTCTAACAATGTACATCAGTGAATCATCATCGTACGACATGAGGAAGTCTCTACGACCGCTAGCGCACAGCGATACCACCACTCGCGCAACGGAGGCCGCCGATGGAACGAACTGAAAGCCCGGCTTGCTGTGTCGTTGGCTTGGGTTACGTCGGACTCAATCTCGCCCACATGCTCGCACAGTCGGGCTATCCCACGGTAGGCTACGATATCGATACACAGAAGATAGCCGCGTTGCAACAGTCCCACGATCCGACCGGCGAGCTAGACGCGGACGCGCTCCCCCACGACGACCTGACGTTTACGAGTTCGGCCGACCACATCGCCGACTGCGAGTTCGTCTTCGTGGCGCTGCCCTCGCCGCTCGACGACAGTCTGGCCCCGGACATCTCGGTCCTCGAAACGGCGAGCGAGACCGTCGGAGCGAACCTCTCCGACGGTGCGATCGTCGTCTACGAGTCGACGCTGTACCCGGGCGCGGTCCGTGAGGACCTGCGTCCGGCTCTGGAGCGGGGCGTCGGGGAGCGGCCTGTCTCGTTCAGCGTGGGGTACTCCCCGGAGCGAATCGCGCCCGGAGAGGACCGGAGCCGCGTCTCCGACGCGATGAAGATAGTCAGCGCCGAGGACGAACAGACCCGCGCCCGCATGGCCGCGCTGTACGAGGACATCTCCGAGGTGGGCGTCTACCTCGCCGAGTCCATAGAGACCGCCGAGGCCGCCAAATGCCTCGCAAACGTCCAGCGCGACGTCAACATCGCCGTCGTCAACGAGTTCACGATGGGTGCCCGCCAGCTCGACATCGACCTCGACCCCCACGAGGTGCTGGAGGCCGCGGGCACGAAGTGGAACTTCCACGAGTACACGCCCGGTATCGTCGGGGGCCACTGCATCCCGGTCGACCCCCACTATCTCCGCGACCGGTTCGAGGCGGCGGGCTTCGAGCCCTCGGTGCTCACGAACGCCCGCATCGTCAACGAGAAGATGCGGAGACACGTCGCCGCGGTCACGGTCGAAGCACTGGAAACCGCCCAGAAAACCGACGAGACACCCGAATCGCCCACCGTTCGGGGCGACGGTGGCCGCGAGTACAGTCCCCGGCTCCTCGTCCTCGGCCTCGCCTACAAGTCCGGCCTCGTGGACACGCGCAACTCACCGGCGTACGGCACCTGTGAGACGCTCGAAGCCAACGGCGTGGAGGTCGTCGGATACGACCCACACCTCACCCGGGAGCAGGCGCGCGAGGAGTTCGACTTCGAGATACAGTCGGAGGTCGACTTCAGCGGCTTCGACGGCGTCCTCGTGCTCACCCCACACGAGCGAATTCGCTCGCTGGACCTCCACCGGGCCGCGGGGGAGATGACCGAGGACCCGGTCCTCGTGGACGTCGACAACGCCTTCGACAGCGACAGAGTGACAGCGGCCGGCTTCAGATACCGGAGGCCCTGAGATGTACAAGGGACACACGGTCGGTGTCGTCGTTCCCGCGTACAACGAGGCGGCGTTCGTGGGCGACGTCATCGCCGAGATACCCGCGTTCGTCGACCACGTCTACGCGATAGACGACGCCTCGACGGACGAGACGATGGCGGCGATGACCGACGCGGCCCGCGAGCGCTCGACGGCCGGGACGGTACGCGACGGGACACAGCCCACCGAACGGGCGGCGACACGCCCCTCGCCGGGCGACGACGAGACGCCGCCGGTGTCGCACGACGGGGGCCACGAGCTGGGGGTCGAGGACGACCGCGTCGGCGACTCAGTGACCATCGGGCGCGTCACGTGTCTCCGCCACGCGACCAACCGGGGCGCCGGCGGCGCCATCAAGACCGGCTACGCGGCCGCCCTCGCGGACGGCATGGACATCGTCGCGACGATAGACGGCGACGGGCAGATGGACAGCACGACGCTCCCCGGGCTGCTCGAACCGCTCGTCTCCGGAGCGGCCGGCTACGCCAAGGGGAACCGGTTCAGCGACGGCGAGATAACCCGCGAGATGCCGCCCTTCCGCCTCCTGGGCAACGTCTTGCTGACTGGCCTCACCCGCATGTCGACGGGGTACTGGGGGTTGCTCGACCCCCAGAACGGGTTCACCGCGGCGACCCGCGAGGCCCTGCTCGCCGCCGACGCGGCGAGCATCTGGGAGTACTACGGCTACATGAACCAGCTGACGGCCCGCTTCAACGCCGTCGGGGTCGACATCGCCGACGTCCCGATGGAGACGGAGTACGGCGACGAAGAGAGCGACATCGAGTACCTGCCCTACATCAGGAAGGTGTCCGCCCTGCTGGTCGGGGCACTCGTCCGCCGACTCGGTCGGAAACGGGACGCCGGGGCCACCGCGACGGCGGCCTGCTATCTGCTCGCTGTCGTCTGTTTCGTGGGCTGTGCTGTCAGGGCCCTCCGGCGCGGCGGCGGTGCCGGGATGGGGCTGGCCAGTGTGGTCGGGGTCACGGCGGGCGCGCTCGTCGACCGCGTCAGCGGCCCGACCGTCGTCCGATGGGAGGAAGAGCCGTGAGCTCCGCCCCGCACGGTGGCCGCGGCGCTCGGTCGGCAGGGAGTCGTCGACGGCGAGTGCCCCGCCGCTCCGTCAGCGAGGTGGGCCGATGAAGGTCGACCGCTATCCGGAGTCGCCGGCCGAGCCGACGGCCTGTCTCACGTTGGACCTGGAGCCGAGCTTCGACGTGGGGTCCCCGGCCGTCAGACGGCAGGTCTTCCACCACTTGGACGACTACATCGAGCGGTTCCAGCGCCGTGACCTGCCGGTCAGCATGTTCGTCGTCGGCCGGACCGTCGAGACGTACCCGGAGCTTATTCGGCGCCTCGACGGGGCACTGGACGTGGAGTTTCACCTCCACTCGTACTCCCACGACATGTCCGGCGAGGCGGACATCGAGGCGGAGATTCGCCGCGGCGTCGAGGCCTTCGAGTCGGTGCTCGGTCGGACGCCAGTCGGTTACCGGGCGCCGCGCTATATCGCCACCGCCTCCGACCTCGAAGCGCTCTCGGCCGCCGGCTTCGCGTTCGACAGCAGCATCTGTCCGTCCTACCGCCCCGGCGTGTACGACCACCTCGACAAGCCCACGGAGCCGTTCTATCCGGCCGTCAGTCCGGACCTGCTGGAGCTCCCCATCTCCGTGCACCCGCGGCTGCGGGTCCCGATTATCCAGAGTTTCCTCAAGCTTCTGGGGCGCCCGTATCTCCGACTGCTCGAACGCTCGTCGCTCCCGAACCCCCTGATATACAACTCCCATCTCCACGACTACTACCGGACCGACGCCCACGACATGCTCTCCCCGTTCAAGCGGCTTCTCTTCTCCCGGAACATGGCCGACTCGTTCGAGCTGTTCGAGCAGTTCGTCGACCTCTTGGAGGACCGGAACTACCGCTTCCGGAAGCTGAGCGACGTGGCAGCGACGCTCTCCGAAACGGAAGGCTCCGCGTCGGTCGTCTCCCCTCGGAACTGACTCAGGCATGCGACGAACAGACACCTCCCGAACGGTCGACAGCGCGCCCGCGACGGGCCGGCTCGACGCCGGAGGACCGCCATGGTAGCCCTCGGCGGGCTCTCCCGGGACGTGGTCTCGGAGACCGGGGCGCGGCTCACCTACTATCTCACGTCCGGGCTGGTCATCATCTTCCTCTCCCGGCAGCTGGCGCCCGCCGAGTACGGGACGCTGTTTCTCGCGCTCTCGGTGCTCACCGTCAGTCGACTGTTCAGCAGCGTCGGGCTCGCGAAGGCCGCCGCCAAGAACGTCTCGACCTCGCTGGAGTCGGGCGACGGGCAGGTCCGCCACGTCGTCCTGAGCTCGCTCACCTACAATCTCGGCACCATCGCGGCTGTCGCGACGGCCGTCGCGCTGGGGGCCGGCGCCATCGCGGCGACGCTCGGGGCGCCGGCCATCGAACCGCTCCTGGTCCTTGGGACGACCTACGTCGTCTTCGCGACGCTGTACAACTACACCCGCGTCGTGCTCCAGGGGTTCCGGGAGATACTCCACAGCGCGCTCGTGTACGCGAGCGAGGGGGTGGCCAAACTGCTCGCGGTGGCGCTCCTCGTCACCCTCGGCTACGGCGTGTACGGCGCCCTCGTCGGCTACGTCGTCGGGTTCACGGTCGCCGCCTTCCTCGGTCTCTGGCTCCTCGCTCGCCATCTGCCCGGCCCGGCCGCCACCGCCCAGCTCGAAGACGGCCTGAAGCGACGCGTTCTCCGCTACAGCGTCCCACTGACGGTCACGCGGGGCGCCTGGGTGCTCGACCGCGAGGTCGATGTCATCCTTGTCGGCTACCTGCTGACCCCGGCCGTCGTCGGCTACTACGCCGTCAGCAAGCAGATAGTCACGTTCTGTAGCGGCTTGGCTGGGTCGGTCGGGTTCTCGCTGGGCCCCCAGTTCGACGAGGAGACCGTCGCCCGGAGCCGGGACCACGCGCGCCGGACCTACGAGACCGTGCTCGTCTCCGTCCTGCTGGTCTACGTTCCGGCCGTCGCCGGGCTCGCCATCCTCGCCGAGCCGGTAGTGCTCTCGGTGTTTGGCACGCAGTACCGCGGCGTCGTCCCCATCCTGCAGGTGTTCTGTGCGGGCATCGTGTTGATGTCGGTCACCGAACTGACCGAGGACATCCTCGACTACCTCGGCCGGGCGAACGCCCGCGCCGCGTTCAAGGGGGTGACCTCCGTCGGGAACGTCGCTCTCAGCGCCCTTCTGATATGGCGGGTCGGCGCGGTCGGCGCGGCCGTCGCCACCGTCGCGATGCAGGCCATCTACGCCGCGCTGTGTCTCTACGTGGTCCACACGGAGATCGGCCTCCGGCCCCGGCGGCTGCTGTACCGGGGCGGACAGGTCGGCTGTATTACCGCGGTGATGTCGGCCGTCGTCCTGTCCCTGTTGCGGTACGTCGACGGTCCCGTCACCATCGGTGCCGTCGCCGTCTGCGGGGCCGGTGTCTGGGCACTCCTCGCGAAAACCGGCGGCCTCCTCGACGGCGACGCGCTCCCCAGTGGCGGGCTGTCGGGACAACGGGGCGACTGACTCGCGGGCGAATCGCTCCGGATGCCGTCATCGTCCGGTATCCGGGGGACGTTATCGTCCGGTATCTTCCGGGTAACCAAGGTTGTATTCCATCCATAGCAGTCTACCATGGCACGTGCGTATCAGCAGGTTACGAGCCCGCGTCCCCGGAGAGACCGACGCCCCCGCGTCCGGGGGCGGGGCCGCAGCCGGGCGGTCTCTCGGTCCCGGGGCCGTCCCGCCACTCGGTCCGAACCGTCCGGAAACACGCTCCGGTCTCACCCCTCGTCACTGGCCCACCGATGACACTGCTACCCTCGGCCAGGTCGCTCCCGGCCTACGGCGAGATATCGCGCGCACTCCCGTATCTGGCGCCGGTCGTCGCGGTCTGTGGGACGGCGCTGCCGGCCCTGCTCGGCCTGCCGTCGCTCACTATCGTCTCGCTGTACGCGACGGTCCCGATACTCGTCGTCTCCGCGGCGTACTTCGCGACGAGCGGCGCTGTCGACCTCGCAACGCCGACGGCCGAACAGCTCTCGGACCGGGCGGTAGAGCTGTCCATCAGCCTCTATTTCACGCTCTTCGGGGTCGCGATACTGCTCGCGTCGGCGGGGCAGGTCCGGCCCATGTCGTTCTATCTTCTGGTCGGCGTTCTCGCCACAATCGTGCTGTCACAGTGTCTCTGGGCCGGGCTCACGCCGTCGCGAGTCGCTCTGATCCTCTTCGAGACGAGCGGGCTATTGCTCGGCGTCGTCTGGTCAGTCAGCCTGAAATACCACTACTTCTTCGGGCGGACCGACGTGTTCCCCCACCACCGCCTCATCGAGGGGCTGCTCAGTAGCCACCGCGTCACCTCGGTCTTCGGTGCGTACCAGCCGTTCCCGCTCTGGCACGTCTTCGTGGGGTTCCAGACGATGCTGTACGACAGAGCTTTCGGGCCGCTCACGCTCTCTTTCGTCCTCACCGGGCTCCTCTTCGCCACCGCCCCGCCGGTGGTGTACGCGCTGGCCCGCCGGTTCCAGTTCCCCCGGCGCACCGCGCTGGTCGCCGCGCTCGGGACGGCGCTCAACCCGTTCGTCATCCTGTACGGGATGTACTCGATCCCCCGCAGCGTCACGTCGCTGCTGGTCCCGTTTTGCCTGCTACTGCTGCTCGTCGAGGACCGGCGGGCCTCGCTGCTCTACGCGGGGCTGCTTGTCGGTGTGGCCGTCTACCACACCATCAGTCTCCCCTACATCTTCGTCACTGTCGGCTGTTACTTCGCGGTCGAACGGTTCCTCACGCTGTCCGGGCGGCGAGCCGACGGGCCGGCCTTCCCCGTGGTCCCTCTCTGGGCGGTCCTCGCTATCCCGGTGGTGCAACTCTCGTACTGGGCGGTCGCCGCGCCGGACCTCGTCGCCCGTGTCGTGGGCCTCGCCGCCGGCCCGCCCACCAGCGGCGACGGCGGGGGCGCCGTCGCCACGCCGTTCATCGAGTTGCCCGTCCACGAACTGGTGAACTACGTCCCGTACGGCCTCATCGTCTTCTTCGTCCTGTTCGGCGTCGTCCAGAGCACCAGACTGCAGCGGCTGTCCAGTCGCGGTAAGGCGCTGTTGCTGACCGCGCTGCTCGTCACGGCCGTCTCGGTCCCGGGCCCGGCCCTGCTGGTCAGTGTGGTGTCGAGTGTCACGTCCGACATGGCGTTTCGGGCCGGGCAGTACACCTACCCGTTCGTGGCTATCGCCTTCGCCGTCGGGGTCGTCTCCATGGTCAGTACCGTCGGGCGGCGCCGGGTCGGTGCCGCGCTCGTCTGCCTGCTGGTCTTCTCGACGGCCTTCTTCGCCGTCTCGAACGACTTCGTCGCCTCGGACAACCCGGTCACCGAGCGGGCCGACTTCTACAACTTCTATCTCAGCGAACAGGAGACGACGAGCTACGCCACGATCGCCGGCCACACGGACTCCGCCATCACCAGCGACTACATCACCTGCCGCTACGTGAACAACCCGGGCAGCGGTCGCTGTGACATCATTCAGGCTGACCCGGTCGCCGGGCGGTTACACGACCCGCCGGATTCGGTCGTCGTCGTCCGCAGTGACGAACTCCGCGAGCGACCGCTGAGCGTCTATCCGACGCCCGAACCCGTCGAGAACCCGCCGTACTCCAACACGCGGGACTCGCTCTCGCGTCAGTCTCCGGTCTGGGACGACCTGGACAGCTACAACCGGGTGTACGATTCCACGGACGTGAGCGGCTACACCACGGGGTGACCCGCGGCCGGGCCGCCGACCGCTCGTTCCCGTACCCAGATACTCGGCAGCTGTTGCTCAATCGAGTACGAGCTGGTGGCGTGAAAGATACGCTTAAGTATTTAAATACAGCCATATATAAAAATATGCGAAAGGTTCATAAATACCTGTTCGCGACCAGCAAGACGTGACAGAAAATCACGGATACGACACACCGGAACAGGGGACGCTTAACTGGAACGTCCCGCTCAACGAGAACTTCGAGCAGCTCGACATCGACGTAGAGATACGGGACCAGGAGGGCCAGCTCGATACGTACCAGCCAAAGGAGGGCGCGAAGTTCTTCGCGCTCGATACGGGGCACGTCTTCGTCGGCGACGGCGAGTCGTGGACGCGCGCGTCGCTCAGCACGCTCTCGGTCGACGATTCGTTCCGCCTGCCGACGCTGGAGACGGACCCGTCCGACCCGGCCGTCGGCGAGCTGTGGTTCAGGGGCGACCTCGGCGAGCTCCGCGTCCAGACTGACGGCGGCCCGCAGGCCCTGACCCGGGCCGCGACTGACGACGAGGAAGAGCCGTCCGAGTCGGACGCGACGTTCGACGTCATCGAGCCCTTCGACGACGACAGCTGGGCCGACACCTTCGGCGAGGTGTGGGACTACGGCGTCGGCGGCAACACGGAGATACGGGATATCGACGGCCGGTCGGGCAACCAGCTCCAGATGCGAGTCCCGGGCGGCGAGAACCGCGGCGTCTACACCGTCCACAACCACGCGAACCGGGCCGGCGACGCCCCGACGAAGTGTTACCACCAGTTCTTCATGCGGTTCCGGCCGGGGTTCTACGACAACCTCGACGACGACGGGAAACTCCCCGGGTTCGCCGGGCGCGACGGCACCGACGAGGGGGCCGGCGGCGAGCCGGCCGACGGGACCGGCTGGTCGACACGGATGGGGTGGGACGACCCGTGGGACCACGACGGCTCGGACATCCCGCTCGACTGGTACGTCTACCACATGGACGCGAGCGGCTCCTACGGTGACCACGAGTTCATCACCCTGCTGGAGGAGGGCCGGTGGTACCGCATCGAGCAGTACATCGACCTGGGGACGCCCGACACCAGGGACGGCGTGTTGCGGTGCTGGGTCGACGGGGAGCTCGAATACGACCGGACGAACTTCAGGTTCAGGGAGTCCGGCGGCAACGACGTCCAGTGGAGCTGGTGGGACTTCTACCACGGCGGCGGCAACACCCCCTCCGGCGACATCTACGTCCAGTTCGACGACCTCAAAATCAAACGCGGCGGGATGCCATAGACCCGCCCGGTAACGTCCGGATACCGTCGCTCACCGGTCCGCCAGTGTCGCGAGCGCACGCCTCGACGGTCGCGGTAACCTGTGCTGAACAAAACCTCGCCATCGCATCAAGGCGGGTACCGACACGATGGCAGACAACGAGACGGACACAGACGCCGAACCGGCCGTCCGGATGATAGGGACACTGCCCCCGAACAGGGGGGTGCCCGGGTACTGTGAAACGCTGTACCACGGCATCGACGAGAAACTGGACGCGTTCACCTTCGCCGGTTGGCGGGAGCTGTACCCCGCCTCGCTGTATCCGGGCGAGTCCGGGACGACCTGTGAACCGCCCACGGAGGGCGAGCATATCGAGCGCTCGCTCGCCTGGTACGACCCGGTCAGCTGGCTCCGGGCCGGTCTGAATCCGGACACCGACCTCCTCCACGCCCAGTGGTGGTCCTACCCGCTGGCAATCCCGTACGTGGTCATGTTCGTCGCGAGCAAGCTCCGCGGGACGACGGTGCTCCTCACCGTCCACAACGTCGAACCCCACGAGAAGACGCCGCTGACCCGCTTTCTCAACAACCTCGTCTACCTGTTCGCGGACGAGTACGTGGTCCACAGCGAGCAGAACAAGGCGCAGTTCTGTCGGAAGCGCGCCGTCGACCCGGACGACGTTCACGTCATCTCCCACCCGACTATCGGCCCGGAGGAACGGGGCATCTCGAAGGCGGCGGCGCGTCGGGAACTCGGCATCGACACCGACGGCGGCGTGGTCCTGTTTTTCGGCAACGTCAGGGAGTACAAGGGGCTCGATTCGCTCATCCGGATGGTCGACGACATCGGCGACGAGCGGGCGCTGGAGCTGATAATCGCCGGCGAGTGCTGGGAGGACTGGGACGAGTACGCGGCCCTCATCGAATCGCGGGGGCTGACCGACCGGGTCCACCGGTTCCCCGGGTACATCCCCGAAGCCGACCTCGAGTTCCACTTCACCGCCGCCGACGTGGTGGCGCTGCCGTACGACTACTTCGACGCCCAGAGCGGGGTCGCCGAACTCGCCGACAACTTCGGGACGGTGTCGGTCGGCTACGACGTGGGCGGGCTGGCAGAGCAAGTCGACGTCGTCGCGGAGGACCGGGCGGCCTTCGAGTCGGCCCTGCTGGCCGCAGTCGACGGGGAGGTGACGAAGGAGTCGGTCGACGACGAGTCGGTCGCGAACCACGTCCGACTGTACCGCGCGCTCGACGCGCCACGGCGGTCGACGCCCCCGAACCAGTAGCCACCGCTCAGCCGCCGTCGTGTCCGACGCCCTCACCCGTCGGCACGCTCGATGGACAGCCGGACTCTTGGGGACCGTCGCGCCCGGCGATTCGGTTGCCACAGATCCGGCCCTGCCGCTCGCTCGTCGACGGCGGCTCGAAGACGAACGGGCTGACGTCGGTATCGCCGATGCGACAGCCGTACACGTCGTTTCCCGTCACCCGCCGTGAGGGGGCGAACTCGGCGGCGACCGGCGTCTCCGCGATGTCACACCAGCGGACGGTGCTGTCGCGGCCCTTGAATCCTATCGTGGGAGCGACCTCGTCGATGCCGACGTGGCCGGCGTTCCGGTCGGTCACGTACTCGACGGTGACGTTCCGGGTGCCCTCCTTCAGGTCGACCGCCTCGCCGTGGGCGTGGCCGCCGCTGTTGTCGACGTGGTGGATTCTGACGTTCCGGGTCCGGTCGAGCTCGGTCCAGGGGTGCCAGCTCGACCCCAGATTCGTGTCGGCGGTGCCGATGTACAGCAACTCGCCGTTGCGGCTGCGCGCGTCACCGACGACGTACTCCGCCCCAGCCAGCCCGGTCACCCGGGTCGGACCGACGACCGCCCCGACGGTCCGTTCCAGCCCGATGAGGCTCGCCCGGCTGTAGCCGATGCGGTCCGGCGCGACGACGATGTCCCGGAGGTACTCGTCGGTCGATGTCGGCGGTCGCGTCTGTATCAGCTGTCCCTCGACGTAGGAACTGAGCTGTTCGGGCGCGTCGGGGTCGACCAGCCCTTCGACGGTGAGCCCGCGGAGGTGTACGTGGCTGTGATTGATACGGACGACGCCGTACTCGTCACGGGCCCCGCGGACGACGGCCGATTCGGGCCCGGTAACGGTGATGGGGTCGCCTTCCCGCCCGCTCCGCGTCGTGGTCACTTTCTCCCGATAGGTCCCCCGCGGGACTCTGACCGTCTCCCCCGGCATGGCCGCGTCGACCGCCGCCTGGACGCTCTCGAAGGTGCCGACCGTGGTCTCCTCGCCCTCGCTCGTGCCGGTGTGGACGCGGATGTCCTCGCGTTTCGACCCACAGCCCGAGAGGGTCGCGAGTGCGCCCGTGCCGGCGAGACAGCGCAGGAACCGCCGGCGGGAGGCCCCCGTGTCGGAGCTCACTGGCGCTCCACCCGATTGGCCGTCACCACCTGCGTCCCGCCCGCGGTGCCGTCGTCGCTGGGAGCCGTCCCGGAGAGCCAGACGTGGACGTGGTAGGGGGCCGTCCCTGTCGAGACCTGTCTCGGGAGGCCGTCGGTGTACACCAGCCAGACTACTCGGTCGCTCTCCCCGGCCGACAGCGGGACGACAGTCTCGACCGTTCTATCCGCCCCGGCCGGGACGGTCACCTCGAACGAGGTCAGCCGCATCTGTTCGCGGACGACCGGCTCGCGGTCCGTCGACGCGACCTGCTGCCGGAGGACGACGACGGTGTAGGTGACCTCGCGACCCTCGTGGTTGCCTACCCCGAGCTGGAGCGTTCGGGGTTCGCCGACGGGCGCCGAGAGGTTCCCGTCGACGAGCTGCTCGCCGTCGGCCGACAGGAGCGACAGCTCGGAGTAGCGCGCGTCCGCGGAGCCGCCCATGACGGCGTACCCGGTACTCAGCGCGAAGAAGGCGAGCGACCCGACCAGCAGGGCCGTCACCGCGGCGTTCGTTTCCCGGCGGTCGATCAGCCGACGGCACAGCGCTCGGAACAGTTCGGCGGGTCGGAACCGTCTCTCAGGCGGCTGTCGGACCCGCCGTCCCCACGCCACCAGCGCGAGGACGGCAGTCACGGCGCTGATGACCACCAGCATCGGGGCCAGCCGAACCCCCCACCGCGTGAAGTTGAGCAGATAGCCGACCGCGGGGACGAGGACGACGCTGCAGGCGACGGCGAGCAGGCAGCGTTCCAGGACGGTGATGCCCGCGCCGCCGACCGCGCTCCGGACCGACGCGACGGGGCCGGTGTCCAGCTGTCGGCCCCCGCTGTACGCCTCGGGGAACAGGGCCGTAACGAGCACGTATCCCGGGACGAAACAGGCGAAGACGAGTCCGAGCGGCACGCGGACCGGCGTCTCGCGAATCACCGGGGCGAAGACGGCGACGTCGAGCGCGGCCGTTACGGCGAGCGCCGCGAGGAGGTCGACAGGTACCAGTTCGTCTATCGCTTCGCGCGCCGGCGACTGTCCACGCATCTTGCCGAGGGCTTACCGGCACTACATCTAAAGTATTTAGCACTTTCCGGGCCGCTCGGTCGCTGTCGCCGCTCTCCTCGGCGGTTTCGGGCCCACGGCGGTGTCGCCAGCCCCGCTCACGGCCGCCGTCTCGGCGTTCGACCCCGGCCGCGTGGCACCGTCGCTTCGTCGCGGGGCCGGAGTCCGTTATGGCTATCTTATCGCCCCGCTCACCGGGACAGCCGACCGTCGGGCCCGGCCGCGACACACCGGAACCACAACTGACACCAGTGGCCGCGGCACCACTGTGTGTATGTCACCGACCGTCGACGACCTCCGAAACGACATCCGAACGGCCGTGGGGCGATTCGAGCGCCCCGAATCGACGGCCTTCACCAAGGAAACGCTCGCCGCCGTCTGCGAGGCCGTGGGGTACGATATCGACACGGACAGGCTCCCGCCGAAACCACAGATGCGGGCGGGCATCCTCCGGGAAATCGGCGAACTGGACGACGACGACCCCGAGCAGACGCAGGGGGCGTTCCGGAAGGCACAGCTGGAAGCCGTCGCGGCCGCGCTGGACGACGAGTAGCGCGTGGCAGGGGTTACCGGAGTCCCTGCTCTCTGGCGCCCTCGCGGATCTGCGCCGCGCGCTTGCGCACCCGCGAGACGTACCGGCTGACCTTCTCGGGTTTCTCCCCGTAGTAGGAGGCGACCCAGTTCCGGTCGATGTCGGCCTGAGTCATGAAGTACGCGACCAGCGTGTCCCGCCCGGCCTGGATTATCTCCGGCGGAACGCCCCGCGTCCCCGTCCCGGCCTCCTCGAACCCGTTGACGTCGAAGTAGACGTCGCTGTACAGGGTCGCGCTCTCGGCGTCGTCGAACTCGATGCCGCGGTGGTGGGGGGCCTCGAAGCGGTAGCGGCGCTCCCCGTCCGACCGCGGCAGTTCGACGATTCGCACGTCGAGTATGTACTCGTGATACACCGATTCCGCGTCGTCGCTCGTCGTTTCGTGTGATTGCGTGCGTGACATTGTTGCTGAGCCGAAGTCTTCAGGCACCCCGCCGTCGGCGGAGGCCGGCGACCGTCAGGAGACCGACGGCGACGACCGCCAGCCCGGGCCCGAGCGGCCCGGAGCCGCCGGTGGCGGTCTCGGTCTCCGTGGTCTGTGTCTCCGAGTTCGCTCGCTCCGCCGACGTTTCTGTCCCACCCGACTGACTGACGGCGGACGCGCTGGCGGGCCGGAACTCGCTCCCGTCGTCGGCGTCGAACTGCCGCGGCTCGACGGAGAGGGCCCCCTCGCCGGGGTCGCCGCCGGCGACGGTCACCGTCGCGAGCCGAACGTCGGTCGCGCCGGGCTCGACGGCGCCGTTCAGGTCGGCGGCTTCGAGCGTGACCCGACCGCCGTCGTCGTCGAACTCGGGCGCGCTGTGCAGCCCGAACCGCTCGGGGTAGCTCGCGTCGACGAGTCGCGCGTCGCCCGGCGCGTCGAGGACGACGTCGAGATAGTAGCCCGCGAGCCCGTCGGGCGCCGACGTGAGCACCACGCCGACGGTCGCGTTCCCGTCGGCGGTCGTCGCGCCGTCGGTGACGCGGACTGTCGGGCTGTCGCTCTGTGCCGCGGCGACCCCGACGCCCGTCGCCGTCGCGAGGACGGCGAGCGTGGCGAGGGCGGCCGCGAGGACCGGTCCGATGGTCGATACGGAACGCGTCTGGTGTGTCATTGAGTCGTTGAGGGAGTATAAATCGGAGTTGGCGGAAGGCTGCGACGCGAGGCGTCGTCAGTTGACCTCCTCGTAGAGGGAGACGATGTCGTCGAAGTCGAGCTGGCCGTTGTCGTTGAAGTCGTAGGCCGACTTGTTCAGGCGGACGCTGTCGCCCTCGAATTCGTCGAAGAGGAGCTGGATGTCCTCGTAGTCGAGGCGACCGTTCCCGTTGATATCCTCGAACAGGCCGTCGCCGTCGGGGTCGGTCGGGGCGTCGGAGCCGGCCACCGGCGGCGGGCCGGTGACCAGCACGCCCTCGCGGGCCTCGGCGTCGATGGTCGAACCCGAGTCGTCGTCCATCTGCTCGACCTCGACGGCCAGGTCGGTCGTGCCGGTTCCCCGGCCGCGAAGGGTCAGCGTGGCGACCTCGACGTCGCGGCCGCCCGCGCCGACTTCGTTCTGCGTGTCTGCCATCCGGACGGTCACGCTCGACCCGTCCGAGCTGATGTCGGACTCGGTGAGCCCCAGCGCGTCCGGGAAGGAGACGCCGGTGATGGCGGCCACGTCGGGGTTTGTCACCGAGACGGTGACTCGGGCCCCGGCGAAGCCAGTCGGCAGCGAGGACGCGGTCAGCGTCGCCGTCCCGGTCCCGCCGTTCCCGACCGCGACCGAGTCAACGTCGACCAGCACGTTCGGCTGGAAGACGTAGAGCCCGTCGTTGGGGTACGAGCGGGCGGGACCGCCGAAGCCGTCCTCACAGCACAGCACGCGGCCGTCCCGCATCGTGTAGACGTTGTCGATGTTGCGCAGGGCGTCGTCGGCGTCCCGCGGGCTGTCGGTGAAGTCGGGACCGGTGATGACCGGCTCCAGCGTCGAGACGTTGTAGTTGCGTTCGAGCTCGGCGCGGTAGACCACGCCGCCGTCGACGCGGTCCATCTGGATGTCGCCCTCGTCGTTTGCGAGGTCGTCGTTGAACTCCGAGATACCGAAGTAGACGAAGTCGCCCGGCTGGGAGTCGTCGACGCTGTCGACGCCCTCGGCCTTGTTGAACTCGATAGAGGCGCCTATCTCCTTGGCCGCGGCGCGGGTCTCGATGAACGGAACCCTGCGCAGCTCCTCGTCGACGCCGTCGGGGCCGTCGGCCTCGTACTGGCTGGCCCACTCGACGATTTCCGCGTCGGTGACGTAGTTCTGATTGCCGTTCCGGACGACTTCGAGGTCGGCCTCGCGGAGCGCGGCAGCCGGGTCCTCGCGCCAGTCGGTCTCGGCGTGCGCGTCGAGATACTCGGCCTGCGTGACGTCGTCGTAGTCGGCGATCCACTCGGCGACCTCGCCGTTGGTGGCGTGGCCGAGTTCGAGCCACTCGACCTCCAGCGGCGTCTGGGCCGGGGAGTTGCGCTCGCCGGCCTCCGAGGCGTTCGCGGCGTCGTTGGTGATTTTGGGCGCGTACAGCGTGCCCGCGATGTCGTCGGTGTCGTCGTAGCTCGGGATGGGCTCGTCGGCGACGAACTTGTAGATGCCCTTGCTGTCGCCGTCCGAACAGCCGTACACCGTCTTCCGGTCGCCCTGGAAGTCGGGCGCCTCCCAGGAGGCCCGCCCCATCACCCAGTACTTCAC
This sequence comes from Halomicroarcula saliterrae, assembly GCF_031624395.1. Classification (NCBI taxonomy): domain Archaea; kingdom Methanobacteriati; phylum Methanobacteriota; class Halobacteria; order Halobacteriales; family Haloarculaceae; genus Haloarcula; species Haloarcula saliterrae. The sequence goes on from NZ_JAMQON010000006.1 coordinate 108,522, forward strand.
CGCCTCTGGTTCGTCGGCGGCCGGCTCGCGGAAGTCCACGTGGTAGCCGTACCGGTACGGGTTGGGGTAGACGTCGTCGATGGGCGTGGTCGCGAGGTTGTCCTCGCCGCTCTGGTCGGCCCGCTCCGCACCGAGGTAATAGGCGAGGAACTCGACGCCGGAGAGGGCGAACGCGCCCTGTGGGTACCAGGACTCGCCGAGCTCGCCGTCCTCGGCGTACGTCCCGAGGGCGTCGGTGATCTCCGTCGGGTTCGGTCGGTTCCAGAACTGGCAGGCCCCGACCAGCCCCTCGCCGCTGTCGGCCTCGACGATATCGCTGACAGTCGCCGTCAGCGAGACCCGCGGGTGGGCGTAGTTCTCCTCGGAGGAGACCATCGTGCCCCACGGGCTGAGGTCGCCGTAGCAGTTGATTCGCGTCCCACCGAGTTCCCGGAGCGAGTCGGTGTTCGCGAGGTTCAGCGCGTCGTCGGGGTCGGCGCTCCACTCGCCGTCCTCGTCTTGGCTGATGAACACCCGCGAGACGTTCCCGGGGCTGTTCTCCCAGTTGGTGAACAGGTACCCTTCAGTCCCGTCGTCGTCCGTCGGGACGAACTGGTTGCAGTCGGGGTTCGTGGCCGGGCCCCCGTACTGGGTCCCCGCGAAGTTCTCCCCGCTGATGTCCGTTCCGTCGGGCGTCTGCGTGACACCGAGGCGCTCGCTGCCGCCATCGATGGGTTCGCCGCCCTGAACGAGGACCTCGTAGTCACCGCTCGCCGAGCGCACCGCGCGCTGTTTCGCGTCCGTGTCCGGCACCCCGACCTCGGTGAAGTCGTCGTTGCTCCCGTCGAACGCGAAGGAGAACCCGCTGAAGTAACCGACCGCCGCTCGGCCGAAGGGCTCGGGGTTCTCCTCGCTCGGGTGCTGGAGGCTGTACAGCAGTCCGCCGTCCTCGAAGACGAACGGACCCGTCACCTCGGCCCCGTAGGCGGTCGTCGAGAACCGCTTCAGCGACCCCTGGACGCTCGGCGCACCGGGCGTGTCGCCCTCTTCGACCTCGTCGCCGCTGGCGACGCCGACAACGCTGGCCCCCAGTGCCGCCGCCGCTGACGATGCAAGCAGATTCCGTCGAGTCAAATCGACCATACGGGTGGAGCCACCCCCGTTTCGATAAAGGCGTTTTATATTGGGTATATGTAGTCGAAATTTACGCCCGAGCGGACCCCATGTGAACCACTCGCTTCCCAACTTCGTTCCACAGTACGGTCCGGTACTGGGACCCAATCGTGGTATATACCTGAACTGTCAGGACTGCCCTACCTCGAAGCGTTATACCGGCCGCGTCCGTTAGCTTCCTCAGTGAAGTCAAATGGCTGACAAACTCGCCGACGAGACGGCAGTCGTCACCGGCGCCGCGTCCGGAATCGGCCGTGCAATCGCCCTGCGTTTCGCGGCGGCCGGCGCCAGCGTCGTCGTCGCGGACGTCCGCGAAGGGCCCCGCGAGGGCGGGACGCCGACACACGAACGCATCGAGGACGCCGAGTTCGTCGAGACCGACGTCTCGGAAGTCGACGACATCCGCGCGGCGGTCGAGACGGCGACCGACGCCTTCGGGAGCTGTGACGTCATGGTGAACAACGCCGGCGTGTTCACCGCAGACCAGCCCATCGCGGACACCGACGAGGACGACTACGACTGGCTCATGGATATCAACCTCAAGGGGGTGTACTTCGGGAGCAAGTTCGCCGCCGACGTGATGGCCGACCAGCCCGACGGGGGGTCGATTATCAACCTCTCCTCGGTCGCCGGGCTCGTCGGCTACCCGGGCGCGTCGACGTACTGCGCCTCCAAGGGCGGTATCTCCAACCTCACCCGCGAACTAGCGCTCGAACTCGGCCCCGACGGCATCCGCGTCAACGCCATCAACCCGGGCGTCATCGAGACCGCGATGACCACGGAGGACTCTGACGTCGCCGGCGCGTACGAGAAGCAGGTCGCCCTCCGACGCGACGGCCAGCCCGAGGAGGTCGCCGACGCCGCCCTGTTCCTCGCGAGCGACGACGCCTCGTACGTCACCGGCCACAACCTCGTCGTCGACGGCGGCTACACCGCACAGTAGTCACGTCAGCGTCAGGACGACGAAGATTCCGATGACGAACTCGGTGACGAGCCACGAGTTGTCGGTCATCCAGTCGCGAACTTTCGGGAGCAGCCACTCGGCGCGCTCGCCGAGAGCCAGCACCGACAGCGACGGGAGCGCGAGCAACAGCACCGTCGCCAGCACGAACCCCGCCGCGTCACGCAGCGGCGCGCCCTCGCTCGACAGCGTCGCGCCCACGGCCACCGAAGTGAGGATATCGGTCGGGAACAGCCCCAGCAACAGGGCCCCCAAGCGGAAGGCGAATCGCGGGCTCGCCCCGGTCAGCTTCCCCATCCACGCCGGGGGCTCGGCCGTCTCCCGGGTCCGATACACGTTGAACGCGGCCGCGACGAGAACCGCCGCGATAAGCCAGGAGAGCGTCGTGTTCGAGGCCCCCGCCGACCGCGTCCCGGTCGCCAGGAAGTAGGCGGCAGTGACGACGATAGAGATAGAACAGGCCGCTCCGCCCACGAAGGCGGCCGAGTTTCGCCGCCACTGTTCGCTCGTGGCCAGGAAGATGGCGCTCAGCAGCTGCGGGCCGGCGACCATCACGACCGCCAGCGGGAGGACGGTGACGAGACTCATCGGTCGGCACACGCACTCCGACGGCAATGTTCTACGCTCCTTGTCGGCCCAGTCCTGTCGCTACCTCCCGCTTTCCGTGTTCCCGACCGCTGTCACGGCGCCGCTGACGACGAACCGCGCGCCGTCGTGGGCCGGGTCGACCCGAACCGCCCAGCCGTGAGACTGGGCCATCGTCTCCACGATGCTCAGGCCGAGTCCGGTCCCCTCGCTGCTGGTAGTGTAGCCGTACTCGAACAGCCGGTCGTGGTCGGCGTCGATACCGGGACCGTCGTCCTCGAAGACGAACCCGTCGTCGGTGAGGCGGACAGTTATCGCGACGCCGCCGTGTTCCACGCTGTCCTGGCGAGTTTGCGAGCCGGCGCTCGTCGAGCCGTGCGCGACGCTGTCGTCGGACTGCGTCCGATTGCTCGTGGAACCGTGTTCCACGCTGTTCCGGACCAGATTCTCGAGGATGCTGAGCAGCCGACTCTCGTCGGCGCGGATGGTCCCGTCGACGTCCACCGCGAGGGTCGCTTCGCCGGTGTCGACGTGTGACCAGGCCGTCCGGACCGCGTCACCGAACCCGACGACTTCGGTGGACTCGACGGACTTGCCCTGCTCGGCGAGCGTTCGGAGGTCCGTGATGATGGTCTCCATCCGGTCGAGCGCGCCGTCCAGGTCGTCGAGCCGGTCGCGGTCGACGGGGTCGGCTCCGGAGTCGGCCAGGCGCTGTCGTACGAGTTCGGTCTGGCCGGCGGCGACCTGTAGCGGATTGCGGAGGTGGTGTGAGATGCTCCTCGCGAACTCGTCGAGCTGGCGGTTCTGGCGCCGTAGCTCCCGTCGGTTCTCGTAACGTTCGGTCACGTCGCGTATCAGCAGGGCCGACCCCGCGACGGTGTCGCCGTCGGTGACGGGCGAGACGACCGCCGAGTACCGGCGGTCGTCGTGCGTGAACTCGACGGTTCGGCCCGTCCGGGCAGCGCTCTCGAAGCCGTCGCCGTCCGCCGCGATGGCGTCGGCAAGCACCGGCGCGACCACCGCGAGCGGCGATCCGATGGGGTTCCCGTCGCCGACGAGGAACCGCCTCGCCTCCGGGTTCAGGTCGACGACCTGCCCGGTGTCGTCGCGGACGAGGAGTCCGTCGCCGGTCGTTCCCAGCAGTCGGTCCCGGGAGATGGGCGTGATTCTCACCATCCCCAGCCAGGCGCCGACGAAGGTGGCCACGCCGACGATACTCAGCCCCAAGACGGTGTGGTCGTAACCCGGGAGCGTCGGCACCCGCCCGGTCACCGTGAACGCGCTGGGGACGAGTCCCAGCAGTATCCCCGCGCTGTAGACGACGAGGGGGCGACTCGACCGGTGCTGGGAGGTGACGACCAGCTCCGCGAGGTAGTACAGCGCCGCCCCGATGCCGACGTACGACCAGAAAAAGCCGAACAGCCAGAGCGGGCCGAAGCCGGTGCGGTAGTACGGGAAGGGGTCGGTAGTGAACACCAGCGGGTCGAAATGCAGGCCGAGCCACGGCTGGGTCACCAGTCCGAGCAGGCCGGTCGCCATCCCGCCGACGAAGAGGGCGTTGAACGGTCGCCGCAGCGACGTCGACCGGCCGCTGTACACCGTCCCGAAGTAGACGAACGCGACCACCGTGAGATAGGAGAACACGGTTCGCAGATACACCAGCCAGCGGCTGAGCTGCTGGTCCGCGGCGAGGAGTTCGAGCGCGGCGACCCCGGCCCAGAGCATCGCCACGATGTGTAGCGGGACGACTGCCCGGATACGGGCCGTGGACCGGCCCCGCTCGACCCAGACGTTCATCAGCGCGAAGCCGACGATGCTCACGACCAGGAGCGACAGGTACACCGCCTCGATGGGGTGTACCGCAGTGACCGCGCCACCGGTCTGGCCGACGAGGCCGCCCTCGCTCACGGGCCCACCTCCGTCTCGGCCGTCGTCGTTCCACCGGTGACGACGAACGCCGTCCCCGTCTCCGTCCGCTCGACGCCGACCTGCCAGCCCTGGGATTCGACCTGCGTCCGGACGATTTCCAGCCCGAGCCCGACGCTGGCGGCCGCGGTCGTCGTGTCGGAGTCGAAGACCGCCTCCCGGTCGCACTCGGCAATCCGTCGGCCGTCGTCCTCGTAGGTGAACCCCGTCCCGGTGAGCGCGACCTCGACTCGGTCGGCGCCGCGCTCGCCGCTGTGTCGGACGAGCTGGTCGAGCACGCTGTCCAGCCGGGCGCGGTCGGCCTCGATGTGCCCGTCAGCCGTGACCGCGAGCGCCATCTCCCCGGTGTCGGCCGCCGCCCAGACCGCCCGGACTGCCGGCCCGAACGCCACGGACTCGGTCGTCGTCACGGACTGGGCGTGTTCCGCGAGCGTCCGCAGTTCGTCCAGCCTCGCGTCCATCCGGTCGATGGCGTCGGCGACGCTGTCGAGGTGGTCGGCCGCCTCCGCCGCCGCGGGGTCGTCAGCGGCCCGGAGCTGCCGGTCCAGCAGTTCCGTCGCGCCGTCGGCGACCTGAAGCGGGTTCCTGAGGTCGTGGGCGACGGTCGAGGCGAACGACTCCAGCTGGTCGTTCTGTCGCGCCAGCTCCCGCTTTGACTCCTCGACCGCGGTGACGTCCCGTGCCACGACCGTGTAGCCGGCGACCGTGCCGCGCTCGGTAATCGGCGAGACGGACACCGCGTAGTGGGTCCGCGCGCCGTCGACGACTGTCGAGTACGTCGCCGAGACGTCCGCATCCCCCGCCGCTGGGAGCAGTATCTCCGCGGCCAGCCCCGGCAGCAACCTCGACAGCTCCGTCCCGACGGGCGTCTCCACGTCGGGCGGCAAGAGCGGCTCCGCGGCGGCGTTGTAGTCGATGAGCCGGCCCGCGTCGTCGAGTCCCAGCAACACGTCGTCGATGTGGTCGACGATTTCGGTTCGGGCCATCGGCGCGATGTCGAGTTCCCCCCGGAAGAAGACGGTGTAGGCGAGGATGACGGTCAACGGGACGATACCGAAGACGGTGTAGTCGTATCCGGGGAGGAGCGGAATCGTCTCCAGCGCGGTCACGGCGTTGGGCAGGAGGGAGGCGACCGCCGCTGCCACCAGCAGCAGTATCGAACTCGTCGGTCGGTGATTCGAGCTCAGGAAGAGCCGCGCCAGATAGACGAAACTGACCAGCAAGATGGCGGCGGCCACCACCGAGTTCAGCAGGTACAGCGGGCCCGGCTCTATCGCGAGGTACGCGACGGGCTCCTGTCGATAGGCCACCGACGCGTACTGGAGCCCGAACACCGGCTGGGTGAGGATACCGACGACGGCGACGGCCGCCCAGCCCACAGCGAGGGCGTTCTGCGGTCGCCGCGGCGACGTCGACCGGTTCGTATACACCGTCGCGAAGTAGCCGACGGTGACGATGGCGACCACCGCGAACAGGTCAGTGAGCAGGCTCAGCGCGTACTTCGCCGCCGGAACGCGGACGAGCAACTTCGCGATGGCGGCCACCACCCAGCACCACTGCACCGCGACGTAGGCGACGAACTCCGTCCGGTGGTGCGTCTCCGTCCGCGTGTAGACGAGTGCGCCGGTCGCAGCCACGATGAGCGCCGACACCACGAGTGAGCTCACGTACCAGAACTGTAGTGGTACTGAGCCGTCCATACATTCGAGACAACGGCTATCTGGAAAAATAGCCGGGGTTAGCGTCCCCCGGTTGATACGTCCGTCAGCGCCGAACGAGGTCGCCCCCATCCGCGCTCCCCGGCACGCGATGGGGCCGCGAATTATGCAGCTGAATTCCGGTAGGATTTAGCCATGGGGTTCGTAGGTGGGCCAATGACACAGATATCTGATTCCGTCCGCTTGCTATTCGAGACCTCGGTCGACGACGAGGGCGACCGGTACGTCGTCTCGATACCGTCGGAACTCGTCGAGAACGGCTCCATCGATACGGACCAGTCCTATCGGGTCGCACTCCTCGCCTCCGAGGCCGACGAGCGCTCGACGGAGACGACCGTCACGGAGCCCGACCGCTCGACGGTGTCACCGCCGGAGACCGCCTCGCCCCACTCGCAGGGGCCACCGGTCGAGGAAGGCGAGGTGCGGACGGTCTCCATCGACACGCTCGGCGACCAGGGCGACGGCATCGCCAAGGTAGAGCGGGGCTTTATCGTCATCGTCCCGGGCACCAAGCCGGGCGACCGCGTCGAGGTCGAGATAACCGACGTGAAAGAGACCGTCGCGTTCGCCGAGACGGTCGGCGAAGCGACCGTCCGATAACCGGCTTCTGCCGGCAGTTACTGGCCACGTACTCTTGGCCCGTGGTCCCCCGTCTCCCTGTATGGGCACGGAACCCGGGCGCCTGGCGTCGCTCTCACTGCGCGCCTGTGTCTACGGCCTGTCACAGGTCGTCGCCGCCGTCAGGTGCTGTCTCGGTTTCCTCCGGGCCACGGCCTTCTGGGGGGCCATCCTGCTCCCGGCCGTCATCGTCGGGGTCTTGCTCGACGGGCTGGCCACGTCGGAGCCGTTTGCCTTCACCGCCCTGCTCGGGCTGCACGTCCTCTGTCTCGTTCTGGGGCAGCGCCACTGCCCCAACGAGTGATTCGTCGTGTCGGCCGCCGGTAGGGCCAATATTACTATGTGGCCGCCGTTGTGGCCGGTGCCGGTGGTCGGCGGTATCGCCGTCTTCCGAACGGTACCGGTCGGGTCAGTCGTCCGCGTCGACGGGCTCGGCTCGGGGCACCGTGATGTCGGGTAACTGGCTCTCGATTCGCTCGCGGTCGGCCTCGAACTTCCCGGGGAGGACGAGCCGCTCGCCGAGTTCGCCGAGCGGTTCGTCGCTGGTGTAGCCCGGACCGCTGGTGGCCAGCTCGAAGAGGACGCCGCCGAACTCCCGGACGTACACCGAGCGGAACCAGTGGCGGTTTATCTGCTGGGTCGGGCGGAGCCCGGCCGACTGGACGACGTCTCGCATCGCCGACTGCTCCTCGTCGGTCGGCGTCTGGAAGGCCACGTGGTGGACGGTGCCGTGGCCCTGTCGGCCGCCCACGATGGTCGGCAACACGTCGACGTATCTCCCGACGGGGCCGCCCGCGGCAAAGCGGGTCCGCTCGTCGCCGGGGGCGTCACCCTGCGCTTCTTCGGTGCCCACTTCCTCCAGTCCCATCTCCCGGAGCAGCTCCTCGGTCGGGTCCGGATCGGCGAGCCACAGCGTCACGGAGTGAAAGCCCCGGATGGCCGCGTCCTCGGGGACGAACTCGGTCCAGGGCACCGTCGGCTCGTCGTCGGGAATCTCGACTTCGACCAGTTCCACCGGCAGACCGTCGGGGTCCGTGAACGGGAGCACCGTCTCGCCGAACCGCTCGACGCGGTCGTCGTAATCGACGCCGTGCTCGTCGAAGCGCTCCTCCCAGTAGTCGAGGCTCCCCTCGGGGACGCGAAACGCCGTTCTGGAGACCTGCCCGGAGCCGACCTTTCCCTGCCGGACGTCCTCCCACGGGAAGAACGTCATGCTGGTGCCCGGGGTCCCCTCGGCGTCGGCGAAGAAGAAGTGGTAGGTGCCGGGGTCGTCCTGGTTGACCGACCGTTTCACGAGACGCAGGCCGAGCGTCTCGACCCAGAAGTCGATGTTTCGCTGCGGGTCGCCGGCGATACACGTCACGTGGTGAATCCCTGGTGTGGACACTGTCATACACCGGCTACGCGCTCCTCGCACTTGAGTGGGCGCTGACACCGATGTTACCGGGGTCGAGTAACTCTCGGTGGAGTCGCGACTCCAGCGGGCTGTGACATGTTAGTTTCACCCGAACCTGCGGATAGAAATCCCCTCGTACGCACGTCCGATTCCGACGCGGGAAGCGGCTCTCAGTCCGCGCCCTGCTGGAGCTCGTCGTACTTCTCCGCGAAGCGGGCCTCGCAGGACGGACAGCAGAACTGGTAGAGCGAGCCGTCGATACGCGCGGCCGTCCCCTCGCTGTCGACGGTGTTGCCACACTGGGCACAGGAGAGGGCGAACTCCGTCCCGCCGAGGTCGGGCGACCACTCGGCACCGGCCAGCAGCTCCACCTCGAAGTCGGCTATCGCCTCGGTGTCGACCCGGTCCGCGAGCCAGCCCGCGATGTCGTTGTCGGGGACGCGCGCGAACACCACGATATCGGCCTCCGACGTGGTGAAGACGTGTTCGACCGCGTCGGTCCCGAGGAGGGCGTCTCGCAACGCCGCCGGGTCGCTGGCCGCCGTCTCGACCGTGACGAGCACCGGAATCCCCGTCCGGAGCTGGGACCGGTCGATATCGAGCGTGAAGCGGTTGATGACGCCCGCCTCCCGGAGGCGCGCCACCCGGTCGGAGACGGCCGGCGCCGAGAGACCGACCGTGTCGGCGATATCGCTGTAGGGACGCCGGGCGTCCGAGAGCAGTAGCTGCAGTATCTCCATGTCCGTCTCGTCGAGGTCGCGCATGGCCCCACTCTGGCCGTCGCGAAATAAAGCGCTTCGGGTGTTCGAGCTGGGTATCGAAAGCGCCGAGGTCGATTCGGGGACGAAACCGAAGGGACAACGTGTTTGACGCCGGGGGTTCTACGCCCCGGCGTATGACCACGACACTCACCGTCGAAGGGATGAGCTGTGACCACTGCGAGGACAGCGTCGCGGACGCGCTCGCCGACGTCGAAGGTGTCACCGACGTGCGGGTCGACCGCGGGACCGAGTCGGCCGAGGTCGAGGGCGACGCCGACGTGGCCGCGATGGTCGCGGCCGTCGACGAGGCCGGCTACACCGCCCACGCCTGACCACCGGCGGAGACGCTCAGTCGACCGAGAGCTCGACGGCCTCGAAGGAGACCAGCGTGGCCTCGCCGCCGGTCGCCGACAGCGAGACGCCGTCGCTCGCCGGGTCGGGAAAGACGAGGTTCGTGTTCGCGTAGCACCCGCCGTTTCCGAACACCTCGACCGAGCTCCGGTCGACGAGCACCTGTAGCGTAATCGTCCCGTCGGCACGCAGCGGGAGCGGTCCCTCGGCGACCGTGTGGTCGTCGTGGAAGAACGCCCCCGACTCGCTGCGGTCGACGGCGAGTCGCTCGCCGGGAGCGTCGTAGACGATTTCGGTCCGCTGGTCGGCGGAATCGCGGACGCCGAGTGTTACCTGCCGTGCGCTGCCGGGGTCGACGGTCGCCCTGAGTTCGAGGGTCAGGCCGGCGACGCCCTCCGCCGCCAGCGGGTCGTGGTCGGGCGTAATCGACTCGTCGGAAACCGTCGCGAGAGTTGTTCCCCGGAGCGATTCGAGGGCCGGCGCGGGCGACTGGCGGAGCGCGACGCCGTCGTCCGTCCGGGTCAGCGCGAGTTCACGCGGGAACGACTGGGCGCCCGTCCACTCCGTCGTCGGGAGCGACTTCGCGTAGTCCCAGTGGCTCATCCAGGCCAGGCCCAGCCCGGGCCCCTCTGGCGCGTTCGACCATGTCTGGGCGCCGTAGAAATCGAAGCCGTGGTCGGCCCGCACGCGCCGGTCGGCGACGAACGACTCCCCGTCGAAGCGGCCGACGTGGTGCTCGACGTGGTCCCACTCCACGGAGACGGTCAACACCCACCGCCGTTCGTCGGTGCCGGCGACCGGGAGTTCGTACAGGCTCGGGCACTCCCAGCTCTGGTCGCCCGACTCGTAGGTGTCGAGGTAGGTCCAGTCCGTCAGGTTGGGCGACTCGTATATCTCGATACCACGGGGGCGGTCCGGCGCCGGGTGCACGCGCGCGACGACCATCCGCCAGGCGTCGTCAGCCTCGTACCACAGGGGGTTCGGGTCCCTGAAATCCCCCTCGTCGCTCGGGATGACGGGGTTGTCCGGGTACATCGAGACGGTGTCGCCGCCGTCGGTGCTGTAGGCGACCCGCTGGTCCTCCCGCTCGTCGTCGTGGTGGCCGCTGTACATCGCCACGATGCTGTCCGGCCCGAAGCCGGCGGTGTCGTCGCTGTCGACGACGGCGCCGCCGGAGAACGCCTGTACTCCATCGTCCGGCACCTTACAGCCCCGCTCGTCCCACGTACAGAGGTCATCGCTCCGGGCGTGGTCCCAGCGGCGCCGGTCCGCCCCGGCCTGGTAGAACAAGTGGTACGTCCCGTCGTGGTACACCATCCCGTTCGGGTCGTTCATCCACCCTTCGGTGGGGGCGAAGTGAAACGCCGGTCTGAACGGTTCGGTGTCGGTTTTGTCCGTTGCCATTGGTTGCGTTCGACCGCGTTGCCCCTACGTCGGTTCCGTCACACCGGTCCCGTAGGGCGTCTGTGGAGGTGCGGTCGTTGTCTCCATCGTTGCGCACAGAAGGATAAGTGTCGCGACACCGGCGGCACCGTCCCCCATCTCGGCGCGCTACGAGGCGGTGACCGTATAACCACCATGCACTCACAAGCCGAGCGGTTTGGCCGCTGCGGCCTGTACCTGTCGGCGCTATGTCAACACAAAACGCCGGTTCGCCGCTCGGTAACCTCGCTATCCTCTCGACAGTGGTCGACGCCGCTCTGGCCTTCCTGCGGGGTGACCGCTGGGCCGCGGCCATCCTGCTCGGCGCCGCGGCGCTCTCGACGCGGGTCACCGGCGCGGGTGTCGTCGCCTCACTGCTGGTTCGGATACTCAGGCGCCTCCGATGACGCTCTAGCGCTCCGATTTCGTCCCGACGAGCAGCGTGTCCTCGACCAGTGACTCGGTCCCCCGCCGGAGCCGCTCGGAGAGCGCCTGGTGGGATATCTCGAACTCCTCCGCGAGCTCCTCCAGCGTCTGTTTCTGTGGCACGTCGTAGTAGCCCTTCTGGACCGCCGTGATGAGCGCGCGGTACTGGTCTTCGGTGAGCCCGAACCGCCCGGAGGGTTGCCCGTCCATCTCGCGTATCGATTCGATGGTGAACTCCATCCCGTGGTCCTTGCAGAACTCGTGCGTCTCCGAGAGATGTGACCGGGACGGGAACATCACCCGCAGCCGCCACCCTTCGCGTCGGCCGTGGGCGTCCAGAATCGTCGCTTCGGAGTTCGTCAGCATATGCAGGAGGAGCTGGACCTGGTCGATCCAGTCCATCCGGTAGAGCAACTCGTCGCCGAAATCGGCGAGCATCGTGACGTTGTTCACCGTCGGGTCACCATCGATGGCGGCTTCGAGGGGCTCGCGGTCGGCGTTCCTGGCCCACAGCAGCGGCATGACGGCGTCGTCCCCGCTCTCGATGATGCGCTCGCTCTCGAACGTCACGTCGGGCAGTGCCTCGAAGGTGTGTGCGAGCGCAAGCTCCTCCGTCGGAACCGACCCGATTACGATGGTGGCCATACGCTGCTGATATTCTCAAACGAGTAACAAGAAACTTCTCTCGCGGTGTAGACACTGGGGACCAATCCGCTCGATTTGCCGACGAACCGACTCCGACCTGTAAGTTCCCGGTCAGCAATGATGGGGATGCTACCGTGTATAATCCGGGGTTATCGAAGTTCACGCGCGAACTTCGCTCGCCCGCGCTTCCGTTCCACCGGCACTGTGCCTCCGGTCGGAACTCCTTCCAGAAACCCGACACCAATACCGTGGTCTTGCGCTCGCACGCCGGCGCGGCGGCCCACCGGTGACCACGACTCGCTTCCGGCGCAGCGCCGGGTGTCACCCTGCCAGCCCGCCGGCCGGATGTTCGGTGAACTCGAACCTGGCCCCACCGTCCCGGCTGTCGGTCACTGCCGCCTGCCAGCCGTGGGCCTCGGCTATCTGTGCGACGATGGCGAGGCCGAATCCGGTGCTCTCCGAGGCCGTCGTGAACCCCGACTCGAACACGTCTCCGCGGATGGCCTCGTCGATTCCCGAGCCGTCGTCCGCCACGTAGAACCCGCTGGGCGTGTTGCCGTCGGCGCGGGTCGAGGTGTACATCGGCTGAATCTGGCCGACCCGGATGGTGGTGGCGCCCGCCCCGTGTTTCACGGTGTTGTGAAACAGGTTTTCGAGCAGCTGTCGCAGCCGCTCCCTGTCGGCCGCGATCTCGCCGTCGCCGTCGCACGTCAGGGTGAGCTCTCCCGTCTCGACGGTCTCCCAGGCCTCCCGCGCGGTGTCGTGCAGGTCGAGCGCCTCCGTCTCGTCGACGGTCCGCCCGTGTCTCGCGAGCGTGAGGATGTTCTCGATGATGGTCTCGATGCGTGACAGCGCCTCCTTTGCCTGCTCGAACGCCTCGGGGTCACCCGTCTGCTCGGCGAGTGCCAGCTGTCCGTCCGCGACCTGCAGGGGGTTTCTGATGTCGTGGGAGACGACGTGGGCGAACTCCTCTAACCGGGCGTTCTGGCGTTCGAGCTTCATCTCGCGGCGTTTCTGGGCGGTGATATCCTGGAGGATACCGCGGACTCGCACTATCTCGCCGTTCTCCGTCTGTGGCTCGCCGCGCGTCCGAACCCACCGCTGTGTCCCGCTGGCGTCGAGCATCCGCAGTTGCAGGTCGTACACCTCCCCGTCCCTGACGGCCGACAGGAACGCCTCGCGAACCGCCGGTCGGTCGTCGGGGTGGAAATACTCCAGCGTCTCCTCGGGTGTCAGGTGCTCGTCGGTGTCGAGGGCGTGAATCCGGAGCACCTCGTCCGAGACGTGGGTGGTGTCCGTGCGGATGTCGTACTCCCAGGCGCCGACGTTGCCGATGTTCTGTGCCTTCGCAAAGAGGTCGTTCTGTCGTTCGAGCTCGCGTGCGGTGCGGTACTGGTCGACCGCGGTCGCGATACGGTTTGCCAGCAGCTCGTACTGCTCCGAGCCGATGGCCTTCTGCAGGTAGTCGGTGACGCCAGCCGAGATGGCGTCGCTTGCGACCTCCTCGCTTCCCTTGCCGGTAAAGAGGATAAAGGGGAGGTCCGGGTAGTCCGCGCGAACCGTTTCGAGGAAGGCGATACCGCTCTCCCCCGGCATGTCGAAATCCGAGACGATGCAGTCGAACTCGGTCGATTCGAGCCGCTCGCGGCCGTCTACCGGGCCGCTCGCGGTCGTCACGGAGATGCGGCTGTCCTCCCGTTCGAGCAATTCCGCCGTCAGCTCCGCGAAGTCCGGGTCGTCGTCGACGTGCAAGACCCGGATAGGACTGTCCATGACCTATCTTTCTCGACTGTACCATGATGAATATTAGGGCCAGTTCCGGTCACCGGCCGCTTGTCGCCGCACGGACCTGTCCGTTCGTCTGTGAGCGGTGCGTGTCTCGGCAACGGACGAGACAGTCGGCCTCGTTGTCCGGGAATCACCACAGAGTTATTACACGAACGTGTGAAATCCCTCCAGCGCGACTGCGGGCTGCTGTGACCGCATTTCGGCGTGTACTGAGAGCTCCATGCCACGAGACAACTCGCGTTCAGCGGCGAATCGAGGCGGACCAGTCACTCGGCGGGGCGTGTTGCGCACAGTCGCCGGCGGCGCGCTCGTCGCCGGGAGCGCCGTCGCCGGCGCGACCGCGACGACCGACGGGGGCTTCCCCCCGAACGGGACCACCAGGTTCGGTGACGAAGTCACGCTCGGTGCGGGGTCGGTCCGCCCGTTCACGACGGAGACGCCGGCGGGCGAACCGAGGTATCACGGCGTCGATTTCGACCGCGAGGTTCTCACCGGGACACTCCCGTCGGCGGCGGACCTCGCCGCGGACCGGACGGGCGACGACTCGGAGTACGTCGACAAGTACGGCCAGTCGGGCCGAGCGCTGGAGGTTCACCACCGGGAGTCCCTGGAGTTTTTCGTCCCGTTCCCGGACGCCGAGGCGACCCCGTTTACGTTCCTCGGGCTCAACTGGAACCCGGAGGGCCACGCCGGCGCCCGCGGCGCGTGGGCAGCGCCCCACTTCGATATCCACTTTCACATGCTGGGGACCGACACCGTCGACGCTATCGAGGGCCCCGATTTCGCGCCCTACGACGACATCCCGGGGGCGAGGATTCCGGCGGGATACGAGCGCTCGCCGCCGGCGGCCGCGGACGAGCGCTACGTCACGGACATGGGCGAGCACCTGGCGCCGTCGGACGCTCCGGAGGTCCCGGGGAACCCGGCGGCGTTTACGAACACGCTGATTCAGGGGTTCGTCAGCGCCGACAGCGAGCCCGAACTCGCGTTCGTCGAACCGATGCTCACCCGCGAGTTCCTGCGTGATTTCGAGGGCACGGCGCGATACGAGGTCCCACAGCCGGCGATTTATCCGCACGGCAAGCAGCATCCGACGGCGTACAGCGTTCGGGCCGACCCCGCCGGCGACACCGTCGCCGTCGCGATACAGGAGTTCGAGTCGGTCTGAGGCCGGACGGTTGCCCCGGCAGGCGTCCCGGACGCCCGACGTGGTCCTTCGTAATTATTAGTTTCAAAATACGTTTTTGCGGTCGAAGCCGCTACCGTCGCCCACCGTATGCCACCGAACGGATACATGGTCACGGAGCAGGTCCCCGGCTTCGCGGTGGGGGACATCCTCAACGTGACCGACCGATACCGACACTGGCGCGGTGCCCGACTGGAACTCGAACGCATCGGCGCCACGCCGGGGGCCGAGCGAGTGGTGGTCGTCGACGAACCGACGGGGTTCAGCGAGCGTGCCGTCCTCGACGCGACAGCGCGGTTCGGTGACTGGCACCGCTACAGCAGAACCTTCGAGGCGGGCGCCGACACACTCGGGACCGCGGGCAGCGGGGACCCCACGCGTCTCACCATGGCCACGCTGACCAGTATCGCGGACCCGATCTCGGGCTGAACGGCGGCCCTCGACACACGTTTTTGCGACGCGCCCTCCGGTGACAGTGTGGAGACACCACTGTACGAGCGCCTCGACGGGCAGGTCGCACTGGTCACCGGGGCGACCCGCGGTATCGGCAGACGCATCGCTGACGGACTGGTCGAACACGGCGCGACGGTGTACGCCGGCGCGCGCGACCCGGCGGACGTGACCGACGACGACCGCCGCGCGGTCGAACTGGACGTGACTGCGGACGACCAGATACGCGCCGCTGTGGACCGCATCGACGCGGAGGCGGGCCGGCTCGACGTGCTCGTCAACAACGCCGGCGTGATGGACTCGCGCGAGCCCCTCGACGCGATGGGGACCGACGTTATCGACCGCACACTGGCGACGAACCTCCGTGGGCCCGTCGTGCTGACGAGACAGGCTCTCCCACGCCTGCTGGAGCGCGCGGGCGGCCGCGTGGTCAACGTCTCCTCCGGGCTGGGTGCCATCACCGAACCCCAGTCCGGCGACATGCCCGCCTACCGCATCTCCAAGACGGGTCTGAACGGGCTGACACGGTATCTGGCCGGTGAGTACGGCGACGACGGCCTGCTCGCCAACTCGGTCTGTCCCGGCTACGTCCGGACCGACATGACAGACGGTGACGCCCCGAGAACGCCCGAACGGGGTGCCGAGACGCCGGTCTGGCTGGCGCGGTTTCGCCCCGAAGCCCCCAGCGGCGGCTTCTGGCGGGATAGGCAGCGGATACACTGGTGACGGGTGCGGTCGGTTCCCGAATCCCCTGACGGTATGCAAAACTTAACACCCTGACGCTCACAACGTGGCATAATGGCGAGCACTTCAGATAACACCGTGCAAAACCGGTTAGTTACTGTGAGCGAGAAGCTCCAGATACCTAATAATACGCTGCAGATAACACTGGTCCGACTGGACCAGCTCCGCAACGAGCCGGACGTCAACGAGGACCGACTCGACGACACCGCCGCGGCGGCGCTGGCACTCTCCGCTCGGGAGGACGGGCTCCCGGTCAGGGACAAGGAGATAGCGAACGTCTGGACGGAGACGCTCGACTCCCCGGAGGCCGAGATAGCCATCTCCAGCCAGCAGCTCGAAGCCGTCTCCGACTACTTCGATATCGCGGAGGTCCCGCCCCACCCCATCTCCCTCGTCCAGCGCTTCGGCGAGGCCGTCGATATGCCCGAGGAACTAATCACGGTCGCACACCGCCTCCTCCAGGACGCCTTCTCGCTGGACCCGACCGTCGTCGCCGGTGGTCCCTCGCCCGCGGCGACGGCCGGCGGGGTCCTCTCGCTGTCCGCGCTCGTCAACGGGCTCGGCGACAGCTACGAACAGAGCACACTCGGCAAAGTGTCCGGAACCAGCGAGGTGACGGTGCAGAACCGCTGTCGCGACCTCCAGGACCTGCTCGACGACCGCCTCCAGAGCGACCGATACCGGGTCGTCCCGGCCTCGAAAGCGCCCGACGAGCCGGCCGACAACCAACAGTCCGGCGACGGGGCCACCGGCCAGCAGTCGAGCGCTGACAGCACGAGCACCGGCCAGTGCAGTACCAGCCAGTCGAGCACCGGCCAGTCCAGTGACCAGCAGACCGCGGCCGACGGCGCCGGGAGCGCCGACACGGGAACTGAATCGGACGCCGACGCCGACTCGGCGGCCGAGGACGACCAGGACACGGGGGCGGTCCTCGAAACCGTGCGGTCTATCTACCCGGACGAGCTGCCGACGACGACCAACGTGGCCGAGGCCCACGACACCAGCGAGTCGGCCGCCGCGGACGCGCTCGAAGCGCTCGCCGCCGACGGCGAGATTCAGCGCAAGCGCGCCGGCTCCGTCGACGTCTGGATTCCGGCCGGCCAGGACAGCGTCGGGTCGGCGCTGACCGTCGACGCGGTGGAGACGGAGATAGACGCCCTGGTCGAGGAGCTCGACATCGGCTCCTCGACGCGGCTGCTGGCCCGCGGGATGGTCAGCGATGCCGTCGACGGCGCCGACGTCGAAGAGGCCGCGGAGCTCGCGGCGACGACGGTCGTCGCGGCCGCCCGGATGGGCGACGGGGACATCGACACCGTCGACGTGGCCCGCCATCGGGAGTTCGACCCGCGCGTCATCTCCCAGTGGCTGGACACGCTGGACGACGCGGTGGACGCGGACATCCCGCGCCGGGACGCCGAGGACATCGTCGAGGACGTGGTGGCCGAACTCGGACTCTCCGAGAGCATCCTCGCCGAGAGCCACCGGTCCCTGGAGCGCTACGACGGCGACGAGGAGTTCACCGCGGCGGAGCTCGGTGCCGGCGCCGTGCTCTTCGCCGCGACTATCGGCCAGACGCAGGTGGATATCGACCGGCTCGCCGCGCTCAGTGGCGCCGAGGCGAGCTACATCACCTCCGCGATGCACGGCATCGTCGTCTCGCTCTGTCTCGCGCTGGTCAGGGGCGACATCGACTACGAGGACTGCAACTGGACCACCGAGCTCCTCCAGTCCGAGCTGTCCCCGACCATCGGGGACTCCAGCACCGGCCGCGCCATCGCCGTCGCCAAGGCCTACACGGCCGGCCGCGAGGGCCACCACATCGACGAGACCACACTCGACGTGTTGCTCTCGGAGTGATCAGAACAGGCTGTCCGTCGTCACCGCCCCGACGACGGAGAACACCGCGGCGACACTCAGCGCCCGGAAGGTGACGAGCAGTCGCGCTCTGGGGTCCAGCTCGCTCAGAAAGAGGTCCGGCGCGGTGATGGAAAACGCCAGCATACCGACCGAACCGAAAGCGACGATCATCACCGAGATGAACCGGACCGGAATCCCGGCGACGGCCGCCTCGGTTCTGGGGTCACGGTCGTTGTCGGCGCCGTAGAGGCCGCCGTAACCGATGGCCATGATGGCGACGACGAGAAAGAGGCTGTGGTAGACGGTCATGTTCTGTGCCAGCAGCCACACCTCCTGTGTGACGACGAACGGCCCGGCAAGCAGGAACCCGCCGACTATCTGCTGGGCGGTGTCCGCGAGCTTGTGTTTCTGCCGTTGCTTCATATCTGAACCCTGTCGGCTCAGGGGCATACCAGTTCGGGCGCTCCGGTCGCAGTTTACGTGGACTTTTACGTCTCAGTTGCCAACTACTCTCCACATGAAACACGTCGGACTGAAACTACGCATGGCGTTCGTCGGTGCCGTCCTGGCGGCCTTTTATCTCGTCGCCGTCGGTATCGCGATGGTCCTGTTCGGGCCGGGAGTGTGGCCCATCGCCGTCGTCGGGAGCGTCCTGCTCGTCGGGTTCCAGTACAAGGTCGGCAAGTGGGCGGCGCTGCGCAGCGTCGGCGCCGAGGCGCTCTCGGAGGAGCAGTACCCACAGATACACCAGCAGGTGCGCCAGCTCTCCCGGGATATGGGCATCGAGAAGCCGGAGCTGAAGGTCGCCCGAATGGGAGTCCCGAACGCCTTCGCCGTCGGCCGGAAGGGCGCCGGCGTGGTCGTCATCTCCGCCGAACTGATGCAGCTGCTCGACGACGACGAACTGGAGGGCGTCCTCGCCCACGAGCTGGCTCACATCGCCAACCGCGACGTTGTCACGATGGTCATCGGCCAGGGCATCGCCTCGATCGTCGGCGTCGCCGCGCAGTTCATCGTCCTCGTGACCGGGGACAACGACATCGCCGATTTCTTCCTGGCCATCGTCGTCGGGAACCTCGTCCAGTTCATGGTCATGCTGTTCGTCCTCGCTATCTCGCGGTACCGCGAGTACGTGGCCGACGCCGACGCGAAAGACGCCATCGGCGGCGGCGACCCGCTCGCGCGGGCCCTGGAGAAGATATCGAGCGGCAACGAGCGGGCCGGCGAGTCGGCCGTCGACGACCAGGTGAGCGCCCTCTGTATCTTCGGGCGGTCCGGGAGCCTGGTGTCGAAGCTCGTCTCGACGCACCCGCCGACCGAGGAGCGCATCCGGCGGCTCCGCGAGTAGATGGTCGACATCCGCCAGCTCCTCGCCGTCGTTCTCGGCGCTCTCCTCGGGCTCGGGCTCGTCCTCGCCCCGCGGGCGGCGCTGCGGCTGTCGGTGTTTGTCGGGCCACAGCGCCGCCGCCGGGGTGAGTACGGGAGCGACGACCCGATTCCCGCCCTGTGGGTCTGGGCGACGCGCGGGCTCGGCGTCGTCTGTCTCGGCGTCGCCGCGGCTATCGCGCTCTGAGTTTCGCCGGCGAGCGCCGGTCTACGACCTGAACGTCTCGAAGTCAGCGCACAGCCGGTTCTGTGTCTCCCGTCCGGCCTGGAAGCGGCTGGCGATGGTCGACTGGTGCTCCGGACAGCCCAGTAACACCGCGGCGCCGCCGTCGACCGGAATCATTGCCCGGCGGGTGCCATGCGAGGAGAGGCGACAGCTGGGACAGGTGATGCCCCCTGCCGGCAGGTGAGCGAGCAGTCGCGCGCGCCCGCTGGTCGTGAGCCCACAGACCGCCCTGAACTGTTCGAGGTGGTCCTCACAGCCGGCCACCGGAAGCGTGAACTGGTCGAGCAGCAGGAACGAGACGGTCTCACGGCTCGGCGACGCCAGCGCCGCCCGACAGTCGCTACACGGGACCGGCGGCTGCTCGGCGGTCGCGTCCGGACGGGCCGTCGGTCTCTCCGGTGGGGCCATCTTCCCGTGGCAGTCAGGTTCCCGGACACGTAAAAGGTGGGGCGACCGCTGCCGGGCGGCGGTAGGGGTATTACTATATGTCTGCCAATTACATATCATATGCCATGACAGATGATACCATCTTCGAGTCTGAGGAGACACGAAGTCGACGCGGGCTCGCGACGTACTTCCGACGATTGGCGCGGCGACTCGGTCGCGGCGAACCCGTCCCGGCCGACGAGGAACAGACCGTCACCGTCGCGGTCCCGGACGACTCCGACTTCGAGGTGACGGTCGAGGAGGCCGACGGCACCGTCACGATGGGTGTCGAAATGGAGTTCCCCGCCGAGGCGGGCACCGTCGACACCGACGTCCACGCCAGCAAGGCGACTTTCGACCGCTACGAGGACAACCAGGGGAAGTGGCGCTGGCGGCTCGTCCACGACAACGGGAACATCATCGCCGACAGCAGCCAGGGGTACGCCTCGAAACAGAAGGCCGACCAGGGTCTCGAAAGCGTTCGCACGAACGCTCCAGGGGCGCTCGTCGTCGACACCACGAAAGACGAGACGGACGGCGCCGACGAGGGCAGCAAGGCGACCTTCGAGCTGTTCGCGGACAGCGGCGCGAAGTGGCGCTGGCGGCTCGTCCACGACAACGGGGATATCATCGCCGACGGCGGACAGGGGTACGCCTCGAAACAGAAGGCGAAACAGGGGCTCCGGAGCGTGAAGACGAACGTCCGGGGCGCCGAAATCCGGTAGCGCAGTTTTCCGACGGCGCGTTCGGATAAACCACGTACCGCGATACGATATTCGTCGGCTGACGTTGCGAATGCCGATCAAAGCGTTCACGGATATCGACTCTCTCAGCCGGTGAGACGGCGGTTCCACCAAAGATATCTCTGTAAAAGTTAGAAATCCACCAAATCTATCGATTAGACTCCAGAAAGTAAGCGGGAAAACGACCCTGTGCCTATTGCTGCTGCTCAGGAAATTCGAACCCGGAACGGGTACTATATGAGTGTACTCAGCTCCTTATCCAGCCAGTCCAGAAACCGTGACAGAGTTATACGCGGTTTCTTCCTCGTATCAATAACACCAATCCGATCCTGAGTCAGGAAGTCCACTAGCAACCACATAATCAAACTGCGCTCGACGACGTCTGACTACGCAGAGTCTGACCGTTTCTGTGATCCCTCACTGGCTACCAGATATGGTTTGAGGGAGAGCGTGGTTCTTACACCCTGGTGTGTCCCTTTCCCGAAGCAAATCCCTAGTGCAACACCTCAACCACGATGTTCCAGAGGCCGACAAGTCATGTCGGAACTGTGGCGTTACAAGCCCTAAGGGATAACTCAGACCCAACTGAGAGATGACAAGCGAAATTTTTTATATTCACATGCCCTACTCTCAGATGAGGACGCAGGTCACTCCCTTGCCTTTGCGGCGGGGACTGACCTGGCAAGCATGTGCGGTCACAGCGCACGTGTGCTGACGTCCGGCGGTTCCTTTCCGTTACAACTCATCCAACAGGTACTCCCGTACAACATCGGAGGTAACCGATTAGCAAGTGACTGGAGCGGCTGGCTCCCCCACACGTCATCAGAGGAGGGTCGGCGTCCTTCGATCCATGCAGCCGCACGGTCGTATCTTTGCTGTGACTGCCGACGGTCGCGGGAGCGAAGGCTGTATAGCGTACATGGAGGGTCGTCTGAAACGTTCCACGAATTATCGATTCTCTGAACATCATACTCGATTCCCTCAATACCAGTTTCGGGTAGTTGACTTCTGATGTATCCAGCAATGTAATCTGCTGCCGTCAGTTCTGGATAAACCCGATCGCCGTCTTGGAGTTGCGTGAGGTACACTGGAGTGACCCGATCTCCAAACCCGTTGAATTGTCGCGTCGCTGCTCTTCTAAGACGTTCTTGGCGAGAGCCGTACATCCGGTCCCCGCCATCATGAACCAGTGCTGCAGGTCCCTCATAGTCAGGAACAGTCTTTGACCCACCAGTTAGAGCTTTACTGGCAACAATGCAGGCTGTAGCCGCTCGTTGATCAACGGTATATGTTCCCCATCCCGCGACGGCGTACCAAGTGATAGGGCTGGAGTCGAGAGAGGCAAGTAACTCCTCAACTGTTACAGATAGTTCCGCTTTCGACATACCCTGTGGCGTCGAGCTTGATTTGCTCTTCCATGGTTCGAGGCCGAGTTCGACGAGTAATTCGGCGAGAGATTCACCATATGACCGAGGACACTGCACCGCAGTCATAACGAAAGCGCCATCGTTCTGATTACCGGATTCATCGACACCAACAACATGACTGGCGTGTTGGACCGGTGGCTGTGTATCAACAATCCCATGTTCAAGCAACTCAATCTGCCGCAACCCCGACGACATCTATGTTATTCAATTGTATTCACCTGTCGGGTAAATCTTCACGTAATGAATAGCTGGATGCTGTTCAATGAGCTCACGAAAAGATTGAGAAGTTCAGTATCGAAGCAGAGTACAGGAGAGTGGGGACGTCAAATGGTCGAACTGCGCTTGACGACTTCTGACTCTAAGAAGAAGTAGATATTCGGAAGACGTGTATTCGGGGTTGCTACTAATACGGGTTCATTGAGCATCTTGTTCTTGACCCGGTTCGCCAAATTCTCTGCTTCAGAACTATTCGCAGGTAATTCGAAGAGGTCTTGTTTTGATTGAGATCGCACCCGACACTGGACAAAGAACCCGAATACATACTCTGTAGTTCCGATTGGAGCAAATACTACATCTTCGCCTGTAGGACCAGTTGTGTTGGTCCAAGCCTCAATTATCTCTTCAGCACCTGTTGTTGTCCTTTGATGCTCTGCAAGATTGTCCGAGTTGGGGGGAACGGTAAACCCGACTCTCAGACGTTCTCCCACGGTGTATTGGGCGATGCCGTAGTAGTGCTATCGGTCCTCAAGAACAGTGCGGAACCGGTCGAAGGGATCGTTGTTGACTTGCTATTTTATCTCCGGCGCCCGCTCGTCGGTCCGACCGGGTAGTTCGACTTCGAGCTCCAGCGACGGCTCGCCCATCCCCTCGAAATCGATTTCGAGTTCGACGGGCTCGCCGAAGGCGAAGGGCAACTCCCACTCGTCGTCGACGATGGTTAGCTCGTCGCCGTCGCGCAGCTGTTCGCCGATGGCGATGAGGAACTCGCCGGCCTCGCTCGCGTCGAGGCGGTACTCCTGCTCGAAGTCGCGGCCGGCGCGGATTACGGATCGTTCGGCGTCTGAATCGTCAGCCATGTGTCGGGCGACCTAACGTTCTCCGTCGGTACATCGCTTGCGGTCCACCCACTATCTTGTGGCTGTTTCGGACCGTCACGGCTGGTAGTCGCCGCGGCCGACACAGATACGGCCCCGAGCGCCGGGGTCCGACCGTGGGCTTATGTGGACACCTGTCATCGTACTAACTATGTCTCCACACAGCGTCGCGATGTCCGACGAGGAGCGCGACGAGTTCCTCGGCCGGGGCGGAACGGGCGTGCTCTCGCTGTCGACCGACGACGGTCCGCCCCACGCCGTTCCCGTCTCCTACGGCTACGACGCGGCGGAAGCGACCTTCTACTTCCGGCTGGCGGTCGGCGCCGACGGGTCCAAAGGCGAGTTGAGCGACCGCCCCGTGACGTTCGTCTACTACGCTCAGGAAGACGGTGACTGGCACAGCGTCGTCGCCGAAGGCCACCTCGAAGACGTCGAACGCGAGGGCATCGAGACCGAGACGCTGGACGGGCTCCGTCGGGTCGATATCCCGCTCATCGGCATCTTCGACCACCCCACGCGCGAGGTCGATTTCGACTTCTGTCGCCTCGTTCCGGACGCCCTGAACGCCCGCGTCCAGTCCTGAGCGACTCCCCGGCTACCCCGGGAGGAACACGTTGACGACGGCGACGACGAGGCCGGCAAGCGCCATGCGGAGCGCCGCGACGTACCACCGCTGTCCGGATATCGACCCCATGTACGCGCCGAACACGCCGAGGATACCGATTCCGAGCGCGACGGCGACCAGCGCCGACTCGACCATCGAGAGGACCGCTCCTTCGAGGCCGAAGGGCGACAGCGGAACGAGAACCCCGATGAGGGGACCGAGCCCGCTCATGGTCGCGTGGACCAAGCGTGCGCCCTGCCGGTCCCGCTGGATGCGGGTGTCGTCGAGGTCCACCAGCATCGCCCGCTCCATGCGCAGTATCTCGGCTCTGGTCTCGGCCCGCTCTATCTCCCAGACGCTCCACACCGCCGAGGTACAGAGCCCGACGGCGGCGCCGAGACCGATTTTGACGACCGTCAGGCCGTCCGGAACGCCCGAGAGGACGCTCCCGACGACGACGCCGATGCAGGTCAGTGTCCCGTCGAAACCGTTGGAGACGAAGTACCGCCGCGATATCGAGCGGACGTCCTCGTCCCCCAGCAGCCGACGGAGCGCGCGGCGAATCGAGGCCACGAGCCCTCAGCGGTCCTGTGGGGTCGGCCGGTCCTCGACGACCCGCTCGCCACAGGAGACCTGGTCGACGGAGTGGACCGTGCCGCCGAGGCGCTCTACCTCGGCCTCGGTGGCCTCGACGTCGACCGCCTCGCCGGCGAGGGTTACCTTCACGTTCTGGACCTCCTTGTCCCGCTCGATGAGGGAGGCGGTGACGCCGTCGACGCCGTCGACGCCGCTGAGGTGGTCCGCGAACTCGGCGAGGTCGGGGTCGTGGGGTTTCAGGACGTCGACGACGAGGCGCTTGAGGGGTGCCATAGCTACAAATGTGAACCGCCAGACACAAAACCGTGGCCGACCCCCATGACTGCCGGAGACACCGACTCATCGGGGACCGCGGCGCCACACACTCACTCCCCCGCCGACGTGCTGGCGGCCTACGACACCGAACCGGCGGGGCTCTCGGCGGACGAGGCGACCCGGCGTCTCGCCGACCACGGCCACAACGAGGTCGAGCGCGGGGGCGGACGCGGCGCCCTCGACATCCTCGTCGCGCAGTTCGACAGCGCGCTCATCTGGGTACTGGTGGCCGCCGCGGCCCTCTCGGTGTGGGCCGGGCACGCGGTCGATGCGGTCCTCATCGCCGTCATCGTGGCCGCCAACGGCGTCTTCGGGTTCCTGCAGGACTACCGGGCCGAGGAGAGTCTCGACGCGCTCCGCGAGCTGACCGCGCCGACGGCGACGGCGCGTCGCGACGGCGAGGCGACCGCAGTCGACGCCACGTCGCTCGTCCCGGGCGATATCGTCGAGCTCTCGGGCGGCGACGTCGTCCCGGCGGACGGCCGCCTGTTAGAGGCCCGCTCGCTGGAGGTCGACGAGGCGGCGCTCACCGGTGAGAGCGTGCCCGTCTCGAAAGGGGTCGCTCCGGTCGCCGCCGACACGCCGCTCGCCGAGCGGACTCCGATGGTTTACAAGGGGACGAACGTCACCCGCGGCAGCGGTGTCGCCGTCGTCACCGCGACCGGGATGGACACCGAGGTCGGCGGTATCGCCGGCGAACTCGCCGGGACGGCCGAGACCGACACGCCGCTGCAGGTAGAACTCGACAGGCTGGGCCGGGTGCTCGGCATCGGCGTCGTCGTCCTGGCGGCGCTCGTCGTCCCCCTCCTGCTCCTGCGTGGCACCGACCCCGTCCAGTCGGCGCTGACGGCCATCTCGCTCGCCGTCGCCGCCGTTCCCGAGGGGTTGCCCGCGGTGGTGACACTGACCCTCGCCCTCGGCGTCAGGCGGATGGCCGACGAGGACGCCCTCGTCCGGCGGTTGCCGGCCGTCGAGGCGCTGGGTGCCGTCGACGTCATCTGTACGGACAAGACCGGGACCCTGACCGAGGGGGAGATGTCGGTCAGCCGGATTTGGGTAAACGACAGCATCGTCCGGCCGGACCAGTCGGCCGAGCCGCCCGACGCCGAGCGCGTCGACCAGCTGCTCCGGGCCGGGACGCTCTGTAACGACGCCACCGTCGAGGCTGGCGACCCGACCGAGCGAGCCATCGTCGCGGCGGCCCGGGAGCGCGGTATCGACGTGGCGACGCTCCGCGCGGCGCGGCCACGAACCGGCGAGATACCCTTCTCCTCGGAACGCAAGTGGATGGGGACCGTCCACGACGACGCGGTGTACGTCAAGGGCGCACCGGAAGTCGTGCTCTCGAAGGCGGACCGGGTCCACACCGCCGACGGCCCCCGGGAACTGACCGAGGCGTCCCGGGACCGGATTCACGCTCAGGTCGGCGCGTTCGCCGACGACGCCCTGCGGGTGCTCGCAGTCGGCACCGCCGAGTCGGCCGACGTGGTCGAACGCGACGCCGCCGGCGACCCGGCCGACGTCAGCGGCGGCCTGACTTTCCTCGGTCTGGTCGGGATGATAGACCCGGCCCGCGAGGAGGTGGCCGGGGCGGTCGCGGCGACCCAGCGGGCCGGCATCGACGTGAAGATGGTGACCGGCGACAACGCCCGGACCGCCGCCGCAATCGGTGCCACGCTGGGGCTGGGCGGTGCTGTCGTGACCGGCCGCGACGTCGAGGCGCTCACCGACGACCAGCTCCGCGACCGAGCCGAGTCGGTCGACATCTTCGCCCGCACCGCCCCCGAGCAGAAGGTCCGTATCCTCCGGGCGCTTCAGGCCGGCGGTCACGTCGTCGCGATGACGGGCGACGGCGTCAACGACGCCCCGGCGCTGAAAAACGCCGACATCGGGGTCGCGATGGGGGTTCGTGGCACTGACGTGGCGAAACAGGCCAGCGACATCGTCCTGCTGGACGACGACTACGCGACCATCGAGCGGGCCGTCGAACGCGGACGGGCCATCTTCGACAACGTCTGGAAGTTCGTCGGCTACCTACTGAGCGCGAACGTGGCCGAGGTGGCCATCGTCTTCATCGCGTCCCTGCTCGGCTATCTCGTGCTCCCAGCGGTCCAGTTGCTCTGGATAAATCTGCTGACGGACGGGCTGCCGGCGCTGGCGCTGGGCGTCGACCCCCGGAGCGGTGACGTGATGGAGCGTCCCCCTCGGGACCCCGAGCGCGGCATCGTCGACCGCGGGATGCTCGGGCTCGTCGGCGGGACCGGCACCGTCTCGACGGCGGCGATTCTCGGACTGCTGTTTCTCACGCTCGGCGGCGCGCCGTCGGTCACCCCCTACGTCACGACGATGGTGTTTACCGCGTTCGTGTTTCTGGAGTTCGAGAAGCTCTACGTCATCCGCTGGCTCCGGGAGACACCGACGCTCTCGAACCGGTGGCTCGCCGCCGCGGTCGGTGGCTCCGTGGCGCTGCAACTCGCAGTACTCTACACGCCGCTTGCCGACTCCTTCGGGACGGTCCCGCTCGGGCTCGCGGACTGGGGGCTCATCGGGGGCCTGATGCTAGCGGTGTTGCCGCTCTATCTCGTCGTGGCATACCTCGTGCGCCGAGTCACTGTCGGGGCCGACGGCTGACGCCGACGCGAGTCGACTCAGCGACGCTCGGGCGCAGCGTCCACCGGTGCGACGTCGTACTGCTTGAGGAACTGCTGAACCGCTTCGTCCGGGCCCGCGAGCGTCAGCCGCTCTTCGCCGGTCAGCGTTCGCTGGGGGTCGATGGTGCTGGAGAGGCCGGTCTCGTCCTCGACGGCGATGATGCGACAGCCGGTCGCCTCGTAGATGCCCGACCCCGCGACGGTCGACCCGGCGAGTGGCGTCGCGGGCACGCGGATGAGTCGGATCTGACTCGCCGGGGCGAGCACGTCCTCGCCGCGCAGCTCCATCGCGACCATCCGGGCGCTCACCCGGGGCACCGAGAGGACGTAGTCCGCTCCGGCGGAGAGCGCTTTCCGCGTGGCGTCGGTGTCGTTGACGCGGACCAGTATTTCGACGTCGGGGTTCATCGACCGCGCGAGGACCGTCGTCAGCAGCGACATCGAGTCGTCCGCCAGTCCCACGATAATCGCACCGGCGTCTTCGATACCGGCCTCGCGGAGCAGCTCCTTCGACCCCACGTCGCCGACGAGGTCGACCCCGTTGCGGCGCTCCATATCGACGGTCACCACCTCGACGCCCGCCTCGGCGATGAGCTCGCTCGCGGCCTGTCCGACTTCGCCCTGTCCGACGACGATGATGTTGTCGTGCTCCGCGAGCCCCCGCGCCTGCCGGGTCGCGTCGCTGAACGCCTCCAGGGCCTCGTGGCCGCCCGAGACCAGCAACACGGTGTTGTCCCGGATTATCGCGTCCGGGTCCGGCGGGAGCTGGAGCTCCCCGTCTATCCACGCGCCGATGATGTTCGCCCCGGTCGCCTCCCGTATCCGGGAGTTCCTGATGCGGGTTCCGACGAGCGGGCTGCCGTGTCGGACCGGGAGTTCCGTCACCTCTAGGTCGCCGCCGAGGGCGACCGTGTCGAGCTCCGAACTGAACGACGAGAGCGCCTTCTCGGCGAGGCGGCGCCCGAGCAGTCCGTGGGGCGAGAGCACGCTGTCCGCGCCGGCGTCGAGCAGGACGTCGCGCATGTCGCTGTCGTCGGAGAGCGCGATGACGTCTACGTCCTCGCGGACCGACTGCACAGTCAGTATCGTGTTGACGTTCGCGTCCCCCGCGTCGGTGATGACCGCCCGCGCCGTCCCGATGCTGGCCCGCTCGAAGGCCCGCGCGTCCTGAGGGGAGCCGTGGATAACCGAGTAGCCGTCGTCGGAGAGCTCCTTGGCGTTCGCTTCGTCGGAGGCGATGAGGACGTACTCGATGCCCAGCTCACGGAGCTCTTCCAGCAGGACGGCCGAATCACGCCGGTATTCGCAGATGACGACGTGGTCCGATTTCGGCGTCAGCCGGTCGTCGAGGTTCACCTCGGCCCCGGTAAACAGCGGGATGATGATGAGCCGCAGCGTGAAAAACCCGAGCGCGATACCCGATATCTGGGTCGCCGCGACGAACAGGAACATCGCGGGGTGGCTCCAGTAGCCGGCGTCCTGCCCGTACCCCGTCGTCGTCATCGTCTGGACGACGAACTCGAAGGAGGCAAACAGCGACTGGTCGACTCCCTCCAGGTGAGCCAGCGCGAGGTTGTAGGTGACCGTATAGCAGAGCACGAGCCCCACGAGTCCGGTGAGATAGTAGAGTATCAGCCGATTGCGTCTGGAGTACTCGATTTCGGGGAGCGACCACGAGAACAGTTTCATTCGGATTGGTACCGACTTTCGGGCAACGCGAACAAATAGATTCGGTCTCCGTGGAACCCCCCGGTAGCGGGCAGTCGACCCGCTCGAAGGCATCTGTTACGTCTGTCTGTCATAGCTGTCTGTAACGACTGTCTGGTATGAGACGCTGTATCTGCCCGATGTCGGGCGACTTTCGCGACGCGACGGTGTCACAGCGGATGGTCAGGATGGTCTGGAACCGATATCTGTCTTGGATAGCTGACCGAGATTTCTGTAACAGCTCACTGTCATAGTTATCTGTTATCGGCTTCTGTCACAGAAATCTGTATCGGCTGTTCGGGGCCGATGGCTGTAACAGCGCTCCGGGGTGAACGAGGGCTCGAACCGAGTACCGGAGCTGTCGAGGGCAAAACCGCAGTACTGCAGACGTTACAGACGAAAATAACAGACGAATGTTACAGACTACTATAACAGATAACTGGCACAAATGTCTGACACAGATTTATGCGACAGGCACGCAACAGAGTGGCATATGATAACGGCCGTTGTGTACTCGGAGTCGGGGGGGACGTACAAGACGACGATGACCGCCAACCTCGCGGTCGCGCTCCACCGCATGGGGCTGAAGACGCTCGTGCTGGACCTCGACCCGCAGGAGGGAAATCTCACGAGCCTCTTCGAGGCCGGTGGTCGCCGGAGTGACCCGGACGCGGACAATCTGGTCAAGCACATCCTCGACATGCCCGATGGCTCCTTCGACGACCTCGTCGAGACGACGGCCGAGGGCGTCGATATCGTGCCGAGCCACGACATGCTGGGCGATTTCACGTCGAATCTGGAACAGAAGATATCCTACGAGACGGGCATGCAGAACATGAGCCGCGAGGAGTACCCCCGGTTCGAGCTCCTGTACGACCTGCTGTGGGAGACCGAGGGGGTACAGGAGGAGTACGACGCCGTCCTCATCGACCCCAACGCCCGCGCCGAGGACCTGCTGTACAACGCTATCTTCGCCCTCCGGACGCTCGTCGCCCCGGTCAAACCCGCGGGCAAGGGGAACCTGAGTCTCGACGGGCTGGGCGAGCTCGTGGGGAACATGGAGCGCCAGCTCGACATCGAGGTCGGCCTCTCCTGTGTGGTCCCCTCGGGCGTCGGGCAGACCAACGCTCACCAGCAGTACCGCGAGCAGTTCGAGAACACGCCGGAGTTCGCCACGCCGGTCAGTATCGGGAACCGCGAGAGCCTGATGGACGCGATGTGGGAGGCCCGCGGGTCGGCGTTCAAGGTGGTCGAGGAGCGCTGGAAGACCTTCGAGCGCGACGGGGAGATGGTGAGCGAGCCGGGCCAGCGCCGGGTCCGGGACCGGGAGATCGAGACGCTGCGGAAGCTGTACGCGCTGGCCTACTTCATCGCGACCGAGACGTTCGACGCCGACGTCGACCCGCTGCTAGACGTCACGGTCGACGGCGAGACGCGTCGGATAGACCTCCGCGAGACGCGGGAGGTGACGACGGCATGACCAACTTCAAGTCCGGCTCCGGGAATCTCGATTTCGGCGGTGACAGCGACGAGGAGTCGACTGGCGAGCGGGCCGACACCGAGGTGGCGGGTAGCTCGACGGCCGACCCGGACGGGAGCGAGACCGCCGGAGCGACGGTCGACGGGGACGCGACCGACGACCGGCCATCGACGCGGCGGTCGGGCGGCGAGACCTACCCGTACTTCGTCCGACGGAACAACGTCGGCGACGAGCGGGACACCCGCCTGGAGATTCACGTCCGTGACAAGGTGGCTGACCAAGAAGCGGGGTTCCGCCACGACCTCGCCGAACAGCTCGGCGCGAGCGACGTCTCGAAGACCGACGCCCGGGAGTTCGCCCTGCTTGCGGCCTTCGAACACCCCGAACGGGTCGCCGAGCTCATGCGCGAGGAGGGGTTCGACTCGCTGGGGTGAGACCACCCGTTCGCCGGTCGGTTTCCGGATACGTCCCACTCCGCGCCCTTTTAGTTCCCCGGCGGTGAGAGGTTCGTATGACTGATACGGGGGTCGAGGACCGCTGGACCGCGACGGCCGACCTCGGTGTGACCGTTCTGTCGGTCGCGCTGGTGGCTGTGGTCGCCTTCTCCCCCGCGGGCTCGGTGCGCCCGCTGGCCCTCGCCGTCGGGGTACCGTTCGTCCTGCTGGTCCCCGGCTACGCGTTCGTCTCGGCCGTCTTCCCCCGGGCCGGGGAGACAGGGCCGACGGACGAGCCGGGGATGTCGTGGCTCGGCCGGCTCGGCCTGAGCGTCGGCGGGAGCGTCGTCGCGGTCGGGGTCGTCGGCGGCCTGCTGGATTTCACCGTCTGGGGGTTCCAGCGCGAGGCGGTCGTGGCCGGGCTCTGTCTGTTCACGCTCGCCGCGACAGTCGTCGCGTGGTACCGCCGCCGGCGACTCCCGGTCGACCGCCGCGCGGGCACTACTGCCGGGGCGATAGCGGCCCGCACGCGAACGGCGGTCCGCGGTGACGGGGTCGCGGGCACGCTGCTGACGCTCGTCGTGCTCCTGTCGGCCGCCGGCGCGGTCGGTGTCGTCGCAGAGGAGTCGGCGAACGACGGCCTCGTCACCGAGTTCTACCTGCTCGGCGAGGACGGGTCGGGCGAGCTCGTCGCGGACAGCTACCCCGAGGCGGCGACGGTCGGTGAACCCACGACGGTCGGTGTCGGCGTCGGCACGACCGGCCCGCGGGCGTTCGATGGACGCGTCGTTGCCCGCCTCGAACGCATCACGCGCGAGGGCGACACCATCCGGGTGCGCGACGCGCGGGTTCTCGACCAGTTCAGCGTCCGGGTCGGCCCCGGTGAGACGACCGTGCGGCGCCACACCGTCCAGCCGCCCTTCGCCGGCGAGCGACTCCGTCTCACCTACCGGCTGTACCGAGCGGGCGCCGACTCGCCGCTCCGGCAGGTCCACATCTGGCTAACTGTCACTCGTCCGGCCTGATATTTCCGGGTTCTGTCGGCATCTATATTATCCGGACGGTCGTCGAATGGGACGTACATGGGTGTGGACTGGCGATGAGTGAGCATTCAGTCGGTGACTCCGGGAGCCACAGTGACGTCTCCGTGACGCGCTCGGTCGTCGACCTAGACGGTGACCGCCACCTCTCAGTGGTGTCGATGACCGGGGACGGGAGCGATTCGACGGTGGTCCGAATCACTGATACGCTCCCGGACTCGCACACGCTCCACCTCGGCCGGACGGAGCATTCGGTCGAAAACGGTGGGACGCTCGACGTCGAGACCGCTGTCGGTCCCGACGAGGTGGTCCGCTTTGGCTACGTGCTCGCCGGCTCCGAGGAGCCGACGCTCGCCGACCTGACGGTCGAACTGGACACGGACCTGCGGACGGACGGCGGTATCCGTGCCGTCTGGCGGGGGCCGGACGGACAGGAGGCGCCACTCGTGGTGGCGCCGGACCGACTGCTCGGCAGTCAGGGCCTGGAGCTCCCGGTCGTTTCGGGGCCGACATCGAACGGGTCCCGGGCGGCCGCCGACTCCGAACGCGCGGTCTCGCCCCTGGACGGCGCCGCCATCGGCGTCGTGCTCACGCCGACCAACGGGGACGCGGCGCTGCGGACGGTGTTGCGGGCGACCCGGCGGGGCCACACGGTGTTTGTCACCTACAGCGGCCGCTCGGCCGACGTGGAGTCGCTCGACCAGCTCTCCTCGCTCGGCGCGCTCGTCGTCGAGCCGCCGGGGACGAAGACCTCCCAGTCCGCCCTCAACCGGCTACTCTCCGAGGCCGCCCGCGAGCGGGGGCTGCCCGGCATCGTCCTGCAGACGCGGGACTGCCCGCGCATCGACTACGACCGGACGGCCGAGGCGTACGAGAGGGCCGACTACGAGGTGGTCGCGATTCCGGAGAACTGGACCACCTCGTCCGACAGCCCGACGGTCGTCGTCGGCATCCCGGCGTACAACGCCGCCACGAGCATCGGCGCCGTCGTGGAGCGAGCGGCCGCCTTCGCCGACGAGGTGGTCGTCGTCGACGACGGGAGCCGCGACGAGACGGCCGTTCGTGCCCGGGAGGCCGGGGCATCGGTGGTCATTCACGAGGTGAACCGCGGCTACGGCGGGGCGCTCAAGACCCTCTTCCGGACGGCCGCGGACCGCGACGCGGAGCATCTCGTCGTCATCGACGCGGACGGGCAACACGACCCCTCGGACATCCCGATGCTGGTAGAGACCCAGACCCGCGACGACGCCGATATCGTCATCGGCAGCCGGTACGTGGGCGAGCGGGACACGAAGATCCCGTTCGTCCGGTCTATCGGCCTCGGGCTCATCAACGGCCTCACCAACGCGAGTATGGGGAATCTCCGCCCGAGCGGCTTCGTCCACGACACGCAGAGCGGCTACCGGGCCTACAGCCGACGGGCCGTCCGCTCGCTCGCGGCGGACCCGATGATAGGGAACAACATGGGCGCGAGCACCGACATCCTCTATCACGCCCACCGGGCCAGACTCGGTATCAGCGAGGTGCCGACGACGGTGTACTACGACGTGGAGAACTCCAGTTCGCAGGGCTCGCTCTCACACGGCGTCGACCTGCTGCGCAACATCGTCTGGACCGTCGAGTACGGCCGCCCGCTTCTGGTCGTGGGGATGCCCGGCGCCATCTCGACGGTCATGGGTATCGCCGTCACGGTCCTGTTGCTCACGACGTATCTGGAGACCGGCACGGTGTATGCCCACCAGCTCCTCGTCTCGATCCTGTTCGCAGTCGGCGGTATCCTGCTGTGTATCGCGGCGATACTGATGCACGTGCTGAACGTCCACCCGACGATGAAGCGACTCACGACCGATGCCAACAACTAAGCGGATTGCCCGACACCCTCGGGACATGTTCCGAGCGGCACCAGCGGCGGTGGGCCAGCGTGGGTAGCGAGGCCGCAACCGGTGGCGGGCTCCGCGACCGGTTCGGCCCGCGGAACCCGGCCCCCGCGTTCGGGGTCCTCGGGGTCGGCCTCGTCGGGGCCGCCGTCGCCGTCCCGGCCTTCGAGACGCTGCTTTTCGCCTGGGGCGGCACCGCGCTGTTTGCCGCCGTGCTCCTGCGGTTCGTCACCACCACCGCGACGGTCCCGGCAGCCGTCGCGACGGATGTCCACGCCGTCGCTGCGGGGAACGCGCGCCGGTTCGCGGGCACCGGCCCGCACCGATACGTCCCCGACGGCGACTCCGTCTCGCTCGTCGTCGGGGGGGACGCTTCCGGCGACCGGCCCGGGACGGCGCTCGACCCCGTCGGCGAGCGCCTGCTGGCGCCGCTCGCGGAGCCAGCCTCCGAGCCGACCGTCGAGAACCGCGTGCCGGTCCTCCTCGACGCCGTCGTCCACGACCTCGAACTGGCCGCCGGCGCGCGGAGCCGGACGACCGACACGGGCGTCGAAGTCACCGTCACCGGCGTGCAGGTCGGCACGGCGGAGCTGTTCGACCATCCCGCCGTCTCCGTCGTCGGCGTCGGGCTCGCCGACGCGCTCTCGGCGCCGGTCCGGGTCGACCCGACAGTCGAGGACGGCCGGCTGGTCGTGGCCTGTCACTGGCGCGAGTAGCCGGCCCTAGAACGTGGCGACGAACTTCTCGAGCGTTCGCAGTCCGACGACGACAGCGAACACGACCGTTCCCGCGACGAGCGGCCAGCGGAGCCGCGAGCGCCACGCCGGCGTCGCGTGGACCGGTGCGGTCAGCGCCGTGAGCAGCGCCAGTCCGAAAAAGGCGCTCACGAAGACGAACTCCAGTGTCAGCGCCCCGGCCGTCGCCAGCAGCCCGACACTCCCCAGCGTCCACCCGGTCTGGGCGTAGAGGAACCGGCGCTGTCTCGCTGTGGTCATCTCAGGTCCGCTACCCCGGCGACGACTATAGTTCCTGTGGGTCCCAGTGGCGCGTCACTCGGTCGGCGGGTTCAAGCCAGTTGGCACCGTCCTTGTCACAGAGATGTTCCCGTGGACTCACGCCGCCTTCGGCTACGCGCTCTTCGTCCTCCTGGCCGGAGCGCTCGTCGCCCTGGGGCTGCGTGGGCGCCTCTCGAAAGCGGAGCTACTCGCCGTGGTCTTCGCCACGCAGCTCCCGGACCTCGTCGACAAACCGCTGGCCTGGTGGTTCGCCCTCATCCCCTCCGGGCGGTCGCTGGCGCACTCGCTGGTGCTCGCCGTCCCGCTCTCGCTTGCCGTCCTCGCCGTCGCCCGCCACCGCGGCCACGCCGAGGTCGGGCTCGCCTTCGCCGTCGGCTACGCCAGCCACCTCGTCGGTGACGTCTACGTCGCGGTGTACTACTGGCGGGTCGAGGAGTTCACGTTCCTCCTGTGGCCCGTCCTGCCGGCCTACCCCTACGACGACTACGCCGGTCTGGGGGCGCTCGTCGGCGGCATCGAACTGACGACGCCGCTGCTTTCGGCCGTCGGCCTCGCGGTGTTCGCCGGCCTCGTCTTCCTCGTGCACTTCTTGCGGGCGCCGTGGTGGTCCCCCGCGGTCCGGCGCTGACCGGCCCCGCTCGTCCGCTGCGTTCCAGTTCCCGCCGCGTGCATCGCAACTGCAACACTTTTGCTACCGCCCACTGAAGGGGAGGCAACGCATCGATGGTCTCTCTCTCGCAGTTCCGACGGCCCTCCTACGTCCCCGTCGCTGTCTGTCTGCTAGCAGTCGTCGGACTGGTCGCCGCGGCCGTTCTCGAACTGGTCCCGCGGCCGACGCTGCTTCGCGCCGCGTTCACCCTCTTTGGCGCGGTCGTCGCGCTAGCGCTGTACGCCGCCTCCCGTGCGGGACCGCCGTCGGCGTCGCGGCGTCTCTCCCCCGATATCGCGACGAAAGCCGTCGTCGCGCTGGCCGCCGGCGCCGTCGTCGCCACGGCGATGCTCGACACCCGCCTGCTCCCGTTCGCGGTCGTCCTCCCGGTCGGGTTCGCCCTCGTCGCGCTCCAGCTCCGGGCCGACCCCTCCGTCCCGGCCGTGCTGACACAGCTCTGTGCGCTGTTTGTCGCCCCGCGGCTGGGCAAGTATCTCACGACCGGCTTCTACTTCGGCGGCACCGACACGTTCGCTCACGTCGCCGCCGTCGACACCCTCGTTCGGGCGCGGTACACGCCCGCGATTCCCCACGGGTACGACCTCTATCCCGTCTTTCACTTCCTCGTCGGGACGGTCACGCACATCACGGGGCTGCCGGCCTACGACGCGCTGGTGCTCACCGGCGTCGCGCTGTTCACGCTGTGTGTCCCGCTCGCGTATCTCCTGGGAGCGGCCGTCTTCGGTTCGACGCGGCTTGGACTGGCGACGGCGCTCGCGGCCGCCGTTCTGGAGTTCTTCGCGTACCACGCGCTGTATTTCTACCCGCAGGCGCTCGCTGTCGTCCTCCTGCTGGTCGCTCTCTACGCCAACAGACAGCTCCTGAGCGCCCGGTTCGAGGGGCCCTACCGCCGCCACTCCGTGTTCGTGCTGGCGCTGGTGGCGACGATGGTCGTCACCCACCACCTGACGTATCTCCTCTTTGCCGGCCTGCTCGCGGCCGCCGCGCCGGTGGCGCTCGCGCGCTCGCGGCTCTTCCCCGAGGCCGGCCTGAGCCGCTCGCTGCGATACCGGTGGCTGTTTCCGGGCGTTCTCGGCGGGCTCTTCCTCCTCGTCTACTGGGCCTACTCGCCGAGTCTCATCCTCGTCGGTATCTTCGAGCTGACCCTCGGCGTGCTGTTCGACGTCGTCGACGTGCCGACCGCCCGGCTGTTCACCTACGGCGTGACACTGCCCGCCGACACGCTCGACCGGGCGGTCGCGTGGCTGCTGACGCCGACCGGGCTGTACGCCACCGGGCTGGGCGCGGTCCTGCTGCTCGCGGGCTACGAACTCCTCGACGACCTCTCGGCGTACCGGCGCGGGTTCACGCTCGCTGTCACCGGGCTGGGCCTCTCGGCGCTGTTGCTCCCGCTTCCCGTCCCGATTCCACAGATAGAGCGGCTGAAGTTCGTCGTGTCGCTGTTCGCGCTGTTGCCACTGGCCGTCGGCCTCCACCGGGCGCTCGCCGTCGAGCGCCGCTACGTGGTCGCGTCGCTCCTGCTGGTGGCGACCCTCGGGGGCGCGACGGCGTTTACCGTCCTCGCGGCCGACGACACGACCCGCGTCTACATCGACGAGCCGCGCGAGCAGGTGTCGATGTCGAACGGCGAGTACCGGTCGGTCCGGACGACTGCGGCGTTCGTACAGGGGTACGGCAACGGCACCGTGGCCACCGACCGGGTGACCAACCGGGCCTTCGAGACCGCCCGGTTCAACGCGACCCGGCCGCTCCGGGCCCGCTCGGCGGGCGTGCGAACCGACGCGACCTACCTCGTCGCGCGCGAGCGCTGGACCGACCACGTGGTCGCGCTCGGCCAGGGGGTACGCACCGGCGACCTGAACAGCTTCGCCGTCTCACAGCGGCGCTTCGAGG
Source organism: Halomicroarcula saliterrae (assembly GCF_031624395.1). Taxonomy (NCBI): domain Archaea; kingdom Methanobacteriati; phylum Methanobacteriota; class Halobacteria; order Halobacteriales; family Haloarculaceae; genus Haloarcula; species Haloarcula saliterrae. The sequence goes on from NZ_JAMQON010000006.1 coordinate 146,094, forward strand.
CGGCCGACGCGACGGCGAACAAAGTGTACACGACGGACGGCGTCCGGGTGTACCGGAGCTCGGACGGGTTCCGCGGGGTCTACGGCGAGAACGGGAGCGCGCGGAACAGCACGCTCCGCGCCAGATAGGCGACCGAGTAGGGGTGCGGCGTGATGCGGACCGCCCGCCCGAGAAAGGTGACCGCGCGGTCGTAGTCGCCGGCGGCGTGACAGGCCACGCCGAGGTCCGTGTAGAGCTGGTTGTAGTAGACCGTGAGATACGGCTGGGCGGCCGGGACCCGCTCGCTGACCAGATAGCCGAAGCGTTTGGCGTGTTCGCGGTACTCGTCGACGGCCATCCCCGAGGCCATCATGCTCCCCTCGTGGCGGCGCCGCGAGAACAGGTCCGGGCAGCAACAGACGCCGCCCTCGGTCGCCGCTTCGAGGACGTACAGCAGGTCTTCGCCGCGCTGGAGCCCCGTCTCGAAGCGGACGCCGACCTGCTCCGTGTCGACGAGGATGGCCGAGGTGACCTCCGAGAGCTCGCCGACGAACACGTCGTAGACGAAATCGTCGAGCGTCGTCGGCGGCCCCTGCACGCAGAGCCCGGCCCCGGTCTCCCGCATCCGGTCGAGCTGGCGTTCGAGCTTGTCGGTGGCCCAGAGGTCGTCGGCGTCGAGGAAGGCGACGTAGCGCTCGCCGGCCCGCTCCAGCCCCGCGTTGCGGGCGTCCGCCGGCCCGGTGTCGACGTCGTCGACGACGACCAGCTCGGTCGGGACGGTCTGGTCCGCGACCGTGCGTTTCGCCTCTTCCAGCATCGACTCGGGCGTGTACCGCTCGCTGTACGGGATGACGACCGAGACTGTCTCGCTCACCATTCGGCCAGCACCTCCGCGTGGACCTCGGTCACCTGCTCGGCGTGATGTGACCACGTCCACTGCTGGTCCAGCAGCCGCTGGCGGCCGGCCCGTCCCATCTCGCGCAGCCGCGCCGGCTCGTCGAGCAGCCGGTCGAGCGTCGCCGTCAGCCGCTCGGGGGCTTTCGGCGGGACGAGCACGCCGGTCTCGCCGTCGACGACCATCTCCGGGATGCCGCCGACGTCCGAGGCGACGACGGGCGTCTCGGCGGCCATCGCCTCGTAGACGACCGTCGGGCGCCCCTCCCGCCAGCTAGGGTGGACGAGGGCGTCGGCCGCGACCTGCCAGCGCCGCAGCGCCACGGGGTCTAACCGCCACTGCGAGCGGGCGGGGTGGGAGAGCTCGCCGAGCCGGTCCAGCAGCCACCACCGGAGGTCCCCCTCGTGGCCGACCGTCACGAGCATCACGTCGTCGCGGTCGAGCGCGTCGACGGCCGCGACGAGCTCTTTGAGCCCCTTCTGCTCGGTGTAGGCCCCGACCGACAGCAGCAGTTTCGTGTCGGGGTCGATACCGAGCTCGGCCCGAATCTGTTCGCGCCGGTCCGTCGGGAACTTCTCGGGGTCCTCGCCGATGGGGACGGTGGTCACCTTCTCGGCGGGGGCGAAACGCCGGGCCACGCCGGCCAGTTCGTCGCTGACGACGAGGATACGGGCCGCGTAGTCGACGGTCTCCCGGATGCGCCGCTGGGCCTGCTCGTTGAACGAATCGAAGTTGTGGAGGTCGACGGCGTGGCTGTTGACCACGAGCGGGACGTCGTGGGCCCGGCAGTACGGCAGGAGCCCGTAGCCGTCCAGATAGATGTCCGAGGTGTGGACGATGTCGTGGGGCGTCTCGAACGTCCGCTCGACGTAGCGGGGCACCCGCTTTTGCAGCGAGTCGCCCGAGATGTGGTAGAAGTGCCGCTTGGGAACCATGTAGAGAAAGCGCGGGTAGTGGGCCACGTAGGTCCCCCACCGCTCGGTCTTCGGGACCCGCGAGTACTCGGAGTTGGGCCCGACCGGCGGCGCGACGGGCGTCGGCACCACCACGTCGAGGTCGGCGTTCGTCCGGTTGATGGCGTCGAACGACCGGTGGTTGAACGGCGATCGGACCTGCAGCGAGTGGCTCTGGTGGTGGATACAGCAGGCCAGCACGTCGTAGGGCGCTCCGTCGGCGGGACCGCTCATCGCTCCCTCCCGGCGAGGGCCCGCAGGCCCAGCACCGACCAGAACGCCAGCCTGGCGAGGTTCTTGGGGCGCGCGACGGTCCCGGCGTCGAGGTAGTCGGCGGCCTCGCCAAAGCGGCCCTCGGCGAGGAAGTGGCCGACGAGTCCCATCCGGTGCACCTGCCGGACCGGGACCCCACGGGCTTCGAGCTCGCGAACGAGGTCGGCGTTTCGCTCCAGGTACCGGCGGTCGTTTGCCACGTAGGCCTCCGCGGGGGCGTCCCCGGTGAAGTGGGTCAGCGCGAGCGGTTCGTCGACGTAGGCGAGTTTCCCGACGCCGAGCACCCGGAGGACGAGGTCCCAGTCCTCGTAGATAGCGAGCCCCTCGTCGAACTCGCCGGCGGCCGCCAGCGCGCTCCGTTCGACCAGCAGCGTCGACCCCGGCCCCATGAACACCTGCATCGAGAGCAGCGACTCGGCCAGCTCCCGGCCGCCCTCCCGCGGTGCCGTCGACCGAAACAAGCGCTCCGAGACGACCGTGGCGAGTCGCCCGGCCGCCGAGAGCCCCGCCGTCGCCACGTCGCAGTAGGCCCCGACCCACCCCTCGCCGCGCTCGTCGACGGCGGCCAGTTGCCGTTCGAGCTTCCGGGGGAGCCACTCGTCGTCCGAGTCGAGGAAGGCGACGTACTCGCCGCGGGCCGCCGCGACGCCGGTGTTGCGGGCGGCGCTGACGCCCCGGTTTCGCTCGTGGGCGAGCGGGCGGACCCGCTCGTCGTCGTACCCCTCGACGACGCCCCGCGTCCCGTCGCTGCTGCCGTCGTCGACGACGACCACTTCGAGGTCGGCCATCGTCTGGGCGAGCGCGCTGTCGATGGCCCGGCCGACCACGTCGGCGCGCTCGTAGGCCGGAACCACGACGCTGACGCGGGGCTCAGTCACGCATGACCCTCCGGTGGACCTCGGTCAGGCGCTCGCCGTGGCGGGTCCACGTCCACTGCTGGTCCAGCAGCCGCTGCAGGCCGGCGACGCCCAGCTCCCGCAGTCGCTCGGGGTCGTCGAGCAGGTAATCGAGCGCCTCGGTCACCGCCGCGGCGTCGTACGGCGGGACGAGCACGCCGGTCTCGCCGTCGACGACCATCTCCGGGATGCCGCCGACGTTCGAGGCCAGCACGGGCGTCTCGGCGGCCATCGCCTCGTAGATGACCGTCGGCCGCGCCTCGAAGTAGCTGGGCAGGACGAGCAGGTCGGCCGCGACGTGCAGCCGCCGGACGGCGATGGGGTCGAGCTCCCAGTAGGCGTGTGCGGGGTGGCGCAGTTCCCCCAGCCTGTCGAGGAACCACCAGCGCAGCGCCCCGCCGTGGCCGACGGCGGCGACGCTCACGTCCTCGCGGTCCAGTGCTTCGAGCGCGGCGGCCAGCTCCCGGACGCCCTTCTCCTTCTCGAAGCGGCCGACGTACAGCAGCAGCTTCGTGTCGGGGTCGATACCCAGCTCCGCGCGAATCGCCTCGCGTCGGTCACGGGGGTACTTCTCGGGGTCCTCGCCGATGGGGAGGGTCTCCACCTTGCTCGCGGGGGCGAAGCGCCGGGCGATGTCGGCGAGTTCGTCGCTGACGGTCAGGACGGCCGAGGCGTAGTCGATGGTCTCGCGAATCCGGGCCTGAACGCCGTCGTTGAACGTCTCGAAGTTCTTCAGGTCGCCCGCGTGCGAGAGCGCCACCAGCGGGATGTCGTGGGCTCGACAGTAGTCGAGGAGACCGTAGCCGTCGAGATAGAAACTGCAGGCCTGGGCCACGTCGTGGGGCGTCTCGAAGGTCGACTCCACGTAGCGCCGCGCGCGCCTTCGCAGCGAGTCGCCCGAGCGGTGGTAGAAGTAGCGTTTCGGCAGCGCGTAGAGGTACCGCGGATAGTGGACCTCGTAGCTTCCCCAGCGCTCGGTCTTCGGGACGTGTCGGTACTCCGAGAACGGGCCGACCGGCGGGGCGAAGGGCGTCGGTGACACCACGTCGAGGTCGACGCCGGTGGCTGCGAGCGCGTCGAACGAGCGGTGGTTGAACGGCGTCCGAACCGGGAAGACGTGGCTCGGGTGCTCCGTCGCGCAGCCGAGGGCGCGGTAGGGGTGGGCTGACTCGACGGGCACGTCGCTTCGGGAGGGAGCGTCATCTGACATGAGAGAGCACGTCGCCACACGGCGGTGGGACGGTGTAGTGTCCTGCTATACACCGAGTCCTGTGTTATGCCTTCCGGGGAGTATTCAGTTAGATAACGCTTTTCCTGCCCGATACCCTACGGACGGCAGTGTGTTTCCTATCGCCCGAACTGAGCTGGTACCGTGACGCCCCCGCTCGGTCGCCGCGCCTACCTCGCTGCCCTGCTCGCGTCGACGACCGCCGGCTGCTCGCTGTGGGGCGGTGAGGCGGTGCCGACCGAGACACAGGCCACGCCGTCGGCCGTCGACTCGCTCGTGACCGGGCGGGTCGTCGCTGTCGGACCCAACTTCGAGCGGACGACGGTCGCGACCGACGGGACCGAGACGCCGGTCCAAGACGCGCTGGACGCCATCGCGGACTCCGGCGGTCGCGTCTACCTCCCGCCGGGGCGGACGCGCGAGCGCGGTCCCGTTCGCCCGCACGCAAACACCGGGATTTACGGCTTCGGGATGAACGTCTCCGTCCTCGAAATCGCCCGGTCCGGCACCGACGGCATCCGGTTCGACCGGGTCCAGCGCGCGAACCGCGTCCAGCTGGACGGCTTCGAGCTCCGGGGACCGGGCCCGGACACCGAGTCGGGCGTGGCGATACGTTTCCGCGACAACGGTGCCGACCCCGTCACCGACCCGGCGGACTTCTACGTCGGCCGGCTCTACTGCTGGGGGTGGACGAACTCGGTGTACCGGGTCGAGGAGGGCGTCGGCCCCTTTCAGGGTCGCCACGATTTCCTCCGGATGGACGACTGCGACGCCGGCGACGAGGACGCGCTTCTCGAATGGCGTGCCGCCTACGGCCCGGCCAACTGGTTCGGGACGGTGGTGGCGTACCCGTCGGCGTCGTGGAGCGGCGCCGACAGCGGCCTGCTGTACCAGCGCGGGGGCGGGCTCTCCGTCGGCGACATCACGACCGGTGCGACCACGGGACGGCTCGTCGATATCCGCGAGGGGCGCCTCCACGTCGGGCGCCTCCACTACGAGCCGGTCGACCAGCGGTCGGTCCCGGAGTCGCTGGTCCGTATCGGCGGCGACGGGGCGACGCGGGTCACCGACGTCCTCGTCGACTCGGGTTCGGTCCGGTACGTCTACGAACTCGCAGACGGCACCGGCAACGCGGTCCTGTTCGGCCCGCGCGAGGGCCGCGGGACGATCCGCGAGAACATCGTCGCTGTCACCGGCCAGCTCGACCGGACCCGTCGCTCGTGGTACTTCGGTCGCTCCGGGGACGTCGACGTGAACGGGTCCCGGGGGACCGGTAGCCTCCGCGTCCTTGGCGCTGCCGGGACCGGCCTGGGCTGACGCCGGCACCGACAGGACTATTCGCTGACCCCGCGAGCGAGCAACCGTGACGGACGAGCGCCCCGACGAGGCGACCGACCCGCTCGTGTCGGTCGTCGTCGTCACCTACAACTCCGAGCGGACCGTCGGCGAGACGCTTTCCTCGCTCGCCGACCAGACCTATCCCGACGACCGGTACGAGGTCGTCGTCGTCGACGGCGGGAGCACCGACGGGACCGCCGGGCTCGCCGGCGACCACGGCGCGCAGTTCCACGTCGTCGAGGGCGGGACCATCGGTGCCTGTCGGAACCGCGGCGTCGACGTTGCCGCCGGCGACTTCGTCGCCTTCACCGACTCGGACTGTGCGGTCCCGTCCACGTGGCTGCGCTCACACGTCGACCGCATCGCGGACGCGGACGACCATATCGTCGGCGTCGGCGGCCCGAACCGGCCGTTCCCGTCGGACCCGCCCTTCGCGAAACTGGTCGGGAGCCTCCAAGGGACGGTGTTCGGCTCCGGCGGCTCGCCCCAGTCCCACGCCATCGACCGGGTCCGGGAGGTCCGCTCGGTCGCCTGCTGTAACGTCCTCTACGACGCTTCGATATTCGACGCCTACCGCTTCGACGGCGACATCAACGTCGGCGAGGACGCGGAGTTTCACTTCCGTCTCTCCGAGGCGGGCCACCGGTTCCTCTTCGACCCGGCTATCGCCGTCTCACACCACCTCTCGCCGACCTTCGCCGCGTTTTGCGAGAAGAGCCGCTCCTACGGCTACGCGATGGCCCGTATCCAGCGCCGCCACGGCAAAGTCATCCGGTGGTACTCGGCGCTGCCCTCGCTCGCCCTACTGGGCGGCTCGGTCGCGGCGCTCGACGACCTCGGCAAGCGCCGGTTGCGCAACGTCCCGCTGCTCGCGCTCTCTTTCCTGCTGGTCAGCGGCTACGCGACGCGGCAGGTGTACCGCGACCGCCACAGCGGGCTGGCCCTGCTCGTGCCGCTCATGCTCGCGGCCCAGTACGGCTACTACGGTCTCGGCTTCCTCGAAGGGCTGCTGGCGCCCGACCCCGTGCCCCAGGAGCTCCCGTAGGCCAGGCCCTGCCGGCCTCCCTAGGCGCGATAGATACCGATGGCCCAGTGGTGTTCGCCCAGCAGCTGATACCCCAGCCCGAGGTTCCCGTCGACCGCACAGTGCCACCCCTCGCCGTCGTACCAGGGGTCGACCTGATGCATGGCGCCGGAGTTCCATCCCAGCCCGCCCGGCGGTTCGAGCGCCGGCGAGTGGGCGCGCTCAGCGTCCGTGTACGTCGTCGGCGTGAGCTCGGTTATCTCGAAGGCCCGCACGCGCTCGCCGTAGCGCCGCTTGCAGTCCTGATAGAACGCCAGCACGTGGTCGTCGAAGACGACGGGGCGACCGCCGGGCCGGGCCGCCCGGGGCCGGTTCCGGGCGACCGGGTTCCCCTCGTGTGGCGTCCAGTCGGACGCTTCGAGCGCGTCGCTGTAGTAGGCATAGAGGTCGGTGCCGTCGCCCAGCAGCGCCCACCAGCGGTCCTCCCAGCGGAACGGGCTGAAATCGTGCAGCGGCGTCGCGGGCCGGACGAGGTCCGTGACCTCGGTCCACTCGTGGGGGAACGAGTCGGCCCGGTACAGCGTCACGGGAGCCGGACCGCGCTCCTTGGCCCAGCGGTCGGGCACCATGTAGTGGTCCCCCTGCCAGGTGAACACGTAGGGGTAGGACAGGTGTTCGTCCGTCTCCAGGACGACCCGGTCGTACGCCCAGTCGTAGCCGTCGTCGCTCTCGGCGTGCGCGATGGCCGCCGTGGGGTCGCGGTTGTGCGTGTACACCTCGAAAAAGCAGTGCCACTCGCCCGAGTCGGTGATAAAGAGAAAGGGGTCCGCGACGCAGTCGGTCCGCCCGAAGTCGGTCACGTCGGCGGCAGTCAACACCGGACTGATGTGGTCGGAGGGGACGAACCGGGCGGGCGGTCGCTCGGCCGCCGAGGGGTACTCGGGGACGTTCTCGCCGTCGTACAGTCCGTCGACGTCGGCCGCCGGCGGGGAGTGGGTCGATTTCGGCTGTCGCATGTGCAGTTTCTCACCGGTGTGCCAGGCCAATCGCTCTATCAGCGTCGACCTGGCGAGTCGGGTCCGGAGTCTGCTCGCCAGCGGGTCGGGCCGGTACTTCGAGTGAGCGAGCAACTCGTCGTCTCCCGTGTTGTCGGGCATACAGTTATCAGTCAGTGGCGACGGCGGTACTTAATCCCATAGGCTCGCCGTGGCTAGAAACCGGTCCCCGCGGTCCCGAGCGCACGGAAGCCGCCGGTGGCGCCCTCGCTGTGTGTCACCGTCACGTCGTCGGGCGACCCCTGGTAGAGCGACGGCTCGTCGGGGTCGACGGGGTAGGCGAGGTTGACGAGGTTCGACGTGATATCCGCCTCGGCGCCCAGTTCGATGTAGGGGCCCAGAATCTTCCGGTTGGGCGCGTTCCCGCTGAAGCTGTCGAAGCCCAGTTCGTAGACGTAGTCGGCCACGCCGGTGACGTGTTTGACCGTGTCGATGACGGCCGTCCCGTGGCCGCGCAGACGGACGATAGCCGGCGGGTTCGTCGGGTTCGTCGTCGGCTCCCAGTGGACGTTGCCAAATTCCAGAAGGCTGTCCCACGTCTGGTCGATGGCGACGCCGGCGGACCCGCCCATCGTGAGATAGTCCACCGTCTGGGTCCCGCCGCGCGAGTAGAACACCGTCGTGTTCTGGCCGCTGACGGTCGCGCTCGGGTAGGCCGCGATGGTGCCGAACCAGTTGGCCGGGCCGTAGTACGAGCGGAACTCGAAGAGGCCGTCCTCGTCGCCGGCGTCACACTCGTAGATGGTCAGTTGCTCGTGGCGACACTGGAACGGGCCCACGTCCTGGTCGACGCGGTAGACCGAGTTGTTCCAGCCCCAGAACAGCAGGCGCCCCACGAAGAGGTCCTGCGTATCCCGGTTCGTGTGGTGGATGGCCACGCCGGTCGGCTGGGTGCCGGCCGGCCCGTTCAGCGCGAAGCCGTCCAGCTTGACGCGGCTGGTGCCCGAGTCGCGGTCGAACAGGATGCCGTCGGCGCTCCGGTCGGTGATGGATACCTTCGATATCTCGACGCCCAGCCCCAGGAGCTGGGTCTCCTCGTAGGGGCGAATCGGCCCCGTCTCCTCGACGACGCCGGCGGGGAGGCGGACCTCGCCGCCGCCCGCGGCGTTCACGATGTCGAGTGCGTCCTGAATCGGGGTGTCCGTCCCGGCGGGGTCGACCGACTGCGGGGCCGTGTTGTTGCGGCCGATGGCGACGACAACGCCCTGCAGCAACAGCGAGGTTACGCCGTCGCCTTCGACCGAGGTCGCCCCGCCCGCGCCGATGGTCCCGAGCTGGTTCCAGGCGCCGCCCTCGCCCAGATAGACGTTGCCGGTGTCGGTCGCGAGGAACTTCGCGCCGGCCTTGGCGACGTAGTTCGAGCGACTGGCGTCGGTGTCGCGGATTTCGACGTCCGTGTCGATTCGTTCGAAGTTGCGGTTCAGCGGTTCGTCCCAGTCGAGGGTTCCCTCGGCCGGAGTCTCGTATTGGTGGTTGTCTGTCATCAGTTGCTCCCGTCGCCGCCGCCGTAGCCGTAGCTGCCGTAGCCGCGCTCGCCGAACTCGTCGTTCGGCACCGGCGTCGCGGTGTTCGTCGGTGTCGGGGTAGTAGTCTGCGTGGGGGTAGTCGTCGGCGTCGGAGTGGGTGTCGGCGTCGGCTCCTCGGTCGACCCGCCCGAATCGGTCCCGCCGACCAGCGCGGCGACCTGGTCGGCCGTCAGTGCGACGTCGTACACGCGCACGTCGTCGATTGCCCCGTTCATACCGTAGTAGCTGGTGTAGCCGTTGTCGCCGTAGCCGACGTACAGCGACCGGTTGCTCGGCACGACGCCGCCGGACTGGCTGCTGTCCCGGTCGACTTCCGCCCCGTCGAGATACATCACGAGGGTCTCACCGTCCCAGGTACAGCAGACGTGGTGCCACTCGCCGTCGTAGGTCTCGACGTCGGGATTGACCGACGCCTGGCCGCTCTCGACGCCGACGTGGGCCCGGATACTGCTCGGGGTCTGGACGTCGACGGCGTACCCTTCGTCGCCGTACCGCGAGTCGGCCTTCTGGACGACGGTCTGTTCCAGGTCGCCACTCGTCGTTCGGTACCAGCCGCCAAAAGAGAGCGCCGCCGTCGGGTTCAGTGCCCCCGTGTTCGGGACCTCGACGTAATCGTCCGGGCTGGCACCGAAGGCGACGCCCGAGCCGCCGAACACGCCGTCGGTGTCGAGCGTCGGCGACCCGCGGACGAACCCGTCCGCCGCGCCGGCGCTGTCGGCCACCGTCGTGGCGCCCGTCTCGGCAAACGCCCAGCGCGCCACCGGCGCCGGCTGTGACGACGGTTCTGTCGGCGTCGGTGTGGGTGTCGGCGTCGGCGTTGGCGTGGGTGTGGGGGTAGCTGTCGGCGTCGGCGTTGGCGTAGGGGTTGGTGTCGGCGTGAGTGTGGGGGTAGCTGTCGGCGTTGATGTCTCCGTTGGCGTTGGCGTCTCCGTCGGCGTGGGTATAGCCGTCGGCGTGGGTGTAGCCGTCGCAGTTTCCGTCTCCGTCGGCGTGGGCGTGACGACCCCCTCGTACAGCGCGGTGACCTCGTCGTCGGTCAGGGCGCGGCCGTACACCCGCACTTCGTCGATGGCCCCGTCCATGTCGTAGTAGCTGGTGTAGCCGTTGTCGCCCCAGCCGATGTACAGCGACCGGTCGCTGTGGACCACGCGACCGGACTGGCTGCTGTCCCGGCCAACTTCCGCCCCGTCGAGATACATCACGAGGACGCCGCCGTCCCACGTACAGCAGACGTGGTGCCACTGGTCGTCCTGCGTGGCTACGCCCCACGGGTTGACCGACGCCTGGCCGCTCTCCACGCCGACGTGGGCCCGCAGGCTGTTGTCGGTCTGGACCTCGACGGCGTACCCCCGGTCGCCGTAGCGGCTGTCGGCTTTCTGGACGACGGTCTGGCTGTTGGCGCCGCTCCCGGTCCGGTACCAGCCGCCGAAGGTGACGGCGTCGGGGCGGAGCGCCCCGGCGTCTGCCACCTCGACGTAGTTGTCCGGACTGCCCCCGAACTCGCAGGCCGTCGAGTCGTAGACGCCGGGGACGCCCCGGTCGGGGTTGCCCCGAACCGCGCCGTCGTTACCGCCGGCGACGTCCGTGACGGTCCCGTCGGTCCCGTCGAGCGGCCAGTGGCCGACCAGCCCGTCGCTCGGCCCGACGACCGCGAGCGTCGACGACAACAGTGCCGGCGAGACGATGTCGCTGACACGCCAGCTGACGCCGCCGTACCCGAGCAGATACTCGGACCGGGTGTCAGCTCCCAGACAGCCGGCCAGCGACGTCGCTCCGAGCGCGCTGACGCCCGTGAGCTTCAGCAGTGTCCGACGTGACAGGTCGCTATCGCCATCTCCGGGTGGTGGTTCTGTTGCCATCTCAGTACCATAATCTACCAGCAAATATACCCCTTACTACTACAGTCGTCGAATATCTGTAATGAAACAACGAGAACGTCTCGCGATAAAAACGACTGGGCGGTGGAATTGCGCCAGTGAACACTCTAATCGTCTGTGGACGTTCCGTGGCAATTCGCGGTCTGTCGAACACCGCGTGACCGCCACTGTCTGCTCGCTCGCCGACTCGCTCACTACCACTCGGAGGGTAGTTGCACCGGAATCGGACTCCGCTCGCGTTCCGACTAACTGTTAAATAGCTCCGACACTACGCCGTGATATGACTCGGCGAACTCCCAATCGCCCACCCGGTAGCTCGCGACTCTCGCGCCGACGGCTGTTACGAACGCTCGGCGCCGTCGGTGTGACGACGGCACTCGCGGGCTGCTCGCTGGGCGGCCGTGAGGGAGCGACCACTCCCCCGACGGAGGGCACACCGACGGGTGAGACGCCCACCGGGGAGACGGGCGGAGGGCCGGAGAACTACTTCGAACGGGGGCCGACGGTCGGCGTGACCGAGGTGGCGAGCGGACTGGTCTCGCCCAGCGCTCTCGTCACCGCCGACGACCGGCGGTTCGTCGTCGACCAGGTCGGCACGGTGTACGCCCACGACGACGACGGACTCCAGTCGACGCCGTTCCTCGATATCTCGGACCGCCTCGTCGCCCTCGGGGAGGGTCTCCCGAACTGGGTCGCCTACGACGAGCGCGGCCTGCTGGGGCTCGCTTTCCACCCGGAGTTCCCGTCGAACCGCCGCCTGTACGTCCGCTACAGCGCGCCCAGCGACGACCCCGAACTGGACCACCGCGAACGCCTCTCGGAGTTCCGCGCCACCGAGGACCGCTCCGGCGTCGTCCCCGACAGCGAGCGCGTGCTGCTCGACCTGCCCTGGCCCCGTCCCATCCACCAGTCCGGGACCATCGAGTTCGGCCCGGACGGCTACCTCTATGGCGCCCTCGGCGACGGGCTGAACCCGTTCAACGGGCAAAACCTCGACACGCTCAAGGGGTGTATCGTCCGCATCGACGTGGACGAACGCACCGGCGACCTGCCCTACGCCGTCCCGGACGACAACCCGCTGGTCGGTGCGGACGGTCGCGACGAGCTGTACGCGTGGGGGCTGCGCAACCCCTGGAAGATGGCCTTCAGCGGCGACCGGCTCATCCTGGGCGACGTGGGACAGGCCACCTGGGAGGAGGTCAACGTCGTCGAGAAGGGCGGCAACTACGGCTGGCCGCTGAAAGAGGGGTTCCACTGTCACGACCCGCAACTTGGGACCAGCACCGGCGGGGAGTGTGTCGTCGAGTCCGACCGGGGCGAACCGCTCCTCGACCCCGTTCTGGAGTTCCCCCACTTCGACGAGGCGGGCGACGCCGTCGGCTTCGCCGTCATCGGCGGCCACGTCCACGCCGGCGATATCGACGCGCTACGGGACGACTACCTCTTTGGCGTGTTCACGAGCTCCTTCACCGCGGCCGCCGGTCGGCTCGTCGCCGCGACGCCCCGGGCCTCGGGTCAGTGGCCCATGCGGGAGCTCCGGGTCGACGGCGGGCTCGACATACAGGTGCTCTCGCTCGGGCAGGACGACGGTGACAGCTACGTGCTGGGAACGCGTGCGGCGCTGGCCGAGGATCCGCTCTCGAAACAGCAGGGCGTCGTCTACCGGCTGACGAGCTGAGAGTCCGCGTGATAGCGACGCCCGCGCACCTCGGCGACTCGGGCCTGTCCGGGGACGCTCTCGGTCGTCGACACCCTCTCACCCGCGGATGTTCCGCACGTTCTCCACGATTTTCACGCGCAGCGGCGGCGCCGCCAGCACGCCGCCCCCGTAGACGGCCGCCGAGAGCGCGACGGCCGCGAGGAGGGTCGCCGGCGTCTCGACGGCCAGCAGCCGTGTCAGCCCGACCAGGGCGACCCCCATCCCGATGGCGGCGGCGACGGTCCAGCTCACGTCCCGGACCGGGAACCGGACCGCGGTGAGCCGCCCGAGGTAGTAGCCCAGGATCAGTGTGTTCACCGTCACCGACAGGAGCGTGGCGAACGCCGCCCCGACGAGGCCGTAGACGGGCACCAAGAGGACGTTCAGGACGACGTTCATCGACAGGGAGACAACGGTGGCGATAGCGCCGTATTTGGGCCTGTCGAACGCCTGAATCGCCTTGTCGAAGACGAGGTTCACCGCCTGCGGGAGCTTCTCGACCATGAGCACGAGGAACGCGGCCGCGGCGATGGTGTACTCCGGCCCGAAGATGACGCCCAGAATCTCCCGCCCGATGACGGCCACACCCACCACCGAGGGGACGATGAGCAACAGCGAGGTGGTCATGGCGTCCGAAAGCAGGTCCCGGACTTTCTCGACCGCGCCGTCGGCCTGCCACGCCGAGAGCTGCGGGAACAGGACCCGGGCGAAGACCGTGCTGAACATGATGGCCGTCGTGGTCAGCCGCCAGGCGAGCTCGTAGGCGCCGACGGCGGCCTGCGAGAGGAAAAAGCCGATGACGATGACGTCCATCCAGTTGTAGACGTGCCCGCCCAGCCCCCAGATGCCGTTGAACTTCGCGTAGTCGTACAGCGATCGCAGGTGGTACCGGCCGGGGCGGGACAGCGGCGTCGAGACGCGGAGACTCGCGCCGACGAGCAACACCGTGTAGCTGACGAGCAGGGCGTACACCAGCGCACGGACGCCGTACCCGTACTGGAGCAGTCCGACGGCGACGGTGAGGAAGGTGAGGCTCCGCAGGAAGTGCAGGACGGCGGTCTGGGCGACCCGCAGCTCGCCCTGCAGGACGTGGACGACCAGCATAGAGAGCTCGAAGGCGACGACGACGCCGACGAGCTCCACGGCGAGGTCGGCCCCGACGTAGGCCGCGAGCGGCTCGCGGACGGCCAGTACGGCGGCCGAGACGACCACGATGAGCAGGAGCTTCAGGACGACCGCGGCGCCGAACATCTGCCCCGGGTCCTCGCCGGCGCTGATGCGCTTCTCGACGGCCCCGCGCAGCCCGAAGTCGACGACAGTGGCCATCGTGTACAGGGTCGCCTCGAACAGGAAGAAGACGCCGAGCAGCGTCGCCCCCAGCTCGCGGGCGAAGTAGACCGTGCCGAAAAAGCCGATGGCGGTGTTCAACAGCTCGACGACGAACAGCAGGGAGCTCGCGCGTGCGAGGTTCATCGTCCGTCGAAGCGGCGGCGGCGAGAGCGTTCCCCGGGGACCACGCCCGCGCATGTTACAGCAGACCCACCGATTCGTACCACGCGACCGTCTCGCCGACGGCGGCCCGCCAGGACCGCTGGGACACCGGTGCCTGTTCCGTGAGCTCCTCGCGGACGGTGCCGTAGTCACCCCGTTCGAGGAACCCCTCCCCCGGCACCGGTGAGATGCCGACGCGGTACAGCAGGTCCATGGCCGGTTTGACGCCCCACCGAATCGCACCGTAGGGGACGTTGACGACGCGGTGGCTCCCGGGCGTGTGGCTGGCGATAGCACCCAGCACCTGCTTGTTCGAGAGGTTCGGCCCGGTGACGAGGTGGCGCCCCGCGGCTTCGCCGTCCAGACAGTGGACGACACTGGCGGTCACGTCGTCGACGTGGACGATGTTGTACTCGTCGAGGGTGTACAGCGGCGGGACGAGCAGGCGGTTCGTCGCCACCGGACGGACGTGCTCGAATCTGGTCAGGCGGTAGTCCCGCGGCCCGAAGATGTAGGTCGGGTAGACGGCCGACACCTCGAAGGGATGCTCGCGGCCAAAGAGCAACTCCTCTGAGGCGAGTTTCGACTGCTGGTACGCCGAGTCGGCGTCCGCGGGCACCGCGGGGTGGGCGCCGATGGTGCTTGCGAAGACGAACTGGGACACGTCGGCGTCGGCCGCCGCCTCGACCAGTCGCTCGGTGCCGGTGGCGTTCGTCCCGGCCATTCGGGCCGTGTCGTAGACGGCGGCAGCGAGGTGGACGACGCCGTCGACGCCGTCGAGCGTCGCGGCCAGCGAGCCGGGGTCGTCGAGGTCGCCCTCGACGACACCGACGCCGTCTGGCAGGCGCGCCGTCGAGGACGAGGGCCGAATCATCGCGACGGGCTCGTGGTCGGTGTCATCGAGGGCCGCCAGCAGGTTCAGGCCGATAAAACCCGTCGCGCCCGTCACGAGGACTCTCATCGCCCGCCCTCCCCGTCGGCGCCGCTTCGCTCGTAGACGCTGTCGATGACTTCGGCGACGGCGACACCGCGGCTGGCCGGGGCCGCCGTCTCGGTGTCGCCCGCGGCGGCGTGGTCCGCGAAGTCGTGGATGCGCGCGGTGTGGGCGTCCTCGTCGCCCGCGGGGAACAGGTTCGCGACGCCGATGTCCACCAGCGGGAGCGACCCCTGTTTGAACTCGAAGGGGCGCCCGTGGACGTCGCCCTGCAGGGTCTCGGAATCGAGTTCCAGCCACCCCTCGGTGCCGACGACGAGGACGCGGCTGACGCCCTCGGTCTGTGTCCACGTCGCCGACAGCTCCACCGGGACGCCGTCGAACGACAGCGAGACGCGAGCCGCGTCCTCCACTGGACGGTCGCGGAGATGCCGGACGGTCGCCCCGGTCACGGCCGGCGCTTCGCCGAACAGCTCACAGAGCACGTCGAGCGAGTGGGGGAACAGGTCGCGGGCGACGCCACCGCCCGACAGGTCGGGGTTGTAGTACCAGCCCACCGACGGCGGGGCCGAGTGGTGGGCGATGGTAACCTCGACGACGTCGCCGAGCATGTCGTTTCCGAGCAGCTCCAGCGCTCGCTCGTAGTTCCGGTAGTAGCGGTGGAGATAGCCGACCTGTGTGACGACCCCGGCTCGCTCGGCCGCCTCGGCCATCCGCCGTGCGCTCTCGGCCGACAGCGCCAGGGGTTTCTCACAGAGGACGTGACAGCCCGCCCCGACGGCGGCCAGAAAAATCCCCTCGTGAGTGCTGGGCGGTGTGCAGATGCTGACGACGTCGAGGTCGTGGGCCGCGAGCATGGCCTCGGCGTCGGCGTAGCCCGGGAGGGACAGCTCCCTTTCGACGGTCGCCCGCCGGCCGTCGTCGCGCTCGGCGAAGGCGACGACGCGGGTCCGCGGATGCGAGGTGAACGCCGGCACGTGGTAGTCTGTGGCCATCCAGCCGGCCCCGACTACCCCGACGGCAAGTTCGGTCATACGTCCCTCTGTTTAGTGACGGATATAAAGCCATCTACAGACCGACTCTCCGCTGAGAACGTCCGCTTCGTCGAAACATACAGTTAGGATGCCTGCCGGATACGTTCAGCCAATGAGCGCGCTCACGACCTCGGTCCACCGGTCTATCACCGAGGTCAAACAGGGGGAGTGGAACGCGATAGTCGCCCAGCAGGCGGACACCGGCAGCGTCTTCGAGCGCTACGAGTGGCTCAGGGCCTACGAGCGCGGGACGGGCGCGGACGCCCGCCACGTGCAGGTCCGAAAGAGCGGCACCCTCGTCGGCGTCCACCCGTCGTTCGTCCGCCCGCTCCCGGGGACGCCGTTCAGATTTCTGGGCCCGGCCAGACCCGGGACGAACGGGGCGTTGATCGCCACCGACGAAGCCGCCGTGTTCGCCGCTATCGCCGACGAGATGGCGGCGCTCACCTCGGGGCGGACTATCGGTCACCTGTTGCGGCCCGCCGGCGACCGGTCGCTGCGCTACGGGACCCGGCTCCGCGAGCGGGACTACTACCCGTCGGTGCGTGACTGCCGGTTCGTCCTCGACATCGACCGCCCGTGGGACGCCGTCCTCGGGGACCTCTCCGGGAAGAAGCGGCGGAACCTCAGGAAGGCCGACGAGGCCGGGGTGACCGCGACGGACGTCCCCGTAACGCCCGACAGCATCGACGCCTTCGCCGGGCGCCACGCCGACCACATGACGCGCCTCGGCGGTGACGGGGCCTCGCCGGCGCTCCTCCGAGCGCTTCTTGCCACCGTCGGCGACCGGCTGAAACTGTTCCGGGCGACCGTCGACGGTGAACCCGCCGGGGAACTGCTCGCGGTCCTCGACGACGAGCGGGGGACGCTCGTGCTCCTGTTCCCGGCGTACGACCCCGCCAACTTCACGCAGTTCCCGTCGGAGGCGCTCTACCGGGCGGCCATCCAGTGGGGTATCGACGCCGGCTACGCGACCTGCGATTTCGGCGAGACGACGCCCGAGTTCACCGACGGGACGTTCTCGTTCAAGACCGACTTCGGCGGCGAGGTGCGGCCGACGCTCCGGTGGGAGCGCATCGACTCGCTGGTCGGCCGGGTGTTCTATCTGCTCGGGAGCGACCGCGTCGTCGGCCGGCTGTTCGGGGCCGGGCGCTCCGCCCGGCCGGAGCGATAGCGACTGGGAACTACTGCCGGTAACTGGCCACAATTTTAACTGTGAGCTGTGCTAACTATTGACTTGATGGCCCATGTACGAGACCATCCTGTTTCCAACCGATGGCAGCGACGCTGCCGACACGGCACTCGCCCACGCTGTCGACCACGCGCGCCAGTACGGGGCGACCTTGCACGTCCTGTTCGTGGCGCAGGACGATTTCGGTCCGTCGGGCCTCGTCCAGCAGGACCACGAGGGCGTCGAGCGGTCGGAGATGGTCGGGGAGGACCACGAGACCCAGTCGTCGGGCATGACCAACGAGGACCCGGAGCGACTGGGCGCCGTCGCCGAGCGCGGCGAGGCCATCGTCTCCGAGGTCGCCGAGTCGGTCGGTGACAACGTGGCAGTCGAGACGGCCGTCCGCAGGGGGACCCCCTACGAGCGCATCCTGGACTACGCCGACGAGGAAGGCGCCGACATGGTCGTGATGGGGACCCACGGCCGGACCGGCGTCGACCGCTATCTCCTCGGGAGCGTCACCGAGAAGATCGTCCGGACCGCCGACGCGCCGGTACTCACGGTCCGCAGGGACGGGGCGTAGCCACGCGCCGTCGGCGTCGTCAACACCCGCCACCGCGTGACCGGACGGCGACCGCGTTCAGACCACTGTAGTCGCCGTCGAAAATCAATGCACACCCGACCGCACGACGACACTGCGGCCGGTGTGTGAATCGTTTTAGCGGGCGCGCCTCTCGGGTGGTAGACGCCCCGGCTCGGCGGGGTGGACGCATGGTTCGGAACTGCCCACAGCTGGCCACACCGCTCGGAGATGCCAAAACCTGTCGTCGCCAACCGTGGCAGGGGGTCGACGACACTACACCGCGAGACAGGCCGTCAGGTCGGTGCTGCTCACCATGCCGGTGACCCGGTCGTCCGAGTCGACGACGGGCAGATGGCTGATGTCGTTGCTGACCATCCGTTGGGCCGCCGTCGCGACGCTCGCGGTCGGGGCCACCGTCTCGACGCCGGTCGTCATACAGTCACCGACCGTCGTCGCCGACGTGTCCTGTGCGGCGACGCCCAGTTCCATGTAGTCGGTCGCCGTGAAGATGCCCTCGACGGCGCACTCCTCTGTGATTACGACGACCGATTTGATATCCTCTCGCGCCATCGCTCTGACGACGTCGCTCGTTCGGTCGGTCGGCGCCACGGTCAGGACGGGTGCCGTCATCACGTCCGAAACGGGTTGGTCCGCCATACGCCGTGGTTGCAGTGACAGCCGCAAGAACTTTGGGTGTCATTCACCAGCACGGTTGCGAAGCCATTCACACTCGTCCGTGCCTCACCGACGGTCACCGATGTGGCGCTGTGAAGTACGAGTCGTCCTGCAGCCCGTCGGTTATCTCCCGGAGTCCAACGCGCTCACAGCTCCCACAGCGGTTCGTCGGCGGGTTCGCGTACACCGTCTTGCACTCGTCACAGACGAAAAACTGCAGCCCGAGCATGGCTCCTCTCGGGGACGTGTGGACAAAAACCGTCCGGGCCGCGCTCGTCCCGAGATGTGGCCCTTCTACGTGTACGAGTCCACGAGAGACCGCAGTTGCCCCTCCGGCTGGACGCCGACGACCTCTTCGACCTGCGTCCCATCGGCGAACAGGACGAGTGTCGGCACCCCACGGACGCCGTAGGCGCTCGCCAGTTGCTGGTTCACGTCGACGTCCACCTTCGCGACTGTCGCCCCCGTCTCTTCGGCCAGTCGCTCGACGACGGGTTCGAGCATCGTGCAGGGGCCACACCAGTCGGCGTAGAAGTCGACGAGGACCACGTCCTCGGTCTCTACGAGGCCGTCGAGCTCGTCGGCGCTCGACACAGCGACAGGTTCGTCTGACGGTTCCGCGTCGGTGTCCGGTGTCGTCTCGGTTGCCATCACCCGGTAGTAGGGGCTTCGAGAGTTTAAGAGTTTTGGGAATATTATACAATACTGTCTGTACTGGAAGACGTCGGGGACTCGGTTCGATCGGCTGACGGTCACTCGGAGAGCGAACGCCGTTCTACCCCTCGACTTGCGGCGGAGCGTCGGTCTCTTCCTCGTACTTCCGCTCGAACTCCCCGATGAGCTGTCCCATCTTGGCGTACCAGTCGTTGAGCATCCGCTGCATCTCCCCGGCGATTTTCGAGGGGTCCGTCGGCCTGTAGACGTGGTAGTAGCCCCCCTGGTCGTAGTTTATCTGCTCTTTCTGGATGAAGCCCGTCTGGAGCAGGCGCTGGACCGCCCGATACGCCGTCGAGCGCTCTCGGTCGACGGCTTCGGCTATCTCGTCGACGGTGAGCGGTTCGTCGGCGTCGACGAGCGCCTGAAAGCACTCCTTGTCGAGCTGCTTGAGGCCGTGAAAACACTCCAGCAGCCCCTCACACTCCATGTCCTGTTGTAGCTGTTCGGTCATCGAGTCTGGCATCAGTATACGTAGACGGAGGTGCCGTGTCTGTAAAAAGATTCGTGTGGAGTTTACACAATCGTGTGCCAACGCCGTCAGGCCGGCGAGGACGGCTGTGACTCCCCGCGGAGGGCGGCGATGCTGCTGTAGACGACGGCCCCGCTGACCAGGAGCGCGGAGCCGAGGATGAGCACCATGCTGACCGTGTTCAGCATCTCGATTCCGTAGACAGCCCCTATCTCACGGACCGCGACGGCCAGTGCGCCACCGAGCAACATCAGCCCGAAGTACACTTTGATGTCGTCTTCGTCGACGATGCTGGTCGCGGCCGAGCCGATGCGAGCACCGAAGGCGCTCCCCGCCAACAGCGGGAGCACGATGGAGAGGTCGACGCCGCCGTCCAGCGCGTACAGGAAGCTCCCGAGCCCGCCCGAGAAGACGATCTCGAAGAGGTCCGTCCCGACGGCGATGGGGACGGGGACCCCGATGAGGTAGAACAGCGCGGGCATGCGGATGAACCCGCCGCCGACACCGAGGAACCCGGACAGCAGCCCCGTGACGAACGCGACGCCCAGTATCAGCCACAGGGACACGCTGACGCCCCCACGGAGCGATATCATCGGCGGGACACGGTACGACTGAATCTTTTTCGCGACGGCCGGGATATCGTCGGCGTCGACGTCGCCGTCCGCGGCGTCGTGGCCGACACCGCCCTCGCTATCGCCGCCTCGTAGCGCCTCGTAGGTGACGAACGCACCGATACCGCCCAGCAAGACGACGTACGTGACGCTGATGATACTGCCAGCCATCCCGAGCGTCTCGAGGTGGAGCACTATCTCCTTCCCGGCTTCGATGCCGGCCGTCGTCCCCGCTATCATCAACACACCCAGCTTGTAGTCCACCTGTCCCATATCACGGTGTTTCAGCGTCGCGATGACGGAGGTCCCGAACACGAACGCGAGCCCGCTCCCGACGGCGACTCGGGTGGGATACCCCATCACCAGCAGCGCCGGGGTGACCAGGAACGACCCGCCCATCCCGAAGAACCCGAAGAGGACGCCGATGAGCAGGCCGAACCCGACGAACAGGACGACCATCGCCAGCCCGAGGCCCAGTATCTCCATCCGTCACTCTCCCCGTAACCGCTCGACGACGCGCTGTCCGACCGCCGCTTCGACCGCGCCGTACCCGACGTAGAGGATGCCCGCCTCTAGCAGCACGGCTCCGATGAGCGTCGCAGCGTCGGCGCCACCCGCGCCCATAGATGCGAAAGCCGCGAGGTCTACCATCGGTAGCTGCCCCGACAATTGTGCTGTCGTGTGTATATCATACTTTTCTGCTCACTCCGTTCTAGCCGGAAGGCACTGATAACAGTTTTGGGAAAAAGATACAATATTACTAAAAAGTATCACACCGCTACCCCACGGAGATATCTCTCTAAGTTATACGGATATCGGACACCGCCAGCAGCCGTTCTACTGCCCCTCTGCAGGGCGTAACAAAGTTGCGCGCGCCGCTCTACCGTGTTTTGCTGAGGGGGTATCAGTCCGGTGCCACCTCCCTGAACCGACCAGGGTCCAGACGCAGTACCAGTATCAGAGCATCTGGTTCGGACCATTAATATTGTACAAAATAGACAATATCGGTGGCCGGTCGCGTCCCGTCGAGTACGGGTGCCATCTATGCGACAGACCTCTCGGCGGCGGGTGAAGCGGCGATACAGAACGAGACGTATCTCGAATGTCTCGGCCGCATCGGTGTCGACACCGAGACACACGTCGTGTGCGGGACCCCACAGCGACGTATCAACGGCATCGCCGAGGCCGAGAAAGCCGATATGACGATTATCGGCTCCCGGGGTCAGAGCGCGCCCACCGCTGTCATCGACCCGAAGCCGACGGTCACCGCGAGAGCGAACGACGCGGCCCAGGCGCCCACCGTGAGCAGGATCTTTTGCGGGTCGATTGCATCGCTGCCGCCGACTGCAGCGCCGCTACCGATGATGGCGCTGACGATAATCTCGTTGAACGACACCGGGACACCGAGGAAGACGGCGAGCTGGGCGATGAGGAAGGATGGCACGAGCGCGGCGATAGAGCGCCGCGGCCCGAGCGAGGAGTAGTCCTGCGCGAGCGATTTTATCATCCGGGGCGCGCCGGTCCACGACCCGGCGAGGATACCGAGGCCGCCGCCCAGCAGGACGACCGCCGGCGAGAGCGCCCCGACCTCGTCCAGCAGTGGGAGCAACGGGCCGACGGCCAGACCGACCTGACTCCCGCCTGCCGAAAAGGCGACCAGCGAACCGAGCGCCAGCAGGACGTGTCTGAGCCCGCCCGCCTCGTCGTGGCGGAGGTCCCGGTACACCACGCCCCACACCGCGAGGGCGACGATACCGGAGAGAACGACTGTCGCCACGAGTCCGTGGAAACCGAGCAGTCGCTGTCCGAGGCTTGCCAGCGAGCCCGGACCGCCGCCGGGGCCGAGAAACGCGAACTCGACGTTCGCCAGCACGACGCCGACCAGCGCCGCGAGCGTCGGAACAGTGGCCGCTTCCGGGGCGTCCGACCGCGGCAACACGCTCGCGATTGCGTAGGCGAGACCGCCGCCGACGACCGGTGTCAGCGCCCAGACGGCCCCGATTTGCCGGTACTTCCCCCAGACGGGGGTGCCGCCGAGGGCCATCCCGACACCGATGACCGCACCGGTGACGGTAAACGCCGTCGCGATGGGGTAGCCGGTGTAGATACCGACGGCCATGAGCCCGGCGCCGGCCAGCAGCGCGACGATGACGCCCACTGCGGGGAGGCTGACGCCGCCGACGAGGCCGCGCCCGACCGCCTCCGAGACGTTCGCGCCCTGTGTCACCGCGCCCGCGAGCCCGAAGATACCGACGACAAAGGCCGCCTTCATCGTCGAGATGGCGTTGGCGCCGACGGCGGGCGCGAAGGGTGTCGCGCCGCTGGAGCCGGCACCGATGACCCACGACATGAACAGGCTCGCGATACCGGCGGTCACGAAGAGGGCGAGAAGCTGTAGTTCCATCGTGAGAGGGGGGTTCAGTCCGCTCCCGTGGGGGCGGGGTCGACGCCGTCGGTCGCCCGGCTCCGCCACCAACCCTGCAGGTACGCGCCGAGGAACATCCCCGCGAGCGCCCAGAGGATGGTCACGTTGCCGATGCCGAGGCTGGCGTAGGCGGCGCCCGGACAGATGCCCGAGAGCCCCCAGCCGACGCCGAATATCCCGCCGCCGACCAGCACGTTCCGGTCGAAGGACTTCAGCCGACGCTCGAAGCGGTCGCCGGTGAGCGGTGCCCGGTCGAGCAGACGCGGCGCGACGAAGAACGCGACGCCCGTCACCGCCGCGCCGCCGAACATCACGAACAGCAGGCCGAAGTCCTCGAACTGGAGGAAGTTCAGCACCACCTCGGGGCGGGCCATGTGACTGTAGCCGAGCCCGAAGCCGAAGACGAGCCCGCCGACCAGCACGAGCGGGACGAACAGCGGGTGGCGGTCACCGGACGCCGCCATTACGGCGTCACCCCCAGCGCGGCGACGACCTGCGCCGTCACGATTGCGGTGACGAGGAACGCCAGCACGCCCGCGATAGACGTCTTGGAGGCCGACCCGACGCCACAGACGCCGTGGCCCGACGTACACCCCTTCCCGACGCGGGTTCCGATGCCGACGAAGACGCCGCCCAACAGGAGTCGCCACCAGGAGACGTCCGTCGTCCACGCGCCGTCCTGATAGATTACCGCGTACACCGCCGCCCCGAGGACGATACCGAGAGTGAACACGAGCCGCCAGTCCCGCGAGGCGGCGTACTGGTGGAACCGCGATTGGCCGGAGACGAACGACAGCGTCGATTCGAGGAATGTGCTCGCCCCGGCGCTAATGCCGGTCCCGACGTAGATGACTGCCGCGCCGAGGCCGACGAACAGCCCGCCGACGGCGTACCGGCTGATGCCGTTGGGGAACAGTTCGGCGGCCGCCTGTAACGGAACTGGGTCAGCTACCATCGGCCCGCTCAGTCACCCGCGAGCGATTCCCGGCTCGCGGCGCAGTTGTTGGGACCCAGTTCGAGCGTGAACGCCTCGTCGTCGTCGACGGTGTTCTGTCCGAGGTTGGTCGCGATGATCTCCTCGTAGTTGGCCGGTCGCGGCGGCATATCCGACAGAACCGTCTCGACGAAGTCGTCCTCGTCCATCGTGAGCGCGTCCATCTCCTCGACGAGCTGACCGACAGGAGCGGTGTAGCTCCCGTCGTCTGCGGGGACGGCCGCGTCGCTGAAGTGAGCGCCACCGACGAGGGTGTCGTCGGGCAGGGTCAGCACACGCTCTCGCAGTGATTCATAGAGCGTTCGGGCGGCCTCGGGCGCGCCCTCGTCGCCCTCTTCGAGGTCGGGGCGAGCGACGCTCTCGACGAACAGCCCGTCGCCGGTGGCGAGCAGGCTCTCGTCGACGAGATACGAGGTCATCCCGGTCGTGTGGCCGGGCGTCGCGACGGTCTCGATGGTGGCGTCGCCGACCTCGAAGGTGTCACCGTCGGCGGCGGTCGTCAGCTCGTCGGCGTCGGTGATGCCGCGGTCGACGGCCGCGGCGGGGATGACGCCCTCGACGCCTTCGGCGTCCAGTTCGCGGACCCCGGAGACGTGGTCCGCGTGGATGTGCGTGTCCAGTGCGTATTTCAGGTCGACACCGAACTCGTCGGCGTCCTGCCGAGCCTGCGAGGTAGGGCTCGCGGAACTCGGTTCCGCGACGTCGTCGAGATAACGCTCGGTGAACGCGCGCAGCGGGTCGATGACGGCGGCCTCCCCGTCGTCGTAGAGGAGGTAGCCGAGACAGCCGGAGGACGGCCGCTGGTACTGCAGCAGCGTTCCGGCTCCGTCGTAGCCGGTGACTTCGACGGTCTCGTAGATGCGGGCCCACCCGTTCATCCCGTCTTCGAGCTGGTGGACGTCGTAGCCGCGCTCCACGAGCGTGCCGGCGACGAACTCGCTGGCACCGCCTTTGGCACAGAGGACCGTGACCTCGCGGTCGTCCGGAACGTCCGCGATGATATCGGAGTCCAGTTCCTCGTCCAGGAAGTGGAAGTACGGAACGTTGACCGATTCGACGTTCTCCCCGTCGATGTGCCACTCCTCGTAGTCCCCCGACATGCGCGCGTCGAGGATGGTGACCGGTTCGCCGTCGTCGATGCGCTGTTTCAGCCGTTCGGGCGTGACCAATTCGACTTCTGCGTCCGGCGTCGGGAAGTCTTCAGCGTTCATGTAGTACACTCACTGCTACAGGGTTGAGGCATAAAAGAGTTTGTATAGAAATTCCAAATATACACAATACTAGGCTGGTCGAGTATCGCTCTAGAATTGGATATCGGGGCTGTGAGGTCTAAAAATCGAATTATGAACTCTCTCAGTCGTATAGATAGTGCTCGGTTGGTACAATAATCGGCATTCTTTTAACCACTGGCACAATATTGTACAGTAGCTCCAATACAGTAGCTGGAGTCCTTCCAACAATGAGTGACGCATTCGACATCGCGGAGACGCTCGACGTCAAAGGTGCATCGTGCCCAATGCCGGTCGTCAAGACCAAGCAGGCGATAGACGACCTCGCCGAGGGGTCGGTACTGGAGGTCCTCGCGACTGACAGCGGCAGCATGAGCGACATCGATGGGTGGGCCGAAGGGACTAGTGGCGTGGAACTGCTCGAACAGGTCGAAGACGGCGACGTGTACAAACACTACGTCGAGAAGACGGCCTAACATGAGCACAGACACAGCTTCGACCGGCGACGGCGAGTCGATGAGCGAAGCGCAGCTGCAGGCTCGCATCGAGGAACTGGAGGAGGCCGTCGCCGACTTAGAGGTCGACGACGACCAGATGAAGATGACCATCGTCGCGACGCAAGGGACGTTCGACATGGCGTATCCGCCGCTCATCCTCGCCAGCACCGCGGCCGCGTTCGGCTGGGACGTGGTCGTGTTCCACACGTTCTGGGGACTTGATATCCTCCACGAGGAGAAGTCTCAGAGCCTCCAGCTGTCGGCCGTCGGTAACCCGAACATGCCGATGCCGAACGCGCTGGCGGCGCTGCCCGGCATGGACCGGATGGCGACGCGCATGATGGAAAAGCGCATCGACGACAACGGGACGGCGACGATCGGCGAACTCATCGAGCTATCGCTGGACCAGGGCGTCGAACTGCAGGCCTGCCAGATGACCATCGAGCTGATGGACTACGACGAGGACGACTTCTACGACGACGTCACCGTCGGCGTCGGCGCCGCCACGGCGCTCCAGCACATGGCCGAGTCCGACGTCCAACTGCTCGTCTGAGCGGCTGCAGCCACCGACTGATTTTCCGCGGGACTGAAACCCAACGCACGGCTCTGGCGGATAGACCGGATAACGGGCCTTTCTTCCGTCGTCGAACGGGCGACAGCGGTACACTGCTGCAGTATCGTCTCGAACTCGAATTCGTCGCCCCGGACTGCGGCAGTTCCTCACCTACCGCTTCGACCGCGTCTTCGTCAGTAGTGCACAACAGCAGCCGCCCAGTTGGTTGAGCGACCGCTCGACTGCTGGGGGTCGACACGACCCCAGACGTCACACGACTCACGCTGCACAGTTGTTCGGACCGAGTTCGAGTTCCGTCGCCTCCCCTTCCTCGACAGTCTCGTCGCCGGTGTTGATGGCGATGATTGTCTCGTAGTTCGGCGGCTTCTCGGGAGCGCTCTCAGTTAGCTGGTCGACGAACGCTTCCCGGTCGAGGCCGAGGAGGTCGAGTTCTTTGCGGAGTCCCCCGAGCCGGGCCTCGATAGGGGCACCCGGCGACCCGGTCTCGTAGTGGCCGTCGCTCGTGACGGCGAGGTGGCCCGGCAGGATCGTCGTGTCGTCCGGGAGGCCGAGTATCGTCTCGTGGAGCGAGTCGTACAGCAGTTCCGCGCCACGCGAGGCGTCGTCCTCGCCGAACTGGAGTTCCGTCCGCCCGACGGCGTCGACGAACAGCGTATCACCGGTCAGCAAGACCTCGCCGTCGACGAGGTAGTTCATCATCTCCGACGTGTGTCCCGGCGTGTGAAGCGCCTCGATTTCGATGTCACCGACTTCGACGACGTCTCCATCTGACAGCGGTTCGTGCGCGTACTCGACCCCACGTTCACCGGCCTCTTCGCCCAGATAATAGGAGATGCCGACCTCGTCGGCGAGCGCTGGAGTTCCGGAAATGTGGTCCGCGTGGACGTGTGTATCGAGAGCACGCGAAATCGAGAGCCCGGCGTCCTGCGCGGCGACTTTGAATCGGTCAGTCTGTCTCGTCGCATCGACCACGACCGCGTCGCCCGTCTCTTTCGAGCCGATGATATAGCCCAGACAGCCCTTTGCTCGGCGCTGGACCTGCCGCACCACGAGGTCGTCGGTAGTCGTCTCTATGGGGACGACCTCGTAGAGCTTGCTCCACTCTTCCATCCCGCCGCTGACCACTGAGACATCGTCGTACCCGTGCTCGTCGAGCTCGAACGCGAACGGTGTCGATGTCAAGCCTTTCCCGCAGATAGCGACGACAGGTCGGCCGTCGACCGATGCGTTCACCTCGCTCAGTCGCGCTTCGCTCATCCCCTCCTCGGGGTCGTACGGAACGTTCGCCGCATCTCGCACATGCCAGGCCCCGTAGCTGTCGCCAGGACGCGTGTCGATGAGCGTGAACTGTTCGTCGGCGTCGATTCTGTCCGCGAGCTGTTCGGCAGTGATTTTTTCGACCATCGTATCTCACTCCGTGGTGTCTTTCATCGTTCGCTGGCCGTGGCCAGCGCCGTTCTGCTCGCCGATGGCTGTCTTGTGACCGTTCGTAACAGCGCATCTAGGGGTACGCTCCCTCTGCTCAAGAATTGTGGTGCGACCGGGAAAAGATATAGCGCTATGCGATTCATCCAATTTTATGCTCTGTATGCATATCTCCTGTTGGATAGGGAGACTGCGACGGTCACAAAGTCCAACAGATATTTTAGACCGCTTACTGTATCGCTGTCTATGCCGAAATCGGCCGATTCACACACCCGGAGCAACCCCTCCTGGACGCTGCTGGACCGCGACGGGCTCGTGGACGCCTACTGGGACGCCGTCGCGCCCGCGATGCGAGCGGACGGCCTCGACCCCGAGACCGACCAGCCGACCTACGACTGGCTCAACGACAACGGCTTCCGTCGCTTCATCTACACTCTTCAGGAGCACCACGACACTACGGTCACGGAGTTCTGGGAGCAGGAGCTCGGACTCGAATCCCGGGGATACGAGTGGGCAGTCGACCACGAAGACACCGTCGACGCGCTCGAACGCTATCTCGACCGCCAGCAACAGCGCAAGTCCTGGAGCGAGTCCACCGTCGACGCCCACCGAAGTCGACTCGGCCGGTACGTCCGGGCCTACGCTGCCGTGAACGAGACCGACGACCTCATCTCTCCAGTCGCCCGGGAGTCGGCTGTCCCGGCCCACGAGGCCGTCGACGCCTGCTGGGCGACTTTCGATGCCCTGGACGAGGCGGTCGCTCGCGAGACGCTTCGCCGTATCTACATCACGGTCTCGGACTGGTACACAACGCTGGTCAGCCGGCGTGAGGCCGCACTGAACCCCACGGACGGACTGGATTACAACTGGAGCGGTGACGACGCCGGGCCGACGTCGAACCCACCGCTGGGTCCGGCCCACGTCACAGCGCTGTTCGACGCCACTACCGAGACGCGTGAGCGGCTCCTCGTCGTGGCACTCTGTGGGTGGGGACTGCGCTCCGGGGAGGTCGCCGCACTCCACGCCGACCAGCTGGTCCTCGACGACGACGCCCCCCGCATCGAGTTCGAGAGCCGCAAGAACGGTCCGGGGTCGGTCGCGCTCATCTACGGGCAGGGTGTCGTGGAAGACCGGATACGAGAGTGTGCCGACGAGACGGACTGGAGTGGCTATCTGTTCCCGTCGCCTCGGTCGGCCAGCGGCCACCGGACCGGCGGGACGATTCGGAACTGGTTCGACGAGCTCGCTCACCGAGCCGATATCCCCGACGAAATCGGCGGTCGCAAGCCAGTGCCCCAGATGGCCCGGCGGTTCTGGTACGACCGCTACTCCTCGACCGTGGAGGAACTGGTCGAACACCAGATACAGGCGGTCGCCGAGGAACAGGGCAGCGCATCGGCCAGCGTGGTCTGGGACGACTACCTCTCCGAGGACCGGCGTCGGGAGCTCCGACGAGAGTTCATGCGAGAGAAGCTCTCTGACGCCTTCGATAGCGGCGGGACCTGAAAACTGGCACCGTCGTCTCACCCGCGAGGTCGTGCGTATCGGTGCCTGTCGTCGGGCTCGGCCGCCTCTCCGGCGGTGCGCAGTGTCGCGAGTTCCCGTACACCCCGAAACGTACGGTCTGTCGCTACTTGTACTGCTGGCAGACGCGCTCTATTCCCGTCTCGAAGTCGATACTGGGCTCCCAGCCCGTCGCCTCGCGGATCTTCGACGAGTCCGCACAGGTATCGTGGACGTAGACGTCCTCTGGAATCGGGTTCTCGACGTAGGTCGGTTCGACGTCGGTCCCCAGCTCGTCGTTTATCATCTCGACGACGGTGTTGAAGCTGTAGCGCTCGCCGGTGCCGAGGTTGTAGATACCGGTGAGCCCGTGCTCGGCCGTCTGTTCGATACCACGGACGATATCGGACACGTGGGTGAAATCGCGGGTCTGTTCGCCGTCGCCGTAGAGCTTCGGCTGGTTCCCCTGGGCGATGTCGTCGGCGAACTGCGCGATGACGTTCGCGTACTCGCCCTTGTGTTCCTCGGCGCCGCCGTAGCCCTGATAGACGGAGAAGAACCTGAGCCCCGCCATGTTCATGTCGTAGTGGTTGGCGAAGTACTCGCCGTACCGCTCCCGGGCCAGTTTCGACGCTTCGTAGCCGGTGTTGGTCTCGACGGCCATGTCCTCCGGCGACGGGTTCGTCCGGCTCCCGTAGATGGACGAGGTAGTCGCGTAGACGACGGTGTCACAGCCGTCCTGCCGGGCCTGGTCCACGGTGTTGACGAACCCCTCGACGTTGACGCGGGCGCCCTTCGTCGGGTTGTCCTCGTGCATGGCGTAGGACGACAGCGCGGCCAGGTGGACGACCACGTCGACGTCGGTCGGGAGGTCGTCGTCGAGGACGCTCTGTTCCCTGAATTCGACTTCTCTGTTCAGATTCTCCGGCGTCCCGAGGTAGCCGTCGTCTAGCGCGACGACGTCGTTGTCGGCGGCCAGCGTGTTCGCGAAGTTCGCCCCGATGAATCCGGCTCCGCCGGTGATGAGGATCCGCTGATTTTCCATATGGGAGATACAGGATAGGATTATAACTGCTTGGCGGTTTATTTTTTAATCAAAAACCGGATAGATAGTTCCACACTGGACTCTCTGCGGACCCGCTCGTCGTATCCGACAGCCGAAGAAACGGTTCATTCTGGCGGAGCTTCCGAGCCCAACCGGCCGATTCGACGGGGAGTGAATCATACGGTTATCGACGGCCTCCTCCGGTCGGAGTACCCCGGCTACGACGCGTGGCGGTCGCGGCTGAGCCTCGCCGACTGAGCGGGCCGGAGTCGGTGTCGGGATTTCGATACTGTTATTTCCTGTCGGATATCCGAACGTGACAGTGATGCAATTCGACCACGCGGGTCTCGCGACCGACGACGTAGCGGAGTTGAGCCAGCAGTTCGCCGCGCTGTTCGAGGTCGATATCGTTCACGAGGAGACGTTCGACGGGATGAAAATCGCGTTTCTCGACTTCGGCAACGGGTACTTCGAGCTGCTCGAACCGATGGATTCGGGCCCCATCAGCCGACATCTCGAACGAAACGGCCCCGGGATCCACCATCTCGCCGTCGAGACCGAAGACCTCGAATCAGCCCTCGCGCGGGCTCGCGATGCCGGTGTCGAACTCATCGACGAACGACCCCGCGAGGGGGCGTGGGGCCACAGCGTCGCGTTCCTCCATCCGAGAGACACGGGCGGCATCCTGCTGGAGTTCGTCGAACACTGAGTTCGGCGTCGACCGCTATCACGGCGCCCGCAGGTCGGCCAGATTCCGTACCATCGCTCGGACCTGTGGCAGAGTCTCCGGCGGCAACTCTTCCGGTGACAGCCACTGATAGCCGCGAATCCCCTCACAGTCGTTGGGCTCGGGCGGCTCAGTGACCGCACACTCGAAGATGGTGTACATGGAAACGACGTTCGGTCGCGAGGCGTGTACGTACGGAAACCGCCTGAGTGGCGACCCGAGGACGGACTCACACTGCAGTTCTTCCCGAAGTTCGCGACGCAGCGCTGCCCGAGGTGTCTCCCCGGGTTCTACCCCCCCGCCCGGCAGCGTCCAGAACGCTTTGCCGTCCCCGTGGCGCTCTTCGAGCAACAACACGGCGTTCGAGCTGGTCACGAGCCCCTTGACGCCCTGTCGAACTCGGCGTTCGCCGGGCAGAAACTGCGTGGTTCCCGTCTCTTGGTTCGTCTCCATGCGGTGTATAACTCCGTGCAATTATGTCTCGGTCTGCGATGAAATAACTTCTCCCTTGGAGTAAATGCATGTTATATGTAACCACACCACAGTGTGGCGGTCCGGGTTCGACAGCTCCCCGTCGATACGGGCCGGTCAGCGGGATTCCTCGTCGACCACTGTCGTCGCTGCATCGATAGCGTCGACCGCCCCGTCGTACGTGATACTGCCCTTGAACGACGCCCGTTCGTAGGCCACCGACACGTCCGACAGGGCCGACAGCCTGT
Organism: Halomicroarcula saliterrae; assembly: GCF_031624395.1. Taxonomy (NCBI): domain Archaea; kingdom Methanobacteriati; phylum Methanobacteriota; class Halobacteria; order Halobacteriales; family Haloarculaceae; genus Haloarcula; species Haloarcula saliterrae. The sequence goes on from NZ_JAMQON010000006.1 coordinate 177,660, forward strand.
CGGACTCCAGTCGTTTGTGGCAGGCGGTCACAAACTCTCGGTGGGTGAGCGCGTCGGGGAGGTCCGCTTCGTGTGCCAGACGACTGCGGACGGCGCTGTAGGCGGCCACGGCAGCCATCTCGGGCTCGTTGCTCGAAAGGGTCGAACGGGCCAGGTCGAGCCACTCGCGACTGTACTCGACCGTGTCGTCGTCAGTCGAAGGGACCTCGGGTTCGACGGCTTCCGGTGTCGGCTCTGCCGTGTCGGTATCACGGCGGGACCAGACCACCAGGGCGCCGATGAGGACCAGAAGGAACCCGCCCCCGACTCCCTCCAGTAGCGTTATCTCGTCGTCTACCAGACCGGCCAGTGTCGCCCCGATGCCGCCGGAACTGCCCGGCACCTGCACAATCGTCTCGGACTCGCTTCCATCGAGGTTCGTCCCGGTCCCGGTAAAGGTCGCCGTCACGAGTAGCTCCCCGGCGCTGAAACTGGCGTTGTTCGAGCCCTCGGCTACCTGTAACTGGAAGTACCCCGTCCGGTTCGTGGTGACCGTGCTCTGGAAATCGCCAAACGCAACCCGTACGGACTGGTTCGCGATCGACGCCCCCGCCGCTGTGGTCAGTCGGCCCCGCATCGTCACTGCCTCACCGGCCGTCACCACACCGACCGATAGCGCCGTCTCCGTCGGCGTCACGTTGATGGCGGTCGCCGTCTCGGCGGGGCCGACAGCGAGGTCCGAACGGGACTGTGTCACCCGGAGCGTCGTTTCGCCGGTCGCCAGGGACGCCGGCACCCGTTGACTGATTGTGCTCGTACCGTTCCCGGTGGTGACGGTGCCGACCGTGGTCGTCCCGAGCGTCTGTGTCACCGGCAACGAGGGGACGGGTCGTCCGCCGGCAGTCGCGGTGAGACGCGTCGAGACCGCCTCACCGTAGCCGACCGACTGTGGCGTCCCCGTCGTCGATAACGTCAGTGGGACCTGCGTGACGTTCGCCGAGACGTTCGCCCGTGCACCGAAGTAGCCCAGCGACGACCGCGGGACGTACTGGACCCGGACTGTCGTCGCGTTCGCCGGGATACTGACCGGTCGATACCGGACGGTGAACGACCCCGAGGCGTTCGTCGTGGTCCGGTACAGCCGGTTCCCGACCCTGAGCCGGACCCGCTGGTCGTCGACGGGCTCCCCCCTGTCCGTCGACAGTTGTCCGGTTATCGCCATCGGGTCGGTGAACGACACGTCCGTGCCGTTCGTTTCGACGTCCAGGGTCGTCCCGACGAACGACTCCGCCCGAACTGTCTCCTGTTCCCGACTGACCGTCCGAGCGACCGACCTGACCTCCGTCCGTAGCTCGTCCGTCTCGGTCCCGGTCCGGGCTTCGAGGGTCCTGTACTGGGCCCTGAGCGATTCGTTCTGGGCCCGCGTGGCGTTGGCTAACCGCTCTAAGTCGCGGGCGTACTCGCGGGCCCCGGACTCGTTCCCCCGTGCGCGAGCGCCCCGGTACTGCCGCAGGGTCGTGGTGTAGGTCGCAGTCGTGTTCGTAAACTCCCGCTGACTGGCGCCCAGCGCTCGCAGCGTCGCGACCGTGCGGTCGTCGGTCTGGTTGCCGGTTTCGTTAGCTACCTCGCTGTAGCGCCGCAGGTCGCTGGCGTACCCCGCACCGAGAGCCGAGCGGGCGGAGTCGAACCGCTCCGCCGAGAGGTCGCGTGTGCTCTGGCGTAACTTATCGAAGAGGGACCGTTCGAGATATCCACGCAGCCGCTGTACGTCACCCTGCTCTGACACCGACCCGGGACGTTCCTGACTCACTGTCGCGTTCGAGCCGTCTCCCGGAGTCGCTTGCTGGGCCGACGGGCCCGGCTGCACGTCGGCGCCACCAGCGACCCCGGGAGCGGTGGCGACGAGTGAGCCCACGACGAGAAGAGACAGAAAGAGAGAGGAGAGGGTTCGTTCTGAGCGGTCCATAGTTGAATTCTTTACGCGAGGGTTTGAAAATTCTCCGTCTCGGCGTCGCCCTCGCGAACGCCGTCGCTGGTGAGTCCGTCTCCCGATGACTTAACTTCCAGCTCTCCGTGACTGTAATCAGATGCAGGTGACACGCCGATACTGGACGGCGGTGGCGCTGGTGGCCTCGCTAGCGGTGTGGGCCGTCGTGCTCGAACGCCAGCTGCTACTCCTCGGTGCCGTGGCCCTCGCCAGTTGGCTGCTGACCCGTCAGTATCGGTTCGTTCGCACGACCCGCTCCGTGGTCGGGGCACTGGATGTCACACAGCGTATCGAAGACACACGCGTGGCCGCGGGCAGGGAGACGGTCGGAGAGCTCTCGGTACAGGCCGAGGAGGGTATCCGGTCCGGTGTCGTCGTCGAGACGACACCCCCGGCCGGTGGTGACGGGGCGGGCGCGCGCGTGTCTCTGAAACCGGGGTCACAGCGGGCCAGCGGTTCCTTCGAGCTTCAGTGGCCCGTTGCGGGGTCGTTCACCGTCCCCCGGCCGACGGCGCAGTTCCGGGACTCGCTCGGACTGTTCGGACAGCGCGTGCCAGTGGGGACGGAATCGGCGGTCACAGTCGAGCCGCGGGCACCGCGTGACCTGTTCATCGGAGAGCGTGACAAACGGGTACCGGCGGGCCTTGGCGAACACGAGACGGAGCAAAGCGGCAGTGGGCTCACGCCGGCGGAGATACGCAAATACCAGCCCGGGGACACCCCACGCCGGATCGACTGGAACGCCACCGCCCGTCGCAACGAGCTGTACGTCCGCGAGTTCGAGACCGAATCGGAGCTGTCGACGCTCCTGGTTTTCGACCACCGAGCGACGATGGGGACCGGACGCGACCGGGAGACGAAGCTCGATTACGCCCGGCAGGTGGCCCTCGCAGTCGTGGGAGACATCCGCGAGCGAGGCGACGCGCTGGGGTGGTACGCCGTCGGCGACCGCGGTCTGACCGAGACGTTCGCGCCGAGTCCGGCCACGAACCAACACCGGCTAATCACGGAGCGGCTGCGGTCGCTGGAACCGACCGTCGCGGAGTCCGAGGGACAGTCAGACTGGACGGACCCGGCACAGGCCCGACAGACCGCGACCCGGCTGGACGGCGAGACGGCGTTCGATAGCAAACTGAAGCCGTTCCTGTCGGACACGAACGCCTACGTCAAACGGTTCGCCGACCAGCCGCTCTTTGGCGGCCTCCGGACGGCCGAGACCCGTATCCACGGCGACCTCCGAACGATACTTGTCACCGACGACCGGAACCAGACCGAGCTCCGGGAGACGGTCCGGAACGCCCGACGGGGGAACGGGGAGGTCGTGGTCTTTCTGACCCCGTCAGTGCTGTTCGAGGCGCAGTCGTTAGCCGACGTCGACGACGCCTACCGACGGTATCAGGCCTTCGAGGACTTCCGGGAGGAACTCGGCTCGCTATCGAGAGTCACCGTGTTCGAGGTCAGCCCCACCGAGCGACTTTCGACCGTCCTCGCTGCCGACGACAGTGAGCGGGGGGTACCACAGTGACACCGGCACCGGCTGATTCGGAGGCGAGTTCGTCGAACTCCACCCGGTTGGACGCCTTGCGCTGGTCGTCGTGGCGGGGGTGGGCCGACCTCGTCGTTCTGGTGGCCGTGCTGGTGACCTTCTGGGACCTCGGCGGGCTCTTCGGGGCCTTCGGCTGGCTCCTCGTCGTCGCGGCCTGGGCGGTGGTTCCGCGGACCGTCGCGTTCGTCATCGGCCAGTTCGTTCTGGTCGTGCTCGCCCCGCCGGGTCTCCCACTGACGGCAGTCGCGCCCGGGGCGGCGGCGCTTATCGCGCTGCTCCTGATCGACTTGCGCTCGGAGTCTCGACCGCTCTTCGGCACGGTCGTGTTTCTGGGGTTCGCGGCCTTGCTGGGTGTCCTCACGGGCGGGCTCGCCCGCTCCGTCGGACTCCTCGCGGCCGCTGGTACTCTGCTGGCTGCCGTCGGGCTCCTCGCGTACCTGTTACATCGCTACTCGCTCTTGCCCGTCGAGTCGGCGTCGACCGCGACGGAACCGTGACCGGACTCCGGTCGGTGGAGGGTGTTTTCTTCGACGACCGAAAGCGACACAATAATCAGGACGCGCTCTCCAGAGCCGTGTAACCGGGCGCCAGCTCCCACCACAAATGAGCACCAAGGGCCACGCCACCGAAGCGACCGACGACGAACACTCCCGTGAGGAGCTGCGCACACAACTCGAACTCCTGGCCGAGGAAAACGAGCGGCTCCACGAATCGTACGTGCAGGCCAAGACGACACAGTACCGCCAGACAGCTATCGGACTCTGTCTCGTCGGCGTCCTGGCAGTCGGCGGCGCAGTACTCCTCCCGAACGCGCGCGACGTCCTCGTTGCCCTCGCGGGTATCGGACTGTTCGGCGCTGTTCTCACCTACTACCTCACCCCGGCGACGTTCGTCTCCGCGGAGGTCGGCAGGGACATCTACTCGGTGTTTGCCGGCAACGAGGCGGCGCTGGTCTCGGAGCTGGGCCTGTCGGACGAGCGCGTCTACGTCCCGGTACGGAACGGTGACGAGGTCCGGTTGTTCGTCCCGCAGCGGTGGCCCTACGTCCTACCGGAGGAACGCGAGCTGTCCGGGACTATCGTGGTCCCCGAGGGCGACGCCACGCGCGGACTGGCGCTGGAACCCAGTGGGGGTCGCCTCTTGACAGCCGTGGAGGACGCCGTCAGCGGCGCGCTGGCCACCGAGCCCACGACCCTCACCGACCAGCTCTCCGACGCCGTGGTCGAGCAGTTCGAGATAGCCGAACACATCTCGAAGGGGACGGACACCGACGACGGGACCATTACGGTCGCCGTCCGCGGGTCCGTCTACGGCAAGCCGACGCAGTTCGACCACCCGATAGCGTCCCTCCTCGCCGTGGGTCTGGCGTCCGGCCTCGGCGAACCGGTGTCCCTCGACGTGAACGAGGCCACTGACAACGAGGATACGTTCTTCGTCACCTGTAGCTGGGACGAGTAGCACGGAGCGGGTTGGGGTTAGACGGTCAGGACCACGACATTTATATCTGGGACCTACCTCTTCAAGGAAAATGAGTCGGCTGCGAAATATATGGTTGCTCGTCCCGCGGCCACTCGCACGGGTCCCGGCCGACCTGGCAGCAGTCGGCGTGCTGGTACTCGCCACCAACGTACTGGTGTTTCTCCCAGTACTCCGGGACACTCCACTTCGCGTACTCGTCGGCATTCCACTGGTGCTGTTCGCGCCCGGATACGCCCTACTCGCGGCCCTGTTTCCCGAATCGGGACTGGAAAAATCGTCCGTGAGAGACGACAGCGAACCCAAGCTGGACTCCCCAGCGGAGGGCGTCAGCATCGGGGGACTGGAGCGGGTGGCCCTATCGCTGGGACTGAGTATCGCCGTCGTGGCGCTCGCGGGGCTGTTGTTGAACTACACCCCGTGGGGAATCAGGTCAGTACCCATCATGGTCGCTCTCTCCGGATTTACGCTATCGTTCACCGGTATCGCCGTCCGTCGCCGGTGGGTGATACCGGAAGCGGACCGGTTTCGGGTTCCGTACCGAGACTGGTACGCGCGTGCCCGAGCGGAATTCGTCGCTCCCGACTCACAGACCGACCTCGTCCTCAACGTGGGGCTCGTGGTGAGCGTGTTACTGTTAGCCACGAGCGTCGGATACGCCGTCTCCGTCCCACAGGAGGGCGAATCCTTCTCGGAGTTCTATCTGGTCACGGAGAACGAGTCCGGGCAACTGGTCGCCGACGACTATCCCACCGAGTTCGACCGCGGCCAGCCGCGGTCGCTGGTAGTGGGCATCAGCAACAACGAACACGAGCAGACGTCGTACACAGTCATCGTCCAGTTACAGCGTGTCACGCGGTTGGACAACGAGACCCGCATAGACGAATCGACGCAGCTGGCTCGGTACCAACCCACGCTGGCACACAACGAGACGTGGACACGACAACACTCGGTCGCCCCGGAGACGACCGGCAGTGGCCTCCGGCTCCGGTATCTGCTCTACCGCGGTCAGGTCGACGAGCCTATCGACCGCTCGGCCGCCTATCGAAAACTCCACCTCTGGGTGGACGTGACTCAGTAGACACATATTTTTATTTGCGGTGTCGAGAAGTGGTATAAATGAGGCCGGTAGAGCACTTCGCCGTCGCTGTGATTCCAGTCCTCGTATACACCGTTGTTCGTCACCGCCGGCTCCCGTCCGGGCCGGGACTGCTACTGGTCTTGCTCGCGTCCCAGCTGCCCGACATCATCGACAAACCGCTCGCCTGGACGTTCGGTATCATTCCCAGCGGGCGCATGCTGGCACACTCCGTGGTGGTCGCCGTCCCGATTCTCGTCGTGGGCACTGCCATCGCCGCCAGAAAAGGGGCTGGGCGTCGCGCCGTCCTGTTCAGTCTCGTCTATCTCGCACACATCGCGGGCGATTTCTATCAGCTACTCTGGAAGGGTCGGGACGCGTACTTTTATCCGAACCTGTTCTGGCCGCTGATGGAAGCGAATCCGGACCTGAACCCGTCCTTCGCGGCGAACGCTCCGCCGAACGATATGTTCATACTGGTTTCGCTAGTGGTCTTCCCGCTGGTGGTACTGTACGGACTCGTCCACGTGGTTCTGTCCCGCCGACAGAATGGCGATTGGCACAGCTAGGGACTGAAGAGAAAGCCCGACTGTCTGTCCCGGTGTTTTCACGAGCGGGAACTACTCCAGAACGTCTCGACTCGATGTCCGATAAATACTGTCTGGTCCGGTATTTAGGGGCTCTCAGCACGTCTTTACCGATGGCAGGTAGTTACCGCGTGGTAACACGATGGGGTGATGTTGATTATTAGCCACCACGTACTTATGTCGAGAATTCCCCTAATACTATCCACGTCCGCAGTCGTAATATGGTAGTCTCAGTGCCAGAATCTGCCCTCCGGACTCGATAGCTATATGTCAAAAGATAGCGAGCCGACGAAAGAAGAGCTCGAAGCGAGGATTGCGGCGCTCGAACGGATAGTCGAGCGAGCGTTGCCGAGCCGGCGACAGGTACTCAAAGGCCTCGGCGTTCTTGGTGCAGGCGGGATATCGCTCGCAGCAAGCGGTTCGGCGGGTGCTTCCACGGGAGACGCGACACAGATCGGTACCCCCTCCGATAGACCGACCATCTACGCGGACGACATCGACGCGAACGCTCTCACTGTCGATACCGTCGAGAGCCACATCGACAACGGGACGAGAATCGTCCACGACGTATCTGAACTCCAGCGGACGCTAAACGATGCGGCCGATGCCGCCTCCGCGGACAGGCCACAGGCGGTCCATCTCGTCCCCGACAGGGTCTACGATATCACGGAGACGATAACCGTGCCCAGATTCGTCACTCTGTACAGTAACGCAGCTATCTTGCGCGTTCAAGAAGACAGAGACATCATCCGTATGGACGGAGGGAGCAGACAGGACGGTGTCTTGAAAATCAAGGTTCACGACTCGGTCAACTACAGTTCGGACGCGTTGAAGATATCCGCAGTCAGTTCACCCACAACACCGATTGCCAGGGCAGAATCAAACGTCGTTATCGGCGGTCCAGTGACCGTCGTCGGGTCCCGAAGCGGTGGCGCCGGCCTGGTTCTAGAAGGCGGTGACACATCCGGAAAGTACGTCACGCACTGCTATCTCAACGTGGTTACGATTGCCGGATTCGACATCGGAATCGATGCTCGATCAGGTGCCAAAGGTAACGGATTTCTCAACAGCAACAAAGTTCCGAACTGTACCTTCCTGTTCTGCAACACGGCGATTCGACACACGGGAGCGTCCGAAGCGAAGGTACTGATCGGTGGGCACATTCAGGGCAGCAACGTCGATATCGGAGTCGATTCGTCAGATGCCGACGTCCCGATTACTGGCGGGTCAGTTCGATTTGACGGTCACTTCGAGGACGTTCACCAGACCAGATATCCCGTCCGCGGAGGCGATATGAAAATCACGACGAGGGGTGGCATTTCGAACTGGAACAGCGACGGTCAGAACTGGTCCGGGTTGGGGCTTGGCACCACTATCGACGGGTTCGGCTACGAAAGCTCGGACGCCGTGGAACCGCACCCGCGTAACTGGCGTCCCGGAGACATGGTAATCTTTCAGAACACTGCTGACGGCAGCGGCAGCGGGCTCTACGTACGGACCGCACAGTGGCAGATGGCAAAAATCAGTGATGCGCCGCCACAGCCAAACAACAACAGTCTCTTCGAGTAGCGCAGAACGACAGGCCCGCTGGGTGTCGGGTTACCGGTATCCGAGCGCTTCGAGCTGGTCCTGTACCATCGCCGACGCCTCGCCCTCGATATCCATGTCGTCCCAGCTGTCCGGAAGCTGTGCCACTAGCCGCTCCATGGTTTCCTCCGATAGCGTGTCGAACGTCTCGCCACCGGCGTCTTTCACTGTCGCGCCCAGCGTGATATCTCTCGTCTGAGAGCGAATCACCTTCTCGTTCCCCTGATATACCGCTTTTCGTTCCGTTCCGTACCGGGTCGCCTCACAGACGGTCGAGCGGTCCGACGGAATCCCCTCGAACCAGCTGACACCGTCGAACGTCGGGTCCGTGATACCCACGCCGTCACAGATTGTGCGTGGGATATCCCTGCCGTTAGGCAAGCCGGCAAACGTCGGGCCGTCGCGTGACGGATGATGCACCGCTAGTGGCACTCGGGCGATCTCATCCAGCGGTGTGCCCCCGTGTCCGACACCGTAGTTCGGGCGCGAATCCGCGAACTGCTTGTCGAGTTCGTGGTTCTCCCACATGGCTTCGCCGTGGTCACCGACGACGACAACGAGCGTGTCGTCCAAGATTTCAGAGAGGTGTGATTCGAGGGTGTCCTCTACGTAGTCGAGCGCCGCTTGGTAGAGTCGGAGTCGTTGTTCGCGCCACTGAGGCGGTGCAGCACTGTAGTCCTCGGTGTACTTGTCCAGTTCGGCCAGTCCTTCGAGGGACGTATCGACGTCTCGGTTTCGGACGTACTCCTCCGGTGGCTCTATCGGGGCGTGCAGGTCACCGAGCTGCAGGTAGGCGTAGCTCAGCTCCCGATTGCGCCGCCAGCTTCGGTAGTCGGAGAGCACCGTTTCGGCGGGCGCGTCCCCGTAGACACGGTGGGACTGGTACCAGCCGTTGAGCGCGAGATACGGTGTGATGAACGCACTCCCGAGGTACGTCTCGTACCCCGCCGCTTCGAGCACCGCGGGGAGAGTCTCGGTGCCACCGTACTGCTTTGGAATGGCGAACGACTCGTCGTCCGGGTGCGTGTGCGCGACGGCGCCGTGTTCGTGCGGTGGGAGGCCAGTCTGCATCGACGTGACCGACGGAAACGTCCACGTCCCGGGAGCGACGGCTCTGGTGAAATCCAGCTGTAGGAGGTCCGGCGCAAAATCCGGTCGCAGCGCGTCGATAACCAGCACGACAACGTGGTCCGGTGCGTCGGGACCGGCCGTGGGCGACGCTGTCACCTCGTTCTGGTGCTTTTTGTCCGCCTGGCGCGAGAGATATCGATAGTACAGCGGACCGAAGTGAGTTTGCAAGTCTAACGGAGCCTTCTTCTGGGCTTTCCGAGCTAACTCGGTTATACGAGACATTCTCTCTAAAATTACGAAGGACCTCCGTCGTATTTATCGATGGCTACTTCGATGCGCTACTGGTAGTTTTTATTATATGTTTGCCCCTCTAAATTTAACTTCTATGGGGGAGATTGTACCGAAGTGAGGGAATCAGAAGTATGTATATCGTCCAATGGCTCCGGGAAAGCAAGGTGCGCATCCGACAGGACGGGATGACCGGTGCGAAGCGTTCATTGCAGCCAGTCAAGAACAAACTGATATCTCTGGGGGACGTTCTCACAGACTCCGGACGACCGATTTACGAGTTCGACTGGGACCTCCTCGTTATCCTCGACGCCTGTCGACTAGATCTGATGCGGGAAGTGGCAGACGAATACGAGTGGATCGAGGACCTCGGGTCGATACGGTCCGTCAACAGCGCGACCGCCGCCTGGATGCGGGATACGTTTGTCCAGTCGTATCGTGAAGAGATGGCTGAAACGTCGTACGTCTGTGGGAACCCGTTCAGCGAAAGCCAGTTACGGGCGGGCGATTTTGCGGAACTTGCCGAGATATGGCAGTCCGCATGGGTGGAACCGGGAACGGTACCCCCAGAGGCGATTACCGACGAGACTATTCGGCGGATGCGTGATTCCGATACCGAGCGCGTCATCGCTCACTACATGCAGCCCCACTGTCCGTTCCTCGACGCTGACGACCTGAGCAAAGGGAAGGAACTGGACAATTTCGGCGATCAGGAGTGGCGAGATGTCTGGGAGAAACTGTCCGACGGGTCTCTGGAGAAGCAGGAAGTTTGGGAGGGGTATCGGCATAACCTGCGCGCCGGACTCGACGAAGTCGAGACGCTCCTGAACAACGTCGATGCTGACCGCGTAATCGTGACATCGGATCACGGCAACGCACTCGGGGAGTGGACGGTGTACGGGCACCCGGGCGATATGCCGTTCGATTGCCTCCGAACCGTTCCCTGGATAGAGACAGACGCGACCGACAGCAAGACTAGAGACCCCGAGGATTGGACTGCCAACGAAGCCGATGCCGGACGGACGGAGCAACTGCATGCACTGGGGTACCGCTGACACTGGGTTGCGTTCCCTCTAGAAACGGGCTACATGAACCGTTGCACCGGTTCGAGGTCGATCCCCGTACGTTCTGCAACTCGGTCGAGGAGCTCTCTATCTGTCGAATCGAGGCTTTTGGTCCCGACCGTCGAGATGAGGGCGACGAGTCCGAACAGCGCACCGATGCCACACAGCGCGAGCAGACTGTATTCGTTCCCGCGAGTCACGTATCGGACTCCTACTGCGAAGACGACCGTCACTACGGCGGGTTTGAAATTGTTGAACGCGAACGGATGGATTCCCAAGAGTCGATAGATGATAGCGACTTCCACGACGTTGTACACGACGTAGCCGACGACAGTCGCGAACGCTGCACCGGTAATCCCGTAGCGAGGGATGAGATAGAGATTGAGAGCCACGTTGACCACGAGGCCAGCTAGAGCCGAGCCCAACTCTATTTCGGTCCGGTCCATCGCTTTCACGATATCACCGTCTAGCCCGACCATTGCACGAAAGGACTGTCCAGCGACCAACACAGCGAGTGCCGGCGCAGCAGGGAGATAGGCCACACCGAACAGCGTGCGAACGACATCCTCGGCAAACAGCGAAAAGACGAGCACTATCGGGAGTGTCCCGATTATCAGCCATTTAGTCGAAACGGAGTAGAACGACCCCAGTCCCGAGATATCGCCTTCCTCGTAGTACTGCGTCGCTGTCGGTAAGAAGAGGAACGTAAACGCGGTCATGAGCAGCGTGGAAATCTGTTGGAGTGGCTGTATCGCCCGGTAAAACCCGACTTGGCTCGACTCGAGGAAGTATCCGATCATCAGGATATCGAAATACGAGAGAAACGTGAAGATGTACGTGCTCATCGCGAGCGGCAGCGAAAACCGTCCGAGACGGCCAAGTATCTCTTTTCTGGGACGAAACGTGACGATGTCCGACACCGGATACTGGTCCCGCAAAAAAAAGAGCGCAGAGACGGTGATCAACAACGGCAGGCCGATCCAGTACCCGATAGCCGCGTTGGTCGGCATCCCCAGATACAGCGCGCTACCCAAGAACGCAAAAGGAATCAGCCGGCCGAAGATGTCTCGTGAGAGCACAGCAGCGAGAGACCGCTCTTCGGCTCGTAGTGCGTTGAACACGATGCCTCTGACGATCAGTAGTAGCACGAGCGGGGCGAAGACGACGAGGTAGCTACTCACGAGAGAGTCGTCCACAAACGTCGCGATGAGTTCCCGCGTCATCAGAAGCCCCGCGCCGAGCAATACGCCGGAGAACACTGCCAGAACGAATCCGTGCTGGAGAATCCGGAGTTTGTCTGACCGTTCCGTCTCGGCCGACATGAGGCGGGTCACTCCATCCTGGAGACCGAAGTTTCCGATGCGGCCACAAAGGAGCGTAATCGTGTATGCCAGCGCGAGTGACCCGTACGTCTCTGGGGGCAGAGACCGGACGATGAGCGCTTCTCCGAGGAGACCGAGGGCCTTCCCAAAGACCAATCCGACGAAAACGACCGCTGAGCTTTTAAGAAGGTCACCGATTTTATTTTCGAGCTTCCCCACAGTTGAATTCGGCCTCAACTCTGTGATGGCGGTACAAATGTACTTTGTTTTTGTATGAGAGAACAGATACAATCAGGACCAGAGCGAGTATCGCGATTGATATGACCACCCAGGCCCGAGAGCGTCGTCTGAGTACGACCGACCCGGTGTGGCGTCTACGAGGGTGGCTGATGCGCCCGATACCACAATGAGACGTTATTCGAAGTAGCCCAGATTCCGAAGTGTCTCCTTTACATCGCCCGAGGTTTCGGTTCGGATATCGATTTCGGGTTCGACTGTTCCTGTGTCTCTCGCAGTTGTCTCGGCCCACGGGACCTTTCGTAGCGCAGGGTGTAGTATCCCGACACCGTGGTCGTGGAGGCCGAACTCACCGAAAAGTTCACCATGGTCGGCTGTAATCACGACTTTCTGTGCGGAGAAGTTCTCCAGTAGTCGAGCCACCTCGTCGAGCACGTATCGGAGGTTATCCAGATACTCCGCCCAGATTCTGTCCTTGTCACCACCGTTGCGTAGCTCTTCCAATGGTTTCGCCTGCCAGTCATCGAGAGATGATTGGGAACGGTTGGCGAGATACGGCGCGTGCGGTTGCATGTAGTGGACGATCGTTTTCGTCGGGGATTCGGCCCGTCCGACTCTGATGGTGTAGTCTGTCACGTCTTCAGCGTACGGCGTGTGACCGTGTTCGTGGCGGTCCGACAGGTCCCAGATTCGGTGACACGAGTCCAGATCGTCCGAATCGACCACGTCGCGACTGACGAGGGGAGCGAGCCACCGTTGTGTGCTCATCCACGTCCCCTGGGTCGCGCCCCACTCTGTCCAGTCCGGCTCCTCATCGAGGACGTCCGCAGCGAACCCGTTCGCAGTGATGTACGTAGTCTCGGATATCTGGTCGCTGTACCTCTCCTGAAACGTGTTCGCTATCCATTCTTTGGATGTCGAACCGACCGACCAGATAGCGCCTACATCGCCGATGAAATCGTACTCCGCCCGCACCGCTTCGAGCGCATCGACACGACAACAGTCCAGTACGACAAGTAGGTCCCAGTCGCGGTCGTACACGTTCGTTCCAAGCTGCCACTGCTTGGTCGCTGCCAGGGATCCGAAGGCGCAGAATCCGTACAGTTCCTTTGCCAAGCTATCAGTTCCGAGCTCCATCAGTTGATTTAGAGTACAGCGTAAAGAATTTTTATTCTTCTCGTTGATATAACAAGAGATATTTATATCCACTAATCGATAAATTTTTGTTCGATAGATAGTGTAATAATATTCAGCTAATGTTCCGGGCGCGATTCTTGCCATTTATACATCATGAATATTCGTGAGAAAATCTTGTTGACAATAGGGCTAAACGCGCTCTCAGCCATGGCGATAGCCGCTGTACTGAACCCGGCTACAGGGTACGAACTATCAATTTACGCCGGTACGCCGGTCGTCTTCTGGGCTGGGCTCGCAGTTGCAGTCTGTGTCGGCATTGGTGGGGCAACATCGCTTCGAAAGCGCTCTACACAGTATCTGTCAGCTGCCATCGCCATCGGTGCTATCATGCTCTTTGTCTCTCTCCCGTTCGTTCGCGATTACTACTACTTCGGGCAAGAAGACGCCCTGCAACACCTCGGCTGGGTCCGTGAAATACTGCTCACGGGCTCGTTCAACGCAGACCCCTATCCAGGTATCCACGTTCTAGCAACCTTCCTCAACTTGGTAACTGGAGTATCGCCGTCCAGAAGCCTGCTTCTGGTTCCACCTGCCACGTTCCTCCTGTATGTCGTGTCGCTGCCGCTGCTGGCCGACTACTTCGTCGATACTGAAAGGGCCAATCTCCGACCTCTCGCGCTGCTTTCCGGGTGTCTCATACCGACCATTACAGCAGTGATGATTCCTCGGATGCAACCGATCGCTACGGTCGGAGCGATGCATATCACTCCGATAGTCATCTGGGCAACACTGAACGCCATCTCGTCGAATCGGTCGCAGTACACGTCCTTTTTCATCTGTATTGTAGTTCTACAGGGGTCGCTCGTCCTCTACCATCCACAGTACATGCTCGTATTACTCGCGATTACGAGCGTTTATACGCTCGGCATCGTCGCTTCAGATATCGTCTCCAAGGGGAGTAAAATCAGGCCTCACCCACGGTATCTCATTCCCGGGGTCGTAATACCGGGTGTAGTGTTGTCGTACGATCTGATCAAGAGTCAGTTTTTCAGCGGTGCCAGTGAGACGCTACTCACGCGGTACGGAAGTGGAGGCATCTCGACTGCCGACCCGTCCGGTTCGGGCCTCTCAGAAGTCGGTGGTAGCGCACTGACGCTGTTTGTCCGCTCACTGTCGGTCAAACTCGCGATCGGGCTCGTAGGGGTGCTAACTGTGGCCATCTCTATTTATAAGATCGGGCGCGCCCTGTGGCACGGGTCTTCGATAATCGACGAGATATCCGCCGCTCATGGCCGACAGCTTCTGTTGCTACTCGGGTGCGTCCCTGTAGCGGGGCTGGGTCTAGTGTATCTGGTTGCCGGGGACCTCCCGCAGGTCGTTCGCTACTTCTCTTTCATAACCGGGTTGGGCACAGTTTTCGTCTCGATACGATTAGTCGATATCAGTGGGAAAGTCGACCGACAGACCTTCGGCGCTATCGCTTCCGTCCTCCTCATAGTGGGTGTGGCGGGTGCTGTTCCAGCGACGTTCAATTCGCCGTACCTGTTCAAACCGACACAACAGGTAACTGAATCCCAGATGTCCGGCTACGACTGGACCTTCAACACAGCTGCTGATAAACCAACCTTCGCGACGGATACCGATGTCGGGCGTCACTACCGAGCGACCAGAGGGAACAGTCGGTATCGGAAGTGGCGTGGTTCGGATATGAGTCAGGGATTCAGTGTTCGAGGCGGCGGGTTGGTCGGACCACATTTCAACTCTCAGAACCTTTCGGAGGCTGCAGGCTCCGAGGGAATATATCTCATTACAACAGACTTTTCGAGGCAGCAACAGCTATCGTTATATAAAGGACTCGTATTCAACGAGTCGGACTACCGGTATCTACAGAGCTCTGAAAATATCTCCTGCATCTACGACAACGGTGATTTTCGAGAGTATCAGGTCCGCAATTGACTGTGGCCCTGCCGGGGTGCAGCAAATCCCTTTCGCCGACCCGTACGAGAAATCTATCGTGAGTTCGGGACCGTCACACTCTTCTTGGAACGGGCGGGCCTGAGTTATCGTCTGTTAGTGAACCCGACTGGATGATTCAGCGCCTTCGTGATAGATGGCCGATATTGGAACAGCCAGAGGCGGTGAAATGTGCCAACTATTCGTTCACCACGTAGAGATGGACAGAGCCCGAACTGTACGTCCGTGACCGATCAGAAGCGAGTCGCTTCTGTGGATCGTAGAGTATCTTCCTCGTTCCGACCTTTTTATACAACGTTATATCTCTCACCACGATTCGTTCTTCGACTGAGGTTACAGTTCCATTGTACAGTGGCAAGCCGATAACGTGCCAGCCTCTCTGCGATGCGAACTCCGCTCGGCCGGTTCTATATGTTCGGTCCGTTTCGATAGAGCTGAGTTCCCTTGCGTATTGTTCGTCGGTATATACCTCGGTTGTCACTTCGGATATAGTCTGTTTCGCGATAAGCTCTTCCGAGGACAGAAACTGCCGATTTTGTGAGGGGTGATCTGGACTAGCCGGCGGAACGCCGACCTGGGCCACTACCAACAGCGACAGAACAGCCACTGCCACAGATTTGGGTGACTCTTCTACGAGATGTCCTGCTAACAGACAAAGCGGCACTGCTGCAACGACAGAAGTTCTGACGACTGCAATACCAGGTCCGAAAATCGAAACGAAAACGAATGCCCCACAGACAAACCCCACCGCCAATAGAATACCTTTCTGATTACACCGCTGTTTGAGGTTTCGTTTGGCAAGTAGCGCCCAGCCGGCAGCTCCCGCCACTGATAGTCCAATCCAATCTGCGTTTTTCAATATGCCCCCGACCAGCCCCGGAAGGACTGGTCGTGTAGACCGCAGAACCACGCCACCTGTCTCAAGTGTCGCGCCTTTGATTGCAGGGGCTATTACGACTAGTACTGCCGAGCGGAGAAACGACGTTAGGTATAACCATTGAAAAACTAACCCACAACTCACCAGGATTACCAGTCGTATGGCCGCTCGCCTGTTATCGACGAGTCCGAAAGTGGTAACAGCAATACCCGTAACGACTAACATCGAGGTCTTGTGGGCAAACAGCATCAATACCAGCGGGATTACAAGCGCTACAAAACTTCGTCTGGACCACGTCTCTGTCCAGAGAAACAGTAGACCCGTAATCGGGATGACAAGCAGTGCCGTCAGCAACTGCGGAACCGGTTGAACACTGTATGCAAGAAGGGGACCGGCAACCCCTGCGAGGGCCCCAGCGACGATTCCGTCGTCACCGAGACGCCGAGCTATGCTTACCGCGCCAAACACGGGCAGAAACCCGAACAGAATCGGATAGATAACTAACGCGTTACGACCATCGAAACCCGTGATAAGTCCAGTTTGGGCAGCAAGTATGTGAAATCCCGACGCGACATTATAAAAGAATATCTGTGCTATCGAGTCGAGCGAACCGGAGGTGGCTATTCGTTCCACCGCTACTGCCACTTTATCCGCGTCGTTTCCGATCATCGACGGTGTAGATAGATACACCCAACTGTGCACCGCCGCTAAACCGGTAGAGAATATAGTCGAAGCTACGAGCGCACGTTCTTTTAGTGCAAAATATATTATTAGTAACAGAACCGAATAACCGATTACCATTGGGTAATACGCCCAGCGCGAAATGAACACCCCGATACCTAATCCCGTTATAGCGACGATAAGAGAAAATTTTAACTTAGTCGCGTATCTCATATTGCGGTCGTCTCGTTGAACTAAATAAATATAAATGTTTCCTTTTTTAGATTAAGTCGCCGAGTTGCGTTCAGTTGCCGCTACCGATTGCCGAAGCTACGACCGGAAGAGTTCGGGATATCGGTACGAAATAATAGCCAACTGCCGGAAAATTCAAATTGCACCGTGTGAGACGGAGTCGGAGGGTTTGATATGCTCGAAGTGTCTCGAAAATGACGTTTACCGTCGAACGGTCAGAGACGTACCAACGGAGGGGTCGCGTGAACGGCCGGTTTTAACACTTGTTTTCGATCCACCACTCCCGCCAGTCGTCCCGCTCTTTTTGTAGTTTCTGGATGCGACGCAGTCGGGCGTCGACCACCGGATAGAACACGGCGGACATGACCGAAAAGAACAATCCCTGCCAGCCGTCCAAAACCGACCGTTCGTAGAAATACCGATAGTTGAACGCCGCGGCCCCCTTTAAATAAAAGTACAAGAGGGACGAGGACCGCCCGGACTCGTACTCGTCGAGGGCGTCGGCGGCAGTGTACCCCATCCACTTCGTGATGTACTCGTCGACGCTGTCGTAGGCGTAGTGGTGTATCGGATGCTCGAGTTCACCCACATCGTATCCGTCCCGAACACGCCACTCTTCACCGACGATTGCGTCGTCCCAGCTGAGTGCTTCGACCCGAGCTAAGATAGGTCGTTTCTTGTGTTTGGCATGCATCCACCGGCCCCACATACGATTCCGTTTGAAGGTCTCGTACGCGTCCTTCGTGGGGTCGGTAAGTTTCCGTCGAATTTCGCTCGCCATCGGTTCCCGCACCTCTTCGTCTGCATCCACGTAGAGGACCCAGTCGTTCGATGCTTTGGTCGCGGCGGTCCGAAACATGTGAGCGAATCCCTCGAACTCGTAGTCGTACAGTGCCACACTGTCATAATCGCGCACGATTTCCCGAGTGCCGTCCGTCGAGTCGCTATCCAGAACGACGATTTCGTCGGCGATATCAGTAACACTGTCCAGTGCACGCTCGACGCAGTCGGCACTATTGTACGTCGGCGTACAAACAGTGAGGGGTTCCATCATTCTTACGTCCATACTGCCTCCTAAAAAATTTGCTCATACACCAGTCGGACGTCTTACCGCGCTCGTTCCGGAACGACGGATCCTAATATACTAATATCGCAGCAGTGCAAAAATACTAATTACGTTCCGCAGTACCAGTCATATAATGGAAATCGCGATTATCTCGGACCTCTACCCGCCAGAGGTCATCGGCGGCGCCGAAAAGCACGCTGCTGATGACGCGGAGAAGCTCGCCGACGAGGGGCACATCGTAACCGTCCTTACGTCGGGGGCGGAGGCACCGTTTCATCGGGTCGACGAATCCGAGACAAACGGCCTCACTGTCCGCCGGTTTCGTCCTGTCAACGCCCACGCACCGATTCGATATCAGGACGTCTCGCTACCCAGAAAACTCATCGGCCATGGTTTCAACATCTGGAACCCACACGCCGACTGGATGGTCGAAAAACAACTGACCGACATCGACCCCGACATCGTTCACGTGCACAATTACCGAGGGCTCTCGGGCGCGGTGTTCTCTGCGGTCGGTCGTCTCGACGCGCCGGTGGTGTTGACCCTACACGACTACGCGGCACTACATATCCGTTCCGGCCTGTTCAAAGACGGCGAGATAATCGAACCCGGGCCGCTGATGAAGCTCTATCAGCGGTATATCGACCCGATAATCAGCGACAACGTCGACATGATACTCTCGCCGTCCCAGTTCGTCATCGACAGGCACCACGACGAAGGCGTGTTCACCGACGTCCCGACCCAGCGCCTGCAGCTGGGTATCGACGAGAGTGAGCTCCAGTTCGAGGACGTCGACGCCGAGAACGCCAGCGAAACACGGTTGCTGTACGCGGGACAGCTCAACGAGAGCAAGGGGATAGACGTCCTCATCGACGCCGTCAAGAGCATCGACTCGTCGGACATCTCGCTGCACGTACTGGGGAAGGGGCCAGAGCGTGAGGCCCTCGAAGCCCGCGCCGGCGACGACGACAGAATCGAGTTCCACGGCTTCGTCTCCGAGAGCGAGCTCGTCCGGCAGTACAGCCTCGCCGATTTCACCGTGGTGCCGTCGCGGTGGTACGACAACTCCCCGATGGTGATATACGAGAGCTACGCCCGCGGGACACCGGTCATCGGGGCCGACATCGGCGGCATTCCCGAACTGATAGAGAGCGGCGAGACCGGCTACTGCTTCGAGCCCGACCAGCCGGAAGCGCTCGCGGAACTCATCGTGAGTCGTCGGGACGAGGCGGCGGAGCTGGCGTCGAACGTCGAGGAGCTCGACATCAGCCTCGATACCCACGTCGAGCGACTCGTCGACACCTACGAGTCGCTCGTCGACGGACCTAGGACCTGTTGACGGCGCCCGACGGGGAGGGCACAGCGGGGTCGGTCACGACTCGCCGGTACAGCTTCTCCATCTCCACGGCGCTCGCCTGCCAGGAGTACTCGTCCTCACAGAGGGCTCGGGCGACCGCGGGCTCGAACTCGTCGCCGTCGAGTTGTGCCTCGATGGACGAGGCCAGCGCCTCGGGGTCGGCGATCGGTGTGACAGTCCCGATGGGCTCGGACCTGACCTCGTCCGCGATGCCGACCACGTCCGTCGTCACGACCGGCGTCCCACAGGCCAGCGCCTCCAGCAGCACCAGCCCGAACCCTTCCTGGTCGCTGCTCGTAGAGGGGAGGACGAACAGGTCCGCACCCGAGTAGTAGCTCGTGATATCCTCTTCGGGCACGCGTCCCAGGAACGTGACCGACGAGGCGACGCCGGCCTCGTCGGCGTAGGCCTCGTACCGGGACTGGGCATCGCCGCCCCCGCCGACCAGTAGCTGTGGTGTCCGGCCCTCACCGTCGTCGAGGTGGGCCATCGCGTCGAGCAGGTCGGTCAGCCCCTTGTACTCGTGGTGCCCGTCGAGTACGCTCAGGAAGAACAGCGTCGGGCGGTCCGGGTCGAGCCCCAGGCGCTCCCGCTCCGCATCGCTCAGGTCGACGGGCGTGTAGTGCTCGGTGTCAACGCCGTTCGGAATCATATCTATCTTCTCCATCTGGTCGTCGAGGTGTGCCGAGTTGGAGACGTACTCCGGCTGGGTCACGACGACGCTGTCCGAGAGCCCCAGCGTCGCCTTGAGCATCGACTGGTTGTAGATTCTGGCCACGTAGTCGGCGAGGTCCTCACCGATGATGTCGTTGTGATACGTCACCACGACTGGCGTATCGGTAATCGCCCCCGCGAGCGCGCTCCAGTCCGCGAACCACGGTGTCGGCAGGTGCGTGTGAATCACGTCCGCCGCCCGCGCTTCCTTCAGCAAGACACCGGGCAGGGACGGCGTGATGTTGGTGTTCGCTATCTGTCCGATACTCCGCAACCGCTTGACCTCGATGCCGTCGATCCACTCGTGGTTGTCCGTCTCTTCCTGGACGTCCGCACAGACGACCGTTACCTCGTGTCCTCTGTCCACGAGCTGGGTCGAGAGGTCGTGAACGTACGCTTCGACCCCCCCGATATACGGAAAGAAGCGGACCGGCGTGTGGAGAATCTTCATCGCGTGAGCCTAAGACAGTTCTCGGTATCAAAGATTCGGTCTGCGTGTACTTCGTTTAATATCCAGATGCGTCGTATAATGACGTTTCGAGGGTCGTTTCGGGGCGTGGTGCATGCATTTCCGCAGCCTGACGGCGCGTCGCCACCGCGTAGTTACACTGACACTCCGCGAAAAGTAACGATCCGGAACGCTCAGTTAACTCGGTCGCCACCGAAACGATATTATGAAACTCGGGGTAACCGGTACCCAATGCGCATCGCGTTCGTGAGCAACGTCGTCTATCCGTTCGTCACTGGTGGTGCGGAGAAACGTATTCACGAGATCGGCACCCGGCTCGCAGATAACGGCCACGAAGTGACGGTGTACGGCCGGCATTACTGGGACGGGCCGGCGGAAATCACACACGAGGGGATGACGCTCCGGGCGGCGGCACCGTCCGCGGAGCTGTACGACGGCGACCGGCGTTCGATTACCGAGGCGCTGGATTTCGCCGCCCGTCTCGTGCCGACGCTCAGGCGGCATCTCCGGAACGACGAACACGACGTCGTGGTCGCCAGCGTCTTCCCGTACTTTCCGGTCCTCTCGACGAAGCTGACGGCGCTCGGAACCGAGACGCCGCTCGTCACGACCTGGCACGAGGTGTGGGGGGACTACTGGGAGGAGTATCTCGGGCGCCTGGGGCCGTTCGGGAAACTCGCAGAGGGGGTGACCGCACGGACTCCCCAGCATCCGGTCGCCATCTCCGGTATCACGGCCGACCGACTGGCCGACCTGGGCCCCGACCGCGGGGACATCGAAATCGTCCCGAACGGTATCGACACGGACCAGATTCGGAGCGCGCCGCTCCCGGACGAGGGGTACGACGTGCTCTTTGCCGGCCGACTGATAGAGCACAAGAACGTCGACCTGCTGCTCGAAGCCTTCGACGCCGTCGCCGGGGGGACCGACCTGACACTCGGCGTCATCGGTGACGGTCCCGAGCGGGACGCGCTGGAGGCGACGGCGGCGTCGCTGGACCACGCGGACCGGGTGGAGTTTCTCGGCTTTCTCGAGGAGTACGACGACGTGCTCGGACACATGCGCGTCGCGGACGTCTTCGCCTCCCCGAGTACGCGCGAGGGGTTCGGACTGACGTTCGCGGAGGCGATGGCCGCCGACTGTACGGTTATCGCGGCCGACCATCCGGATTCGGCGGCCGACGAGGTCCTCGGGAACGCGGGCTTTCTCGCCGAACCGACGGTCGAATCGGTCCGCGAGACGCTCGACCGGGCTGTCGACGGGGACCGCCCGCCGTCCGACCCGGTCGCGCGCGCCGACAAGTTCGACTGGGACCGGGTGGCCACCAGAGCGCTCTCGGTGTTCCGGGGCGCGACCAACGACTTCTGATGCGCGGCCGCCTCGGCGCACCGCCGATTGCCCGGCCGGTTCCACAGGCGACTGAATCAATAATTTCATGCAACAGGCACGGAACAAACTGAACGATGACGCTGTCTCGCCCGTATCTGTCCCCCTGCCGTCACGACACGGCGGCTTTCCCGCCCCGCCCTAACGGCGACTCACCGTGTCACGCGGGCCCGGGCGTGACTGCACGCCGGGTGGCCACTGGAGCGACACTCACGGTGCGGGAGCAGCCATGAGCGGTATCCTCGCCCTGTACAATCGCGACCGCTCGGCCGTAGACCGGAGCGCGGTCGAGCGGATGCAGGGGGCGATGGACCACCGCGGTCCCGACGGGAGCGATAGCTGGGACGGTGACGGCGTCGCCCTCGGGCATCAGCACCTCCGGTCCACGCCCGAAGGGCGCTACGATTCCCAGCCCTGTCGCGACGGGGACACCGTCGTCGTCGCAGACGCGCGCCTCGACAACCGACCGGAGCTGTTGTCGGAGCTCCAGCTGTCGAGCCCGCCGGAACGGATTCCGGACAGCGAGTTGCTCCTTGCGGCCTACAGGCAGTGGGGGACGGGCTGTGTCTCTCGGCTGGCCGGCGCGTTCGCCTTTGTCGTCTGGGACGGGGACCAGTTGTTCTGTGCCCGCGACCGCTTCGGCGTCAAACCGCTGTACTACCACCGCTCTCCCGAGCTGTTCGCCGTCGCCTCGGAGAAAAAGGGACTGCTGGCCCACCCCTCGATTGCGGGTGATATCGACGAAGTGAAGATCGGCGATTTCCTCGTCGAACTGTACGAGGACACGTCGCGGACGTATTTCGAGTCGCTCGACCGGCTGCCCCCCGCCCACGCGATGACAGTCGATACGGAGACGACAGAGCAGTGGCGGTACTGGTCGCTGGACCCGACGCGGACGGTGACGCTCGATTCTGACGCCGCCTACGAGCGCCGCTTTCGTGAGCTGTTCGAACAGGCGGTCCGGAGCCGCATGAGAACCGACGGCCCCGTCGGGTCGGCGCTCAGCGGCGGGATGGACTCGTCCTCGATAACCGTCGTCGCACGGGAGTTACTCCCCGACGACGAGCCGTTACACACGTTCTCGAACGTCTACGACGAGGCCCCCTCCAGCGACGAACGGGAGTACATCGAAGCGGTCACGAGCAGGGAGGGCATCGAGTCACACTACATCTTCCCGGAGGACGTGGGCGCGCTGGTCGACGAAGCACGACTGCGTGCCCACTTCGACCAGCCGCCACACAACACCATGCACTTTGCCGGCTGGGAGCGGACGAAACGCGCCGCCGACGTGGGGGTCTCGACCGTCCTCGGCGGCGCGCTGGGCGACAGCGCCATCGGCTACGGGCTCGGGTTGCTGCCGGAGCTGCTGTGGACCGGTCGGTGGGGGTCGCTGTACCGCGAGCTCAGTGCGATGAGCGGGCTCGTGGACGCGCCGGTTCGGCACCTGTTCGTCAGGCACGCCCTCTCGGAGGTCGTCCCCGAGTCGGTCCTGCGGGTACGGCGACGGGTCAACGGGACCCAGTGGTCACTGGCCGACGAGAACCCGACCATCGATCAAGCGTTCGCCGATAGAATCGGTCTCAGGACGCGCTACGAGACCCGGCAGTTGCGGGGGGCGGCGTTGACCCCGCGAGCCAGACGCAGGCAGTGCCGGTCGCTGCTGACCGGCCGGAACGCGACCAACTTCGAGGCGCTCGACCTGATTCACGCCGCGTTCGGTGTCGAGCCGCGGTACCCGTTTACCGACCACCGGCTGGTGGAGTTCTCGCTGGCGATGCCGGCGACACAGCAGCTCAAAGACGGGTGGACCCGGTCCATCGGCCGGCGAGCCCTGGGTGACCTGTTGCCGGAGCCGATACAGTGGCGCCCCTGGAAGACGCCGACGAACGAGGCGTTCTGGAACGCGCTCGAACGGGACCGAGGGCGCCTCGTCGACCTGGCCGACGAGCCGGGAGCGCTGGCGCCGTTCGTCGACGCCCACGCGCTCCACGAGTCGCTCGACCGGTTCGAGACCGAACGGAACTCCCGCGACGGCCGCGCGCTCTGGCGGGCGCTCTCACTGTCGGTCTGGCTCGACGCGTGGGGCTGACTGTCGGTCCCCGTCCCCGCGGGCGTCCAGCCAGGCACCGAGCGCCAGCGCCTTCCACAGCGAGCGGGCGTCCCTCGCGTCCCGGGTCTCGGTAAAACCGTCGTAGGCGCCACGCAGCTCGGCTTCGTCGAGGAACTCACGCAGCGGGCCCGGGTTTTGCACGACCCGCTGTAACGCCTCGTCTTCGTTCGCGAGCGCGTTCCGGAAGGCTTCGCCGACCATCGTTTTCCAGGGGCGCCACTGTATCGGCTCCGGTAGCAGGTCACCCAGCGCCCGTCGCATGACGGAGCGCGTGTACCCGTCTTTGAGCTGCTGCGTGGGTGGTATCGCCAGAGCGTACTCGACGAGGCGAACGTCGGTAAACGGGTGTCTCGGCTCGATGCCGAACGGCGCGTGCAGCATGTCTATCGTTTCGAGCGTCGCCGTGATGCGCCCGGACGTGAGCGACCGGTGTTGCCACCGTCGGCCGCTACGTCTGAGCACTGAGCCGTCCGATTGGTGGGCTCTGAGACGGTCCTGCAGGCCGTATCGCTCGACGAACGACTCCCGCAGCGTCGGGTTCGCGGCCTCCGCGAGCACCGGCTCCCCCCGCAGTGACTGGTACCACCGCTCTAGGCCGGTCGGGACGAGCGGGTCCAGCGCGTTCTCCCGAAACAGCGTCACCGGCGACGCGCCGACGACGTCGCCCATGGCCCGCAGTTCCCTGCACAGCCTGAGCCACCGCCCGGTCCGCAGCCACTGTGGCAGGGCCCCGAACCCGTAGCCGACGGCGCTGTCGCCCATCTCCCCGGTCAGGTGAACGGACACGTCGGCGGCGTCCAGCTGTTTCAGCCGTTCCCACTTCGCGAAATGCATGGTGTTGTGGGGCGGGTGGTCGAGGTATGCGAGCACCTCGTCGCTATCGACGAGCGCGCCGGTCTCGTCCAGGGAGACGCAGTGCGAGACGAGGCCCGCCCGGTCGGTTACGGTCCCGAAGAACTCCCGTTCGTCGCTGGAGGGGGCCTCGTCGAACGTGTTCGAGAACGTGTGGAGCGGCTCCGCGTCCGGGAGTACTTCCCGTGCCATCAGCGTGACTGCGGTCGAATCCAGCCCGCCGCTGAGGTCGCTCCCGACCGCGCCGCTCCCCCGGAGGCGACAGGAGACGGCCTGTTCGAACAGCTCGCGAAAGCGGCGCTCGTAGGCGGCGTCAGAGTCGAGCGTCACCGTCCGCGTCGGGTCCAGCGACCAGTACTGCCACTGCTGTGCCCCGTCCGGCCCGACGCTCATCGCGTGGGCGGGGGGCAATCGAGAGATCGACTCGAAGTAGCTGTTCTCGGTGTCGGCGAAAGTGTGCAACAGGAGGTCACCGACCGCCACCCGGTCGACGCGACCGTCGACCTGCGGGAGTGTCAGCAGCGCTTTCGGCTCGGATGCGACGGCGAACAGCTCGGGAGAACAGTGGTAGTACAGCGGTTTGACGCCGAAGTGATCGCGGGCGCAGAACAGCCGCCCGCGGTCCCCGTCCCAGACGACGAACGCGAACGCGCCGTAGAGCTTCGACGGGCACTCCCGACCCCACTTCCGGTAGGCCGCCAGAACGATATCACAGTCGGCGACGCGGGCCGGCGGGTCGCTGAACTCGAGCGCGTCCAGAAGCTCGTCGCGGTTGTCCAGTCGCAGGTCCGCGGCGACGACGCAGTCTCCCTCCCGTGTTGGCTGGTCGGTAGCTGTCGACTCCGGCGTCGTGTGGAGATGCTGGTGGCCCAGTCCCGCGGCGGGGGCGTCCCAGACACCGCTCCCGTCCGGACCGCGGTGGTCGATAGCCTCCAGCATCCGAGTGACCCGGTCGCCCGCGGCGACGCCTCCGTCCCGGTCGAACAGTGCGACGACTCCGCTCACGGGTAGCCCACCCGTGTCGAGGCGTAGTCGGGCTTGCTAACCGACCCAGCGTGCATTGGTATAATTCCGTCGCACCGAAAGATAAATTATTGGGTGTTCGACTCAGCGGTAGCCAAGCGCCTCCAGTCGCGCGTCGACCTGACGTTCGGCCGTCGCTGTCGGGTCGTGTTGCCGTGTGAGCCACGACGCCACACGCTCCGGGGGCGGCGGCGTCTCCCGGTCCGGTGTGAGCGAGCGCTCGTCGGGACCGTACGTGTAGGCGGTCGCCTCGATGTCCGTGCGCTCCCAGGGACACCGGTAGACGTCGACGTGGTCCGGCCCGATACTGGCGACCTTTCGGACCGCCAGTTCGTCGATGCGGCCGTCGTCGAACCGACTGTTCTCGTACAGCGGCGGCAGGGAGAGGGTCGGTCCATCGACACAGGCCGTGACGCGACCTGTCGGTCCACGGCTGTCGGCGCCGATAGCAGTCACCAGCTGTTCTGTCGTCGTTATCTCGCCGGCAGCGACCCCAGTCAGGGCGCTGCCCACGCCGGCGATAGACACGGGGGCGGTGATACTCCGGTCGCCGCGGTCCCAGTCGGCCGGCGGGTCGACCGCGAGCGGAACGTGAATTCCGTGTGGATGTAACGACGTGTGGTGGCCGACCATCCCGTCGGCACCGAACAGCTGTCCGTGGTCGCCGAGGACCACCACCAGGCTGTCCCGGAACGCCGCCGTGTCGCGCGCCCAGCGCTGTAACACCCGGTCGCCCTCACGGGCGAAGAGCCTGTATAGCTCCGCTTTCGCCCGGTAGAACCGCTCCCAGTCGCCGTAGCCCTCGCGGACGGCCCGCGGTGGCTCCTCGTTCGTGAGGAGATAGAGCAGGTTCGTGCCGGCCAGTCGAAGCGCCTCGCGCTCCTCGTCTGTGTGGTCGTTCCCGACGCCGGGCGGGGTGCCGTAGTAGGGGTTGTGCGGGTCCAGCAGGTTCGTCACGGTCAGCGTCGGACCCGACTGCTCGCGCAGGTAGGTGTTCAGGTGCGAGACGACGCGTCGCCCGTGGTGGGGGTACGACGGGTCGGCCCCGGCGAACCGTCGGTACGCGGCGTACACCGTGTTGAGCGCGTTCGGAACGCGACGCGGCCGCGAGAGGAGCCCACCGGCCAGCGACAGCAGGGTTCGCGGGCTCGGGTCAGTCAGGTAGCCAGAGGGCGAAAACTCCGAGAAGCGGAGTTTCGACTGGATGTCGTCGTGGACAGTGTCGACCTCGTGGTGGAACCCCGTCCGGGCGCTGAAGCTCGGGTTCTCGCTGAAAATCGCCGTCGAGTATCCGTGGTCGCTCGCAGTGCGGGGGAGCGTCGCACGCTGTGGGGGTAACGTGTCGCCCGTCCGCGCGCAGTCGTGGTCGACGACGTCCTGCCCGCTGAACAGCGACACGTGCGACGGGACCGTCCAGGTTCCGGACGAGTAACACCGGGACCACTGTACCGGTAGCGAGTCGACGAAGGGCGTCGTCGACTCGGAACACGTCGACTTTCGCAGGCAGTCCAGAGTGAACACGTGAATTGAGGGTGGCAAATAAGGTTTCATTCTTGCTTATGAGAGATAAATTAACCGGTGACGGCGAGAGACTGTCATCCGCCCGACTGCTTTGCAGGGACCACTCGAATTCGGGCGCCCGAACTGCGCGTCGTATCCGGGTTCCGGCGTCGGTCCCAGCGCGGTAGATGGACATCGGGCACGCTGGCACAGAATATGACACAAGGATTGGCCCTAGAAGACCTCTAGCACAAAAATTATATGGCTGGAGGATTATTTTACAGGCGCACTGGCATGAGATATAACTCACCAGAAGTGACTGAGTACGGCTCAGTCGAAACGATAACCGAGGGTAGTGGGACGAACAAAACGGGGAGCGGTTCCGACGAGTACTCGTCGCAGACTGGACTCACGGGTTCAGTCTTCTCGTAATACGACGCACGAGTACCACATTTTTTGCCAGTCCGTGGGGGACTGGGGGTGGGACAAGCGGTTACTTGGCCGAGCCGGACATCGGGTTCCGAGTCGGAACCGAGGCGTGTTCGACCGACAACTCGCAGTGATTGTGGGCCCCCGTTCGGATACCGGATATATCAGGCACTTCGGAGCGATTTTACGATGTTAAAGGGTTATTTTTACAAGTGAGGGTGGAGTATCTAATACCGAGGTGACGACAGAATGACATACAAGCCACCAGAGGTTAACGAATACGGGTCAGTCGAATCGATCACTGAAGGTAGCGGTACGAACAAGAGCGGTAGCGGCTCCGACGAGTACAGTTCGTCGACGTCGCTGACTGGTTCGATCTTCGGTTAATCACCGACCGTTTCCCCGTTTCGGTGGGAACGCTCGGTACTTTTTATGTCGTCGACGACACGCTCGATGAGCGACGGCAGCGCCGCGTGGTCGTCGGTACGGGTGAGCCTCCGACAGTTCGTGGTCTCGACGACCGTCGCACACTGCCCGAAGTGCGTGTCAGTCTGTTCTGTCTCCCGGAGTAGCCCACGCGTGTAGGTGCTCTCGATGAGGCTGAACAGGTGGTCGTTCTCGGAGGCGTCGTCCAGCGACACCGACTCCCCCTCCGTGAGGATGTAACAGGCTACGACGGGTGCAGGGTCCGGGGTGTCCTCGAAGCGTTGATACCGCTTGTCCGACCCGCCGTCGTCCGCGTACGTCCGCGTCTCGGCGAGGTCGAGCGCCTCGACTGCGTCCGGTTTCAACCGCAGTTCCGGCACGCCGGGGACGACGACGGGCACCCCGTCCTCGAAGCGGACACAGACGATGTCGTCCTCCATGATGGCGTAGCCGTCGGCGTGAAACGCCGCCGCCGTGGTCGATTTGCCGACGCCACGCGGTCCCAGAAACAACGCCACCCGGCCGTCGATTTCGACGGCGCTCGCGTGCAACACCAGGTGGCCGCGCTGGTGGAGCAACACGCCGAGCATCTCGTTTTCCAGCAGTCGGCGGACGACTTTCGTCCCGACGACGTCCGGCGTGTGTGGGTCGTATGTCACCGTTCGGCCGTTTTCGACGAGAAACGAGCCATACGAGTCATACGAGAGCCGGCACTGACCGGGGTCGGCCACGATACGGCGGCCGCCTTCGCCGGGGACCGACTCCGGCACCGGCTCGACAGCACCCCGCCGGAAGACGACGTCAGTATCCTCGGTTGGCTCGCTCAGCGTCGGCAACTCTGGCAGGTCGAACTCCGACCGTATCGTCACTCCGTATGTGGCGTATGTGTTCATGCAATTGGGGTCGTCTGGCCCGTACTACCGGGTCCAGATACATGTATTTTTCAATCGTCGTCCCGCTCAATAATAACCGTTCCGGGACCACCGCGACGTGTCTTCACTGTTGTGGCGTCGATTCGCGCTGTGAGCCGTACAGCTGGGCGTACCGGGAGTCGTTGGCCATCAGTTCGCTGTGGCTCCCGGTCTCGACGATTTCGCCGTCGACGACAGTGTAGATCCGGTCGGCGTCCCGCACCGTCGAGAGGAAGTGACCGATGACGACGGTGATGTACTCCTGATTCAGCCCGTCGATGCCCCGCAGGATAGCGTCCTCGGTCGGCCCGTCGAGTTCACTCGTCGCCTCGTCTAGCAACAACACGTCGGCGTCAGCGAGCAGCGCGCGGGCGATGGCGACCCGCTGGCGTTGCCCGCCCGACAGCCGGACGGCGTCGTCACCGAGGTCTGTGTCCAGTCCCTCCGGGAGTTCGTCGACGAACGCCGACACCTGACTCGCCTCGCAACTGCGCTCGATCTCCGCGTCGGACGCGTCCGGATTCCCGATAGCGATGTTGTATCGGAGCGTCTCGTTAAAGATGAACGGATGTTGCGGGACGACAGCGACACGCTGGTGCCAGGAATCGAGGTCGACTCCCCGGAGGTCCACACCGTTTGCCCGGACCGCCCCGTCGTCCGGGTCGTAGAGGCGCGCGATGAGGGAGACGATAGTCGACTTGCCCGCGCCCGAGGGCCCGACGACCGCGACCGTCTCGTCCCGGCTGGCCCGCAGCGAGATATCCGTGATATCGGTTCCCTCGTCGTCGTCGTACCGGAACGACACTCCGTCCAGAGACACGTCGGTCACGGGGTCGGGCGCCGGTTCTCCGCCGGAGCTCTCCGCGTGCCGGTCGAGTTCGTCTATCAGTTCGTGGCTGCGGACGATGTGTGGCAAGGTCCCGTCGAGCCGGTAGATATTGTCGTTGAGCGAGCTGATCTGTGGCGACAGCCGGAACATCGTCA
Source organism: Halomicroarcula saliterrae (assembly GCF_031624395.1). Taxonomy (NCBI): domain Archaea; kingdom Methanobacteriati; phylum Methanobacteriota; class Halobacteria; order Halobacteriales; family Haloarculaceae; genus Haloarcula; species Haloarcula saliterrae. The sequence goes on from NZ_JAMQON010000006.1 coordinate 208,009, forward strand.
GGAGCAACAGCCCCAGTGACGCAAAGGACAGGTCCAGATACCCGATCGCGATGTAGATGACGCCGAACAGCCCGAGCGCGTTGAGCCACTGGGTGGCGCTGTTCAGGGCCGTCTGGTTCCGGGCGAGCGCGAGATTGGTCCGGAAGAACTCCGAGTGGGCGTCCCTGAACTCGTCGGTCAGCGTCTCGGACATGTTGAACAGTTTGATCTCCTGCATGCCGCGCATCCCCGCGTTGACCAGCCCCTGAATGCGCTCGTTCGCGTTCGCGACGCGGTCGCCGATGTCGTAACTCGGCTGGACGACGTAGCGGGTGAGACCGACGACACCCCCCAGCAGGCCCATCGCCACGACAGTCAGCACGGGCGCGATAGAGAGCGCCAGCGCGAGGTAAATCCCGACGAAAAACAGGGTCTGGGCGACACTGAGCAGTTGGTTGATGGCGCCCGAGGACTTGGCGATCTCGGTCACGATGATGTTCATCATGCGGTCGCTGTCCTCCCTGTCGATGAAGGACACCTCGGCCGACAGGAGGTTATCGAAGCACTGCTGGCGGAGATGGCAGATGTATTCGGTCCGTAACTTCACCTGCAGCCAGCCGGTGAGAAAGGAGAGCGCGTACCGGACCGTCATCACGCCTGCGAGGCCGAGGATGATCGTCTCGAAGCTGAACGGGATTCCGAGAATCTCGTACGCCGCGAAGTAGTAGCCGGTGACACCGGACGTTCCCGGTCGCAAGTCACCACCCGTCTGTGCTGCTTCGATGACCGGGAGTAGCAACCCCAGTCCGATACCCTCGAACACCGCCGTAATCAGGTTCAGAACCACGATACCGGCCGCAAAACCGGGTCTGTACCCCACAACCAACCGAATCGCGGCCAGCTTCTCTCTGAGTGACGGTTCCTCCTCCATGCTGTCTCACTCGTCTCTCGTGTGGCCTGTCGGACGACCGACTGAAGGATAAAGTAACTCCCGGTTGCAGGGAGATATCACAGCCGCTGTCAGCGCGTCGCTGACCTGTACGGGTGTCCGGTTCTCTCGTATCAACTCCGGGCCTCCGGGTGCCGCGATACGTCCGCTGCCAGCAGCTGAAACACACGGACAGGCCATCGCAGAGCTACGAGTTAGCGTTGACCGCACTCATCAGGAACGAGTTGAACACGGTCTGCAAGCCCAGCACGATGGCCGTGAACGCGAGGATGTCGGCCATCACCAGCGGCAGTTGGGCGAAGCCGCTCGTGACCCACTGGCTGACGAGCACCGCGGCGTAGACGGTCCCGGCGCCGAAGAGTGCGAGTCCGACAGTGGCACCGCGGTCCAGCCTGAGACCCCGTGACAGCCACGACGTCAGTCGGTCGGACGGCTGCTGAATCGGGTCCGAAGTAACCGTCGCGAACACACCCATGTTCAACACCTGAAAGCCCACGAGTGTGAGCAGGCTCCCGGCGATCATCGAGTGGGGACCGAGGGTCACGGCGCCAAACGAGACGCCAGAGACTGCGGTCCCCATGATCGCGATTCCCAGCAGGCCGAGCACGAGGCCCGGAGCGGAGAACAGATAGCCGGGCGCGTTCACGAGCATGAACCGGACGTGGCGCCAGCCGTCCTGGAAGCTGTCCAGGGTCTCCTCGCCCTCGCGTTCGTGATAGACGATAGGCTTCTCCTCGATGTCGAGGTCCCGAGCGCCGGCGTCCATAATCATCTCGCTGGCGAACTCCATCCCGTCGGTTTTCAGGTCGAGTTCTTCCAGTGCTTCCCGCGAGAACACTCTGAAGCCGCTGTGTGCGTCACTGACGCCGGCATCGTAGAACGCGTTCAGAAACGCGGTCAACAGCGGATTTCCGACGTACTGATGCAGCGTCGGCATCGAACCGTCCCGAATCTCGCCCTCGAGTCGGCTCCCCATACAGATGTCCGCGTCCCCGTCTCGAACGGGCTCCAGCAGTTCGGGTATCTTCTCGAAATCGTACGTCGTATCGGCGTCGCCCATCACGACGAAATCGCCCCTGACGCGCTCGAAGGCGTAGCGGTAGGCGTACCCGTACCCCTTTCCGTCGGGCTCCACGACGATAGCACCCATCTCGCGGGCGATCTCGGGTGTTCGGTCCGTCGAACTGTCGCTGATTATCACTTCCCCGTAGGTCCCGATTCTATCGAGTGCGGTCCGTACGCGGTCGATACACTCTCTGACTCCGTCCTCCTCGTTGAGCGTTGGCATGACCACACTGATGGTGGGCTGGGTGTCGCTCTCCGCGCCCAGTAGCCACCCGTTTGCAGTGCTGTCATCGGCGTGTAGCTCTCGTCCGTTCTGTCGTTGACTAGCTTCGGCCATGGTGTTTCGTTTGGGATGCTGTTGTCTGGGTCCGGACACCGGGACGAACTCCCGGAGAGCGTCGGCCCCCTTCGGCCCGGATGACCCTTGCTGTTCATGACGACGGAACTAATTTTTTAGTCCCATCAGACTGAACTTATAGCTAGTGTATCAAAGATTCAACGTGCGTATATAACTTATGATTCTTCCTACAGTAATTATATAATCAGGTTAAAATTCAAAATATAGGGGGGTATTCTTCCCGAACTATCAGGTATTTACCCGTGTAATCCACCGGGGAACGTGCGTCGGCAACCAGAACAATCATCTAGATGTCACGATTGTCCGCAGCCCCGGCGTGCCGGTGAGTCACCGTTGTCCGAGTGGCGGCAGTTCCTCGAAGCTGTCGAGGTCAGGGAGCTGGCCGATGAGCACGTCGTCGTTCCACACCAACCAGCTGTGTGCCTGGATGTCCCCCTCCGTCGTTCGGTCGACACCGATGCGATGGGTCGGCGAAAACCCGTACAGGTGCAACAGCACCTCGGCCGTTAGCGACCTGACAAGGCACTTTCGCTCGCCGGGCAACCGTTGGTCTACGACGTGTACTGCCCAGACTATCCGCGACGGTGACGGGCTCCCGGGTACTCTGGCTTTGTCTGCCGCCCAGAGAAGCGCGGCTCGGAGCCGTGCAAACGAGACCACCACCCCGCCCCAGCAACAGAGCAACAGCACCGACGCTGTGCCGAGCCGAGCGAGGTCGCCCGCAGTCAGTGCCCGGATAGTCTCCCGTTTCCCCATCTCCACACCTGTTTACTCGTTGTCGACGATATGTGCCAGATCTTTCTCCAGCAGGTCCGTTACCAGTTCGTCGATGTCGGACCGGCAACGGGCGTACTCGACGTCGTACTCCTCGGCCACGACGTCGCAGATAGCTCCGACCGTCTGTGGTTCCTGTATCGTGTCCCAGACGTCGCTCGCGACTTCGTTGAATCCGTAATACTCACCGGCATCGACGTGTAGTATCACTGTTTCACCATCGAGTGTGGTCGATAGGCAGTTCTCATCGGCTACGACTGACGTTGTTTCTGTGATGCCCCCCACTTGTCACACCTAGTGTCCGGTTAATTAAACACGATAGTACATAAACTCTAAGATTGCGGTCCGCGATTGGAGCGCTCCAGCGAGACGGTAAAGCGGTCCCGCTATCCCAGCTTCCGGCCGCAGCGTCGATGCACCGATTCCACAATGTATTTATTGAATAGTGCGCGTAGTATTTTACAGTAGTTTACAGCTCGAATAATGACTCCCAGCACGGATTATCAGACGGCCCGCGCGCCAGAGGAACAGCTCCTGCTGGACTGTGCGCGGACTGTCGTCGGAGATACCGCGATATCGCCGGAGGCCGTCGACGCCGATATCGACTGGGAGGCGCTCCTGACGCTCTCGAACAGACACGGGACCAACCCGCTCGTCTACAGGGCCCTGGCCGAACACTGTACGGCCCCGTCGGAACAGCCTATTGCCTCGTCGGAACAGGAAACCTCGGAACAGGAAACCTCGGAGAGAGATACGGAACTCGTGCCCGCGTGGGTGCTGGACGAACTTCGGGGCGTGGCCAACGACACGAGTCGACGGAATCTCAGATACATGAACGAGTTGCTGGGCGTGCTGACCATGTTGGCCGAGGAAGACATCAGAGCAGTGCCGTATCGAGGGCCGGTACTCGCAAAGCAGGCCTACGGCGACGTCGCGCTGCGGCGGTTCGGTGATCTGGATCTGCTGGTCGAGCGCGACGAGATACCCCGAATCAGGTCGCTCCTCAAGGACCGGGGGTACGCCCCGCGGTACTGGCAGCAGTCGACCGAGCGGCTCTCGACCGCACAGCAGCGAGCGTACACCCGGTACTGTCGCGACTACCCGTTCTTCAACGAGGAGAAAGGGGTCGAGATAGAGCTCCACTGGCGCGTTGTCTCGGTCCACTTTCCCACGTCGCTGACGCTGGATAGCTTCTGGGACCGGACCGAGCGCGCGGAGATCGCCGGACGAGAGATACCGGTGCTGTCGGTCGAAGACCGGGTGCTGATGATCTGTGTCCACGGCTCGCGACACCACTGGGAGCGACTCGAGTGGCTCGTCGACCTGGCCGCTGTCCAACACCAGTCCGAAATCGACTGGGCAGCCGTGGCGCGGCGCGCGCGACGACACAACTGTCGGCGGATGGTCGCGCTCGGACCGCTTCTCACACACGAACTGTTCGACATCCCGATTCCCGACCCCGTCGAGGGGCTCCTCCGGGAAGACGCCGGGATGGACGACATCTACGGGACCACGGTGGAGCAGCTGTTCGACCCGGACTTCCCGCAGAATTTCGCCACCCAGCGGATACAGAGCCGGATGATGGAACGCAGACGCGACCGGGCTCGGTTCTGGTGGCGGTGGTTGACCACCCCGGACCGCCCCGACATCGAGCGGCTGGCCCTCCCCTCCTCCGTCAGTTACTGCTATCCGCTAGTGCGGATGCTCAGACTCTGCTATCTCGCTGTGGCTCGGGTTTCGGGCCGACGAACCGCGCCCGGTTCCGACCCCGACCTCCGATAGCGCCGTCACGGTGGGCTACACGGACTGCCCGCCGGGAGCCCATCACTGGGCCGGTTGTTTCTCGCGTGGCCCGCGGCGCATGGCCGTCCGGAGATGACCGGCCGCCAGGTCGACGCCGCGTTTCACCTGTGAGACTGCCGTACCAGCAGCCAGCACGCCGACGTAGACGACACCCAGAACGAGGACCTTACTGAGCGGCTTCAGCTTACCGAGCCTGGACTGTGAGTTTCCCATACGTGTAATCGGAGAGACTGGTATAAAAACACCGCCCCTGAAATTATCATATCTGAATATGGGACTGAAAACAACGCGGCCGACGTCACGCGGCTCGGTGCCCTCCGGGTCACTGGTCGGGCGTCTTGGCGGCGTCCGGTGCCTGCGACGACATCTTCCCCTCGGGCGGGTTCACCGAACCCAGAATATCCGACAGTATCTCGCTCGGTGGCGTATCACTGAGCTCCGCGTCGACTGTGAGCACGAACCGGTGGTTGAGAACCGGTTCGGCGAGCTGTTTTACGTCGTCGCTGGTGACGTAGTCCCGTCCGTGGACGGCGGCGCGGGCCTTCGAGGTCTGGAGCAGCGCCAGCGAGCCACGCGGCGACGCACCGTGGTCGAGGTCCGGGTGGTCTCGCGAGGCTGCGACCAGATCCAGTATGTACTCGAGGACCACGTCCTCGACGTGGACGTCTTTGACTGCTTCGCGCGCCGCATGGATCGCCCCGTCCGGAACTACCGGGCTGATATCCTCGGGGCCCATCGTCGGGGAGCCGTTGAACCGGTCGAGGAGGTCCCGTTCGATGTCCGCATCCGGCAGGTCCACGGTCAGTTTCTGCTGGAACCGGTCGCGCTGGGCCTCCAGCAGGTCGAAGGTCCCCTCCATTTCGATCGGGTTCTGTGTCGCGATGACGATGAACGGGTCCGGTAGCTCGAAGGTCTCGCCGTCCAGTGACACCTGTCCTTCGGCCATCGCCTCGAGCAGGGCCGACTGGGTCTTCGGCGTGGCGCGATTTATCTCGTCGGCGACGACCACGTTCGCGAACACCGGCCCCTTTCGGACGTTGAACTCCCCCGTCTGGACGCGGTAGACACTGTTCCCAGTGATATCCGACGGCAGAATGTCCGGGGTCATCTGCACGCGATTGTACGTCAGACCGCTCGTCTGTGCGAAGGTGTGAGCCAGGGTCGTCTTCGCCACCCCGGGCACGCCCTCGAGTAACACGTGCCCGCGCGTGAGCAGGGCTATGGTCAACTGTTCGATCAACTCGTCCATGCCGACCAGAACGGTCGACATCTCGCCGGCGATGTTCGCAGCCAGTGACTCGGGGTCAGTCATTAGTTTCCGTTTGACGACGGTATGATATCAAGTTGTTTGTAACTTGCTGTACGGTTTCCGCGTCCCAGTCCGGGTGGCGTTCGCTGATGGTCTCGGCGATGTCCTCCCGCGTCAGTCGCGGCACAGCGGCTGGGTTCTCACCGCGGCGGACCAGTTTGCTGCGAAGGTCCGGCCGCGTCGAGAGCGTAAACAGGAGGAGCGTCGAAACGGTGCCCGCCACGATGACGCCCACCCCCGACTGCTGGAAGAACACTTGCAGTCGAATCAGCGGCGGCGTCGCCCTGGCGCGGGAGACGCCCACGACCGCTCGCTCGTGGCTCCCGCCCACGGCCCGGAGGAACCCGCCGTTGTCGCTGCGGTCCAGCATCGAGTTGAGGAAGACACTCGGGTCGCTTACCGTGAGGACCGTCCCGTTGCCCACCTGTTCGACTGTGACGACGGGGTAGCACTGCAGCGACTCGTTCGCGTCGAGTTCCCGGTTTCGATTCCGGTCGAGATACCCGAACTCGGAGGAGTGATACAACGTCGTGGCGTCGCCCGGAGTGACCACGCTCCCGTGGTTCAGCATGAGCCCGCTGACGTTTCGCGTGTAGGGGTGGTCGGTAGCTGCCGTGGCACGCGGGAAAGCGGGGCTAGGACCGGCCCGCCGCTCGTCCCGCAGGGGAACGCCGCTGATTCGCGCCTCTGCCCCGACGGCTGCGAGGACGTCGTTGCCGCCGCTCCCGTAGTCGTCCGCGACCACCAGTGTCCCCCCGTCGCGGACGTGCTCTCTGAGGGCGGTGCGCTCGCCGCGCTCGGGGTCCGATGGCGACAGCACGAAGGCGACCGTCCCCTCGCCGCCGACGTCGTCGTACGTGGCCGGACCCCGGGCGACTGTGGTCTGGGTACCCATCGACTGCAGGGAGCTTCGCATCTCCGAGGTCCCGTTCCAGTCGGTGTTGTACGCGCTGAACGGCGACGCCGAGGTCCCGGCGACGACCACCACTGTAACCGCGAGCGTGACTACCAGAGCCAGCAGGAGCAGCCTGGGGACCGAGCGGTCTCGGAACACTACGCCACCCCCGTCGGCAGGATAGCGACGATTCGACGAGCGACTATCACGGCGAACACGACCAGTCCGGCGGCGATAATCCACCTGAGGCGGCGTCGCCAGACGGGCCGGACGGCGAAGGAAGCGGTGAGCTCCACCACGACCAGGAAGCCGATGAACGAGAGGACGAAAAACAGCTCGTGGGAGAACGACCGGAGCAAGACCAACAGCAAGAGCGCCCCGAGCATCCAGGCCAACTGGCCGATGATGAGTTGTTGTCGCCGCCGTGTTGGCATAATACAACCATCACGAGCCAATAATTTGTACCTGTCGAAGCACGGGGCTGCCCCGAGCGACGACGACAGTCGTTCCAGCCGGTAACTGGCACGGCCTCTCCAGCCGGAGAGAAGCAGACATCAACACGTTTTTTACGCGAATCAGCGACCGCTATATTATGGAACTCCGGAACCAGCGGATACTCATCACCGGCGGAGCCGGCCTCATCGGCTCCCAGCTAGCGAAGCGGCTGGCTGATGCCAACGAGATACGAATCGTCGACGACCTCTCGAACGGCATCGCCGATTCCCTTCCCGACGAGGTAGAGGTCGTGGAAGGCGATATCACGGACGAGTCCGTCGTCGCGGACGTCGTCACCGAAGACGTAGACGCCGTCTTCCATCTGGCCGCCGACAAGTACGTCAACACCGACCGCCCGCGCGAGCAGATGGAGGTCAACGAGACGATGACGTACAATCTGTTGGAGCGGATGGACGAGGTCGGCGTCGACAACATCCTGTTTACCTCCTCGTCGACGGTGTACGGCGAGGCCCCCCGTCCGACGCCAGAGGACTATGCGCCCCTGGAACCGATTAGCGTCTACGGCGTGACCAAACTCGCCGAGGAGGGGCTCCTCTCGGTGTACGCTCACAGCCACGATTTCACCGTGTGGAACTTCCGCTTTGCCAACATCGTGGGCCCGCGATACGGGGCCGGCGTCATCCCCGACTTCGTCTACAAACTGACACAGGACCCGGAGTCGCTGACCATCCTCGGCGACGGCCGGCAGGAGAAATCGTACATGCACGTAGACGACTGCGTCGACGCGATGTGTCACGTCGTCGAGCACGCGACGGGCAGTATGAACACCTTCAACCTCGGGACGCGGACGACCACGTCGGTGACCCGTATCGCGGACATCGTCAGCGAGGAGATGGACGTAGACCCCGAGTACGAGTACACCGGCGGCGACAGGGGCTGGACCGGGGACGTCCCCAAGATGCGTCTCTCCATCGAGAAGCTGGCCGCACTCGGCTGGGAGCCCTCGCTGTCGAGCGACGAGTCGGTTCGGCAGGGCGTCCGGGACGTGCTCTCGGACCCCGAGAACGAGCCGCACCTGTCGGTGTAGCGCCACCGGCGTCCGTTCCAGTACGAGGTCGGGGGAAGTGCCGTCGTCGCTGCCGGTCGGGCCGAAGGAACCGGGAGCCAAGCGCCGTCCGGACGACGACGGCGTAATCGCGGCCTCGGGCAGTCACCGTACTCGCTCGCAGGCAAGGTTTATTACGTCGGCTAGAGCAACCTGAAATTGGGGCGCGGACCGCCGTTCGCTGTCTGCTGTTGACATCGTCCCACCACACCCTCGGTCCGGGTCCCGTGTGTCTCGGGTCGGGCGTTGGTCACGCCCGACTCGTCGTCGACATCGTGAGCGGTGACACCGCCGAAATCTGTCGGCCAGAAGAGCTTTTCCGATGCGCCCGTGACTCCCGGTGCCGGCACTCACAGGGCTGTCAGCGGCATGCCGACGGACGGTTGGCACCACCGTCCACCCGCTTCTGACCGTTCGAGTGGCGGTCGGTACCGATTGTCGGAGACCACACAGCTCCGTGGACGACCGAACCGACAGCGCCCAGCATATTTATTGGTTGGCAATCCGACAATTATGCCATGGCACATCCACGGACGGCAAACGAGCTCCCGGCGACGCTCGAAGACGGTGCCGTCGCCCTGGGGCTCCTCGATAACACGTACAGTCCGACGGTCATGGAGTTCTGTGGCGAGCTGGGGCTGGACTTCGTCTGGCTGGACCTCGAACACGGCGGGCCGGACCCGTGGCACGCCGGTCGGCTGGAAACGCTCCTGCTCGCCGCCGAGCGGACCGGTATCGACCCGCTCGTTCGACTGCCGGATACGGACCCGACGCTCGTCCGCAAGGCGCTCGACCTCGGCGTCAGAAACGTGTTCCTCCCGCGCGTCGAGGGCGCCGAGGAAGTCAGACGCGCGGTCCGCTCGGCGCGGTTCCGATACGACGGCGGCCCGGGCGACCGCGGGCTCGCGGCGCCGCGGGCGAGGCGCTGGGGGCTCGCCGAGGACTACGTCGCCACGGAGGACGAACAGACGCTGGTCGGCGCGACCATAGAGACCACCGACGCCGTCGAGGCCATCGACGAGATTCTGTCCGTGCCGGAGCTGGGGTTCGTCTTCATCGGCCCGTTCGACCTCTCGGTGTCGCTCGGACAGCCGGGGGAGCTGGACCATCCTGACGTCGAAGCGGCTATCGAAACAGTCCGGGCGAGCGCGGTAGAAGCCGGCGTCCCGGTCGGCGGCCTCGGGTTCGGAATGGACGACGTCAACCAGAAGGCCGGAAACGGCTACCAGATACTGCATCTCGGCAGCACGACCGGGGCACTAAAGCAGGCGGTCAGCGGCTGGCTCGACGCCTTCGAGGGGACGCGTTCGGAGCGCGACTGAGTGAGCGGGGCCAGTTCGACTCAGCCGGCAGAAAGCCGCGCCGCGGTGTCGGACGGTCATAGCGTCCGGGAACCGACGCCGCTACAGTTTGAGCTGAGGTTCGACGACGACCGTCTGGCCGTCGACGATCGTGAGATGTGACTCGCTGTAGTCGAACGAGACAGTTCCCCGCCGGTCGCCCGTCGTCTCACCGGTGGCCGCAAACAGCGCGTCCAGCGCCTCCGGGTCGATCACGCTAGCGAGGGGCGGTAGCGACGTCGGGTCAGTGTCCTCTCTATCACTCACGGCCTCGACTACGGCGACGGTAACAGACGTATTCTCGGCAACAGAATATTCCATTGTTTACCAGTGACTCCCTCAGTGACGATAAACAACGTGTTTTCTGGACGACAGCATTCGAGCGCTGGAATTTACCGTTCGTCTGTTGAAAAAGAGTTCAGTGGTCCGATTTCCAGTACACGCCGGGATATCGGGCCGATAATAGTGCTATCGGTCAGTTCGCACGGGTCTCTCCCGGCCGGGCGACTCCGGGGACCGCGTCAGTAGTACCGACGGGCCAAACGCCCCGACTCAGCGAACGGTGATCTCGAAGCGCGCTCCGCCGGCCTCGCTCGGGACGACGCCGACATCCCAGCCGTGGGCGTCGGCGATTTCCGCGACGATAGCCAGTCCGAAGCCGGTCCCGTCGGTCGCCGTCGAGTAGCCGTACTCGAACACCTGGTCGCGCTCGGCCTCGGGGATTCCCGGGCCGTCGTCGGCGACGTAGAAGCCGTGCCCGCCGTCTAGTGGGCCGACCCGGATGACACCGTCGCCGCCGTGGTCGATAGCGTCATCGGACTGCGTCAGATTGCTCGTGGAACCGTGTTCCACGGCGTTCCGGAACAGGTTCTCTATCAGTTGCTCCGTGCGGTCGGGGTCGGCCTCGAACGACAGGTCCCCTTCGACGACGAGCTCCGCGTCGGCGGTGGCGACGACCTCCCAGCAGTCGCGGGCCACCGCCGACAGGTGCACCGGTTCGGTCTCGGTTATCGGCTGGCCCTGACGGGCCAGCGAGAGGAGGTCGTTGATGAGGCGCTCCATCCGCGTGTGGGCGCTGGCGACGGACTCCAGATGTTCGTTGTCGGTCCGTTCCCGGACGATGTTGAGCCGCCCCATAGCGACGTTGAGGGGGTTCCGGAGGTCGTGGGAGACCGTCTGGGCGAACTTCTCGAGGCGGTCGTTCTGGCGTTCCAGTTCGCTGCGGTGTTTCTCGCGGTCCGTGATATCCGTCAGCGTGACCGCTCGCCCGAGCCGGCTTCGGTCGGTGGTGAAGGGGTTCGAGGTGAGCTGGTAGTAGCGCAGTCCGCCCGCGCGCTCGACCTGGAGCACGCCGTCGGCTGTCCCGCTTACCCGGCTCGTCACGTTGGGTACGACGTCGTCGATGGGCACGTCGGTTTCGAGGTCGGGGAACAGCTCCTTCGCCGGCGCGTTGTACTCCCGAACGCGGTTGTCGTCGTCGAGCATGATGACGGGGTCGTCGCGCCCTTCGGTGAACTGGATGACCTGGAAGTCGTCGAGATAGAGGAAGAGCAGGCCGACGGCAAAGAGGGCCACACCGATAGGTTCGTACGTTATTTCCGGGAGCTGGGGGCGCAACACGCCGACCAGGTCGGGCAGAACCGGCAGGGCGGTGAGCGTGACCAGCACGCCGAGGGGGCGCGCGTCGTGGCCGACCTGCCAGAACAGTTCGAGCAGCATGAAATAGCCCACGGTCGAGAGCGCGTACGCCAGCCCGAGCACCACCCAGTGCAACACGCCGTTCTGAATCGCCAGGTGGGGAAACGGTTCGGTCGCGACCGTGGCGGTGAAGTAGAGCCCGTGGACGGGGTTCGTGAGCTTCACCAGCGAGATGGCGAGGAAGACGACGACGGCGCCACGCTGAATCGTCGGGCTGCGGTGCAGCGAGCGTCCCGTGTAGGCCGAACAGAAGTACAGCCAGGGACCGACGGTGGCGAGGCCGACGATGAGCCCGAACACGTACGCGACTTCCCTGAGCTGTGGTGACGGCAAGACCAGATAGGCCGTCTGGAACACTGCCCAACTGCCGCTCGTGAGCAGCAACCAGACGAGCCCGCGCCGCGTGTCCGGGTCCTCGATGAGCCGGGCGCGCCCGACACTCACGAAGCAGGCCGTCGCCGCCGCGCCGAACCCGACGATATAGGCCAGATAGAGCAACGACCCGGGTTCGGTCGAAACACCGATCATAGCGCCGTTTCTCGACTGCCTGTGAGTGTCCCGCGTCGACGTTCTTCGGTAGCACAGAGAGGTGAAGCGCGAGACGGGGAACCGCCAGCGACGGGGCGGGACTGACGGACAGAGAGGAGAGGTTGCATGACATATCATACTGTTTCGGCACATAAATGCGGGATACCTTACAGCGATAGCGAGTCGAAAGCCCACGCGTTTACGGGTGGGATGAGGCCGACGGTCGTCAATCGTACACGCGGACCGAGACCAGCGCCACACCGCGTATCCCCGTCTGCTCGGTCAGTGCGCCCGACTCGGAGCTCCCCGCCGGCGAGCCACACAAGTCAGCCGTTTGTCACCACAAAGCGTTTATCCGAGGGGCAAGCACACCCACATGGGCTACGGTCCATCGCAAAACCACTTCACCCACACCTCTGTGCCGGGACCGAGCCCGTTTGTGTCCCATCCGGGCACTGCCCCTGCCCGGTTTTTCCCGCAGCGCGTTCGATAATTACCGAGTAACTGGGTTCTTTTTGTGTCTCTACGTCGAAACGTCGATGCCGTATACAGAGGGCTGTCAGAGGTACCCACTGTGGCCGGCCGCCGGTTCGACCGCCCCCTGCGGGGCGGCGCCGGCGACGGAGTCGGGGCGAGCGCCACCGCCCCTCCGCGAGCCGGCTGCGTGTGAACGAATACACTTTTTATCCGACCGCCGAGAAGGTGGGCTGAATGGACCAGGCGGTCGCCCGGGCGCTGAAACTCGTGGTGCTGCTGGCGATAGCTGCCGTACTCGTGACTGCCGGGCTCTGGGTGTACCTGGCCGTGGGGCTCATCATCGGTCTGGCCGGGCCGGTCCTTGCCACGCTGTGCCTGCTGTACGTCGTCAACGATGTCTACGAGGTTCTCACGGCCGCGTAGTCGGCCGCGCCCAGTACCAAAGTTTATTACAGGCCATATTGAGTGAACCAATGGGTCGGGCGCGTGCCTCTGACATGCTGCTCGCAGTCCGTCCCGTGTGCCACGGGCCGAGGTGGTCACACTCGGCCCGTTCCCGAACAGCGCTCCCTACCGAGTACAGTGACCGAGCGCCGGTCGGGATGCCAGTTTTCAGCCGGCAGCCGTGTCAAACGCCCAACCGCTTATCCCGTCGCGCCACCCCTAGTACGATAGATGGTCGAACTGGTGCTGGGCGTCGGCATCGTCGCCGCGCTGTTCGTCGGCGTCAACATCGGGGGCTCCTCTACGGGCATCACCTGGGGGCCGTCAGTCGGCGCCCGAATCGTCAGGAAAACCACGGCCGCAGGGGTGATGACTCTCTTCGTGTTCCTCGGCGGGTGGACCGTGGGACGGAACGTGATGACGACCCTCAGCGAGGGTATCATCACCACCGAACTCTCGTTGACGGCCGGCGTCGCGGTCCTCTTTTTCATCGGGCTGGGCATCCTCGTCGCCAACCTCTTCGGGGTCCCGGTGCCGACGTCGATGACGACCGTCGGCGCCATCGCCGGGCTCGGACTGGCCACCGACACGCTGAACTACCGGACCATCGCCGAGATAATCTCGTGGTGGGTCGTCACGCCCGTCATCGGCTTCTGGATCGGGGCGACGATCGGCCGCTACGTCTATCCGATAGTCAACCGCCGCGTCCGAATCGAGAAGTCCGAAGGACCGTTGCTGGTACTGGACCGCGAGAGCGGGCTCCCCACGCCGGCCCTCGGGCCGAACACGACCCGGACCGAGCTGGTGACCACGACGGTCGTCCTCGCCATCGGCTGTTACATGGCGTTTTCGGCCGGCGCGAGCAACGTCCCGAACGCGGCCGCGCCGCTGGTCGGTGGTGGGGGCGGTCTCGACGCCGATATCGGCATCCTCCTCGCGACGGTCGCCATCGGCCTCGGCGGGTTCACCATCGCCCGTCGAACGATGGAGTCGGTCGGCGGCGAGCTGAGCGACATCCCGCTGCTCGCGGCGCTTTTCGTCATGGTGACCGCCTCGACGATAACGACCCTGCTCTCGTGGATCGGCATCCCGATCAGCCTCGTGATGGCGACGGTGATGACCATCGTCGGCATCGGCTGGGGCCGCGCCACCCGGCCGATAACCGTCCGCGGGGCGGTCACCGGGAACACCGAAGGCCACGAGATCACCACCGCAGCCATCACGGTCGGGGAAGCCGACGAGCGGTCGGCGGCTCCCATCGGCGAGCCGGAGCCAGAACCGGTCCTCGACGCCCGCTCGCTGTTCAACCCGCGTGCGGTCCTCAAGTACCTCTCGATGTGGGTCATCGGACCGTCGATGTCGACCGGGCTGGCCTACGGGTTTTTCCGGCTCTTTCCCGGCGTCGCGTGACAGGATGCTTAGGTGTACGGCCCCTCGGTGCAACCATGCTCTCACGGATTCTCGTCCCGATGGACGACTCCGAACAGGCCGGTCACGCCCTCGCGTACGCGCTCGACAACCATCCAGAGGCCGATATCACCGTGTTGCACGTCGTCGGGGCCCCCTCGATGATGATGGGTGACGCCGTCGGGCTCGCGCTCGAAGAGGACGTCGGCGAGGCCGCACGCGAACGAGCCGACCCCGTGTTCGACCGGGCTCGCGAAATCGCGGCCGAACGGGACCGGGAGGTCGACACCCGCGTCGGCATCGGCCATCCCGCGCGGAACATCCTCGACCGCGCCGACGGCTACGAGACCGTCGTGCTGGGGAGCCACGGCGAGGACTGGAACCGCGCCACACACCGGTTCCTGGTCGGTAACGTCGCCGAAACCGTGCTCCGTCGCGCCCAGGTACCGGTCACTATCGTCCGGTGAGCAGGTCGAGCGCCCCGCAGTCACTCGCCGCCGTCGGTCCCGCTGTCAGTCGCCGCGCTCTCGCTGCCGTCGGACCTGTGGCGGCCCGCGAGGCGGTCGTCGACGGCCTCCACCTGCTCTTGCACCGTGTCGAGCTGGTCGCCGATGGTCTCGTCCACCTGCTGTTCGACCTTCACACCCATCGCCTCTTCCAGGGAATCGTCAACCACTCGTTCCACCGAATCGTCCACTGCCCGCTCGACCGTGTCGTCTACGGCGCGTCCGACGGAGTCGTCCACCGCGTGCTCGACTGTCTCTTCGAGGACCGCCGTCATCCAGTCGGGGTCGAACCGGGCCATCTTCCAGACGACGTGAAGGAGGTATGCCGAGAACACGCCCAGACCGAACGCGATGCCGATGCCGAACTCGAAGGTCGCGATGAGGGCGATAGCGAGCAGTATCAGCCCGCCGTAGGCCAGGTCCACGGCCGCGTCGACGCGGAGGGGGTTCAGCATGCTCCCGCCGCCGTCACGGCGTTCCGAGACGGTCCGTCGCTCGTCCGACCGGGCCCGTTCGCGGCGTCGGGGAGGCACTCGGAGTACATGTCACTGAATGTAGGATACGTGCCGTTGAAACACTTTGGAACGGGGCCGTCACCTCACGCGACTGGACCGCCGGGCCGCTGTCGGGTGCCGGCCGGCCACAGGCTGTCGCCGAGGGGCACAGAAGGCTGGCCCCCATGGCCTGAGAGCCCCGTTCACGGCCGTTAGGCTGTGTAGTTATACGTGCAGAGGCATGAATTATCATAGTACAATGTCCACGGTATCCAAGTCCGGCGAGAACGCCGACGCGAGCTACGAGATTCGGGCCGATAGAACTGCGAGCACGCTGTATCTGGAGTTCAGCGGGACGCTCACCGCCGAGGAGATGCGGACCGCTGCCGACGAGACCGTCGAGGCAGCGGCGTCACTCGACGACGGGTTCCGCATCATCAACGATATCTCGGAGTTCACACCGCCGTCGCCGGAGGCGGCAAAGCCGATAAAGGAGGCACAGGTCGAACTGAAGGAGATGGGCGTCAGTGACGTGGTCCGCGTCGTCGCGGACGACACCAGCACCGTCACCGAGAACGCCTTCCAGCGTCGGTCCCGGCAGGCGGGCTACGACGGGAAGACGGCGACCAGCGTGGCCGAAGCCGAGCGGAAACTGGCCTAACGGTTCGACGGTCCAGCGGCGGAAACGGACACGCTGTGGACCGGTGATATCGACGTACTCCGCAGGAACGGTCGATTGGCTACCACGTGCACAGATTAGGTGCGGTCTCTATCTGTGCGGAGAGTGAACACGTGAGCATGGAAGGACAGTCAGTGGCCGAGTCGCTTTCCGAACGAGAGATGGTCGAACGACTCGTCGAAACGGAGAAACGCATCGACTGCATCGAGACGACTCTCTCGGCAGTGACCGACGAAATAGACGGGCTCTCGTTGAGCAGTCGCTGTAGCAAGTGCGAGAACGCGATGTTGATTATCAAGGACGGGGTGTTGTACTGCCCGTCGTGCGGAGACGGGCATTCGCTGTAACGTCCGTCTGTAACAGATATCTGTAATCACTTGCTCCCGGCGAGTTCGACGACCACGTCGTGGCTCCGGCAGTACTGCTCGACGCGGTCGGCGAACGGGCCGCTGCCGGGCCACGCCGCCGAGGCGCCGAGCGCCGAGGGGTCCCCGACGTAACACTCGACCGTGCCGGAGTCAGCGAGCGGTATCGCCAGTCGGCAGTACAACCCCCGGTCGACGCCCTCGTATCGGTCGAGAGCGTCGCTGTCCGGCGTCCTGAGAATCCGACCCTCGCACGTGCCTCCCGGCGCGAGCGTGGGATACCGGCCCTCGACCCGGTGGAGGCCGTCGAGTTCGGCGTCGCCGCGGAACGCGAACCGGTCCAGCACGCGCCGGGCCGTCGACGGCTCGGTGAGGGTGCCATAGACGAAGACGTCCATACCGCTGGTCCCGGGCCGACGGTGATAAGTCTACAGCGAGCTACCGCGCGCTGCCGTCCCCGTCGGTCGCGACCGGCTGCTGGGTCGCCGTGAGCGTCGCCTCGAAGGAACGGACCGGCGACGACGCGTCGGCGGCGAGCGCGCGCTGCTTCTCGACCTCGGCGGCGATGGCGTCGGTCACGCCGGGGTGGTCGAGCAGCGGGTCCGCGTACTCGATACCGCCGCGAGCGAGTTCGAGCGCGGCCGGAATCCGTCGTTCGGTCGCCTCGCTCCGGCCCAGAAACAGCGGGACGGCGACGGCCCGGTCCGTCGGAACGTTGTAGCGGACACACTCGACGGCCGGGTTCTGGAGGAGGTAACACGTACGCACCGCCTCGTAGCCCGACTGCTCGCGCAGGCGCGTCGCGTGGTAGTCAGTCGTCTGTTGCTGGTACGGTTTCGAGCTGCTGCCGAAGCCGACGAGCACCAGCGACGCGTCCGAGCCGGGCGCTAACTGCTCCCTGCCTCGCTCGGCCAACACGTCCGTTATCGCCGGGCTCTGGCCCAGCGGCTCGCAGTAGCGGACGGTCCCGGGAACGTACGAGAGCGCGGCCGGAACCTCGGTCGTCGTATCGTGGGTGTGTGCCGCACACATCGGGACAGCGTACACCGTGTCGGCCGGAATCGCCTCGAAGGTGTCGCGAAGCTCCCGGACGGGCTCGGTCTCGTACGTCGCGACCGCGACGGACTCGACGTCGGTGCGTGCCCGGAGCCGCTGGGCGTGCGTCTCTGCCAGTGCCTCGAACCCCTCGGCGTCGCGACCGACGAGCAGTATCGATTCAGTTGTCATGCCGCCGTGAAGTACAATCTCATTTGTTCTACCCCAACTATTCTTGGGCTAGACGATGGAGGGGTCCGTAAAATAGGTTGTGGTCAGTTCGCCAGGCAGCGGTGTGAAACGAGCGGCCCGGGCGAGCCCGTCCCGACGGGCGGCGTCACCGGGAGTCGCTACTGCCGCGGTGTCGGTGCTCTGACGGCCAGGACAGAGAGGTCCGAGAACGGCGTGTCCTCGCGGCCGTCGCCACCCGCCGTCTCGGCGAGTTCGCCCAGCGTGGTCCGCGTACTGGCCTCGTCGTCGTGTGTCAGCCGTTCCAGGACGAGCGCGGTCAGGTCGGGGGACGCGCCGGCATCGACCAGCGTCTCGGCGATGTCGCCGGGCATCCAGTCGAAGGGACGCGGGAGCACGAGCAGGTGGCGCCGGCCGACGCTGTCGCGGAGCCGTTCGAGGTCCGCCCCGACGTCACCGCTCTTGTGCAGCGTCACGAACTCGGTGTCCTCCATGGGCGTCCGCGCCCGGCTGGCTGCCACCTGCAGCGAGGAGATGCCGGGGGTCACCCGAACCGGCGCGTCGACCGCCCGCTGGACCTTGCCGAGGAACTGGTATCCGGAGTGGTTCGGGTCGCCCATCAGGACCGCTGTGCCGGTCGCGCCGCTCGCGACGCGGTCGCCGAACGCCGCGAGCGCCTCGCCCTCGTCGCGGTAGCCACAGGTCAGCAACTCCGCGTCGGTCTCCTCGCGGACGAAGTCGACGACGGTCTCGAACCCCACCACCACGTCGGCCGCCCGAATCGCCCGCCGCCCCCTCGGTGTCAGGTACTCCGGGTTCCCCGGGCCGATACCGACAGCGGAGACGTGGTCGACGTCCGAATCGAGCGCCGGTTCGGGGGCCGACGCGGCGAGCGTCGCCGGGTCCGGCCCCGCGTCGAGGTCGTAGTCGTCGCTCATCGCTCGCTCGCCACCGGGGCGTCCGTATCGAGCGGGAGGTCGCCGTCTCTGGCGTCGCTCGCGACGTGGACGAGTTCGTTCGTCAGTCCGGCGGCGACACCGCTCCCGCCGCGGCGACCGACGGTCGTGATAGCGGGGACGCCGTGTTCGTCGGCGACTTCGCGGACGCGCTCGCGGCTCTCGGCCGCCTTGACGAAGCCGACCGGCGTGGCCACGACGACCGCGGGCCGGGTGCCGCTCTCGATGCAGTCCGCGAGCGCGAGAGCGGCGGTCGGCGCGTTTCCGACGACGGCCACGCTCCCCTCGTAGACGCCCTGTCGGTCGAGTTCGAGCACCGAGGCGGCGGTGCGTGTCATCCCCGTCTCCGCGGCGAGCGCCGCGCCGTTGCCGATGGCCTTCCGGACCGGGCAGCTGTGGCCGCGGCCGGTGATACCCGACTTGACCATCGTGATGTCGGTGACGACCGGCTGTTCGTCCAGTACGGCTCGCGCGCCGGCGCGGACCACCTCGGATTCGTCCGCGCCCGAAAAGCGCACCAGATACTGGAACTCGGGGTCGCCGGTGGCGTGGACGGCCTTCTGACGGATGCGGTCCCCCAGCGTCTCGTCGGGGACGAGCTCGCGCACGCGGTCCATGCTGGTCTCGGCGATCTCCATTGCGTCGCCCGTCGTCGCGCCGAGGTCGGCGTACGCCTCGAAGTCACTCGTGTCCCGGCCGTCGTCAGTCGTCATCGCTCGTCACCTCCGGAGCGTCGGCGGCGCCGGCACGGGCTTCGAGGTCGCCGTCGACGGTCAGGTTCACGTCCCGCAGCCGCTCTGCCGTCTCGTCGTCGGCGTCCCAGAGCCCGCGGTCGATAGCTTCGAGCAGCGTCTCGGTGATGCTCTCCAGCGCCCACGGGTTCACGTCCCGCAGCCACTCCTGACGGTCCGCGTCGAGGGCGTACTTCTCGGCCACGTCGGTCCAGAGGGTGTCGCTGACGACGCCCGTCGTCGCGTCCCAGCCCAGCACCACGTCGACCGTCGTCGAGAGGTCGCCGGCCCCCTTGTAGTCGTGTTCTTCCATCGAATCGAGCCAGCTCGGGTTGAGGACGCGGGCCCGCATCGCCTTCCGGACCTTCTCCTCGTTCGTGTAGACGGCCACGTCGTCCGGGTCCGACGAGTCGCCGACGTACGATGCGGGTTCGGTCCCCGATATCTCGGAGACGGCGCTGATGAAGCCGCCGTGGAACGCGTACCAGTCGGAGCTGTCGAACTCGTCCTGTTCGGCGGTGTCCTCGATTTTGACGGTGGCTTCCACGCTCCCGAGCCGGCGCTCGAAGGACGCGTGGGCCTCGCTAACCGTGCCGCGCGAGCCCATCGCGTAGCCGCCCCACTGGACGTACACCTCGGCGAGGTCGGAGCGGTCCTCCCAGTTGCCCTCGTCGACGGCCTTGTTCGTCCCCGCGCCGTAACCGCCGGGTCGGGTCGTGAACACGCGGGCTTTCGCCGCGCTCTCGGCGTCGCTCTCGTCCATCCCGTCCGCGACGAGGTCCTCGGTCTCTTCCTCGACGTGTTTCTTCACGTAGTTCATCTCGTGGGGTTCGTCGAGCGCGGCGACGGCCTCGACCGCGTCGTGGACGACGCTCGCCGCCGCCGGGAAGGCGTCCCGGAAGAGCCCGGAGACGCGCGTCGTCACGTCTATTCGGGGGCGAGCGAGTTCGTCCAGCGGAATCGGCTCGACGTCCTCGACGCGACCCGCGTCGCTCCACACCGGTTCGACGCCCATCAGCGCGAGCACCTGAGCAATGGTCTCGCCGCGTGTGCGGACCGTCGGTGTGCCCCAGACGACGACGCCGATCTCCTCGGGGTAGCTGCCGTCTGCCTGCGTGTGCCGCTCCAGTACGCCCTCGGCGACCTCGCTGCCCACGTCCGACGCAGTCTTGGCCGGGACCTTCCGCGGGTCCAGCGTGTAGAAGTTCCGGGCCGTCGGGAGCAGGTCGACGCCTCCTCGGGTGGGGGCGCCGGAGCCGCCCGGCGGGACGTACTCGCCGGCGAGCGCGTCCGCAGTACGGGGAATCTCGTCGGCCGCGCCGGCGACTCTCGGGGCGGCCTCCTCGCAGATGTAGGCGAGCGCCTCGCGCAGTTGGTCGTGTGCACCCGATTTCGCCCGGGCGTCCCCGAGCGGGTCGATGTCCACGACGAGGAGGTTCATGTTGACCTCCGAGTCGCCGTCTTCGAGTTCGCTCTCCGGCACGTCGAACTCGTGCTCGGCGAGCGTCTCGACCAGGTCGAGGCTCGTCTCGTGGACGCGGTCGGCGGCCTCGGCGTAGGTCATCCCGAGCGCGTCGTCGTACTCGCCCGGCGCGTTCCGGAGCGTGTCGTAGTCCACCCCCAGGACGCCGGCGACGCTCTCACGCAGCGAGGGCGCGCCGGGGTTCTCCAGCCGGGTGAGCGCCACGAGGTAATCGACCAGTCGGTCGTCGGCCGGCGGCTCGCCCATCGTGTGCAGCCCCTTCCGAATCTGGGTCGTCTTCACGTCGGTGAGATACTCGTGGACGCGCGCTACGAGCGTGTCGATGGCGACCTCGTCGCCCGCCACCTCGCCCTCGGCGAGCGTGCTCCCCGCTTCCGCCGGACCGCGCACGTCGGCTTGCTCCGATATTTCGCCCGCGACCCCGAGTTCGACGGCGAGGTCCAGCTCGTCGACGACCTCGCGGATGCGCCGTTCGAGCTGTTCGCCGTCGTCGGTGCGAGCGTCCTCCATCCCGGCCTCCCGGTAGCGGTCGGCCAGCTCTTCGAGGTCCGCGAGGTCGTCGTACGTCCCGGCGTTGGCCATCACCGGCGTCAGGTAGTCCACGATAGCGGCGTAGGACCGCCGCTTGGCCTGGGTTCCCTCGCCGGGGTTGTTGACGATGTACGGGTAAACGTTCGGGACGTCGTCGACGAGCTGGTCCGGCGCGCTCTCGCCGTCGAGACCGACGGTCTTGCCGGGGAGCCACTCCAGACTGCCGTGGGTTCCCAGATGGACCACCGCGTCGGCCCCGTAGGAGTTGCGGAGCCAGCGGTAGAAGGCGACGTAGTCGTGGGGCGGCTGGAGGTCCGAATCGTGGTACACCTTCGATGGGTCCATCCCGAAGCCGCGCGGGGGCTGGACGGTGACGAGCACGTTGCCGAACTCGACGCCGGGGATGGCGAAGGGTCGGTCGGGCGGGTCCCCCCACTCGTCGACGACGTTCTCGCGGAAACCCGGATCGAGCGCGTCGAACCACTCGCCGTACTGGGCCGGCGACACCGTATCGACGCTCAGTTCGCGCACGTCCTCGGGCGCGACCCAGCGGTCCTCCAGCGTGAGCTGGTCGGTCAGCCGTTCGACCAGCGACTGGCCGCTGTCGGGCATCGTCGGTCCCGTCTCGTAGCCGCGAGCGGCCAGTTCTTCCAGCAGGTTCACCGTGCTCTCGGGCGAGTCCAGCCCGAACGCGGTGCCGATGCCGTCGTCGCTGGGCGGGTAGTTGTGCAGGACCACCGCGACCCGCTTCTGGTCGTTGGGCGTGTACCGGAGCCGCGCCCAGTTGACGGCCAGCCGGGCCGCGTGGTCGACGCGGTCGTCGATGGGGAAGTGCTGTTTCGGGGCGCTCCCGATGCCGGCGGTGTCCTCCGTGCGCTCCTTCCCCGAGATGGGGTGGGTGATGACGTTGCCGTCGAACTCCGGCAGCGCCACGGAGAGAGCGAGCTCGAACCCCATGACGCCGGTGTCACTGGCGTCGTATCTGGAGCGCGAACGCATCGTCGTCACGGTCTGGACGACCGGCACGCCCAGTCTGTCGAGGAACACGTCCTCGGCGCTCTGGCCTTCGTCGTCGGCCTCGCGGCCCCGCTCGTCCATCGACAGCGAGAACATGAACGACGAGCAGACGGCGTCGACCACCGGGTCGCCGTCCGCGTCGAGGAGCCACTCCTCGGTCACTCGCTCGGCGTTCCACTGGTCCTCGGCGTCAGTCGCGGGCTCGCAGAATACCGGGAGCGCGTTCGCCCCCTGTGCCTCGATGGCTCGGACCTGTGCATCGACGTAGCGGGTGTTCTCGTGGGTCCAGTGGGACTCGTAGAACCAGACCGCGACCGTGGGTTTCGCGGGGTCGAACGTCGCCACCAGCTCCTCGTAGCTCGCGGCCGGGTGGTCGGGGTGGTACACCCCCTCGGTCGGGAGCGCGACGGGGTCGTCGAAAGCGGGGTCGGCGTCGCCGTACTGGCTCACCAGGTAGCGCAGGCAGTTGGCGACGTTGCTCGCGCCGCCTCTCTCCAGATAGTCGTAGACGGTCTCGCGGTGGCTGTCTGGGACCGACGTGTCCTCGTAGGCGAAGGCGTCACCGGTAGCCTTCACGACGAGCGGGACGCCGGCCTCGCGGAAGCGGGAAACGGCCCGCTCGTAGCCGGGCATGCTGTCCTCGGCCCCGTGGAGCCAGAGGACGACGGCGGTCGCGTCTGTCAGTTCCTCGACGAACGACTCGACTGCGGGTTCGTCGTCGAGGTCGCTCTCCGAGCGCACGACGAGGTCGCTCTCGACCTCGCCGGCGGCCCGCTGGACCGCCCCGAGTTCGTTCTCCGTCGCGGTGTAGAGTCCGAGCTGTGGCATAAGGTTATTAAAACTCCGTTGTGGTTAGTACAAGTATGGTTGTTTTCGCTGCGGACAAAAAGGCTTCGCAGGCCACCTTCGAGTCGGTGGTCGGCCAGCGGGACCTGAAAGACGGGCTGCTCGCCGTGGCGGCCGACGACGGACTCGACGGGCTGTTGATTCGCGGCGAGAAGGGGACGGCGAAGTCCACGACGGTCCGGGCGCTCGCCGACCTGCTGCCCGAGCAGCGCGCCGTCGCGGACTGCCCGTACAGCTGTCCGCCGGCAGCGCCCGGTCGGCAGTGTTCGGACTGCCGGGAGCGCGAGGAGCTGCCGGTAGAGGAGCGGCGACCGCCGGTCGTGACGCTGCCACTGGGCGCGACGCGGGACCGACTCGTCGGCACGCTGTCGGTCGCGGACGCCCTCGCCGGCGAGGCCGAGTTCGACCCCGGCCTGCTCGCGCGGGCCAACCGGGGCATCCTCTACGTCGACGAGGTGAACCTCCTCGACGACCACCTCGTCGACGTGCTGCTGGACGCCGCAGCCAGCGGCGTCAACCGCGTGGAACGGGACGGCGTCACCGTCTCCCACCCTGCGGCGTTCACGCTCGTCGGGACGATGAACCCCGAGGAAGGCGACTTGCGGCCACAGCTCCGGGACCGCTTTGCCCTCCAGACCGAGGTGACCGCCTGCGAGGACATCGAGGACCGCGTGGCCATCATCGACAGGGCGCTGGGCGACGGGGCGGGAGCCACGGACGATGGGGGTGAGACGGACCGCTCGCCCGGTGAGCGACTGACCACTGCGCGCGAGCTACTCGCCGACGTGGCGCTCTCCCAGGCGTTCCGCGAGCGGATTGCCACCCTCTGTCGGGACGCACAGATCGACGGCCACCGGGGCGACATCGCGACCGCCCGCGCCGCCAGAACCTTCGCGGCGCTCGACGGTCGGACCACGGTGCTGGAGCCCGATATCGAACGCGCCGCCGAGTTCGCACTGCCGCACCGACTCGCGTCCGAGCCGTTCGCGGCGCCGCCCGACATCGACGACGTGCTCGACGACCAGTTCGGGGACGGGAGCGACGACGAAGCGAGCGGAGAGCCCGACGGTGAGCCGGAGGCCAGTGAGAGTCCGTCGGACGACGACGGCGAGCGGGAAGAGAGCCCACCGGAGGACGAGCGCAGTGAGGGGGACGAAGCCAGCGACGCCGAGACTGACGGGGAGGCCCCGGGCCAGACACCGGCCGGGGACGGGTCGGACGGTGGCGTGGAGGGCGGCGACCCCAGTGGCTCGTCGGCCCCGGCCGACGCCGGACAGGACGGGGGTAATGAACCCGGTGAGGGCGGCGACGACGCGTCCGATGCGGGCGCCGACGGCTCCGAGACGGACGAGGCGACACCCTTGCTCCCGGGCCAGTCCCCAAGCGGCGTCGGCGAAAGCGCAAGTCCCGACGTGGAGCCCCCGGCGGTCGACACCGATGGCCGCGCCGCGAGCGGCCGCGCCAGCGCGACCGGCACCGACCGGGGCGCGACCGTCAGAACCGAACCGACCGACGGAGCCGGCGCGGTCGACGCGGCCGCGTCCGTCAGAGCGGCGGCGAAACGCGGGCGCGACGCAGTCGGCTCCCGTGACCTCCGGCAATCCGTCCGGAACGGGGACGCGGGAACCCTCGTGGTGTTCGCCGTCGACGCCAGCGCGTCGATGCGGCCGGCGATGGACGCCGCCAAGGGGTGTGTGCTCGAACTGCTGAGAGACGCCTATCAGGCCCGCGACGAGGTGGCGGTCGTCACCTTCGCCGGCGACGACGCCGACGTGGTGCTCCCGCCGACTGACAGCGTGACTCTCGCCGCGCGCCACCTGAAGGAGCTCCCGACCGGCGACCGGACGCCGCTGCCCGCCGGGCTGGCGACGGCCGCCGAGGTAGTGACCGAAGCGGCGCCCGATGCTGCCGTCGCCGTGGTCGTCACGGACGGCCGGGCGAACGCCGCCGAGGACCGCCCGGTCGCTGCGACCCGCGACGCCGCCCGCCGACTCGGCGCGGTGGCAGACCGGACCGTCGTCGTGGACGCGGGGA
Source organism: Halomicroarcula saliterrae (assembly GCF_031624395.1). Classification (NCBI taxonomy): domain Archaea; kingdom Methanobacteriati; phylum Methanobacteriota; class Halobacteria; order Halobacteriales; family Haloarculaceae; genus Haloarcula; species Haloarcula saliterrae. The sequence continues at coordinate 233,462 of NZ_JAMQON010000006.1, forward strand.
CGGAATCGCGGGCCGCACTCACCGAGACCGTCGCCGAGGCGACCGAGGGGTCGGTCGTCCCGCTGTCGGCGCTCTCCGCCGAGCGCATCGACGCAGCGGCCCAGCAGTGAGCACAGCGAGCCGCTGACGCGGCTCGTTGTCCGACGGAGTGGGTCGGAAGTTTTACAAACTAACTTGTTTTATCTACAAGTAGAATTTCAATGCAGGCCGAGACCGACACCGTCAGCCGTCGAGTCGACATCGCGACACGCAGCCTCTCGGGCACGCAGATGGCCCTCGGGCTCGCGCTCGTGGCCGCGCTCGGGTTCACGCTCCTGTTCGTTCAGGACCCGATGGTCCACGACTCGCTACACAACTTCCGTCACGGCGCCGGCATCACCTGCCACTGATGCCGACTGATTACCTCACTCGCGGCGCGCTCGCGGGGACCGCCGGCGGGCTCGCCTACGGCCTGTTCATGGCAACCGTCGGCAACAGCTTCACCGCCGGGCTGGAGACGTTCGAGGCCGGTCACAGCCACGGCGGTGGTCCCGTCGTCGCCGACCTGACGACGGCGGCGGTGAGCGTCCTCGGCGGCGTCCTCTGGGGCCTGTTGTTCGGTATCGCCGTCTTCGGGATGGCGTACTACTTTCTGGAGCCCGCACTCCCCGGCAGCGGCGTGACGAAGCGACTCGCCCTGGCCGCCGCGGGCTTTCTCACCGTCTCGGGCGCTCCCTGGCTCGTCCTCCCGCCACAGCCGCCGGGCGTCGAGCAGGCGCTCCCGACGGAGACGCGCATGCTCTGGTACGGCGGGACGATGGTCGTCGGCGCGCTCGTCGCCGGCTGTTGCGGGCTGGCCTACCGCCGGACGGCCGACCGGCGAACGCCCGTCACCCTCGCCGCGACGGCGCTCCCGCTGGCACTGCTCGCCGTGCCGGTCGCGCTCGCGCCCGGCAACCCCGTGAGCGGGCCGGTGCCCGCAGCGCTCGCAGCCGCCTACCGCTGGACCGTCGTCTTCGGCCAGCTCGGTCTGTGGGCGACCATCGCCACCGTCCACAGCTGGCTCGGCGACCCCGACCTCGCGACGGCGGAGCCGTCCTACTCGGCGACCGCTGACTGAGGCCGACTCCTCACTCGCGGACGACTGCCGCGCTGGCGGGGACGGAGTTCCCGACCGCTACTGGACAGAACCGGCGGACCAGCACGGTCGCTGCCAGGGGCTCGTCCGGGAACCGAGGTGGCTGGGTTCCCGAACCGACGGCGAGCAGTCGTCTATCCCGGCGCGCTGCTTACGTCTGTAACCTGGACACTGTCCACGGACAGCGAGACCAGACAGCTGTGGTACTCGAACGAGAAGGTCCCGTGGCCGCTGCTATCGCCGGAGAAGGTGTCGTCTATGAACTCGACGTCGACGACGTTGATTAGCGGTGGCAGCTCCAGAATCGGGGTGTCGGTGTACGTCGACACCGCTCGCAGGACCGTGTGGCTCGTCAGTTCCTCGCCCGTAAGCCGGTACGTGAGCCGGGACTGTTCGGGCCTGGAACCCTCGAATCCGCCGTCTGTGGGGGCTTTGTCGGGCATTGTTAGAAGGGGAGCTCCCTGCGGAAGTCAGCACTCTGGTAGTCCAGGTGGTCGAGTCGCGGCCCCAGCAGCTCCCGGACGAGGACGACGAGTGGGTTGTCTTTTCCCTCGCCGAGTATCCCGAATTCAGTCGGGGTATCGGGATCGTCAGATTCGTCCCGGAGAGAGAGGAGGACCTCGTTGCGGTCGGAGATGATGAGTCTGGCGATCCGAGGGTTTCTGGAGGGCGCGTTCATCCAGTCGAGTTGCGGGTCCCAGATGGTGACGTCCTGAAACCGCTTGCGGACGGTATCGCGCAACTCGGCGTGTCTCGTGCCACACGTTACGTCGACGTCCCGTTCGGTCGCAGCCTGGACACTGTCGAAACATTTTCTGAACACCTCGGTATCGTCTATCATGATAAACAGTTCTTCATCCGCCTTCATCACCAGCTCCCGGGCGGACTGAACGACGTCCTGTCGGCCCTGAACCACGCCGACGATATCCGTCTCACCGCCGGCCTGGAACCGCGACAGCAGCTCCCCGAAAAACTCCATATCGAGCCACTCCGGATTGACCGCACCGAAGTGGTCGAGCGTGGCGATGTTCTCCTCGACATCGTACTCCACCAGTCCGGCACTGTCCAGTTTCGGGAGGTCTCGATGATGAAGAGAGACGCGAATCTGCTCTCTCGTCTGCGCCCGCTCGAACGCATCCAGATGGTTCGTAGCTATCTGTCCTGCCAGTTCGGACACGTGGACGGCACGGGCTTCTTCGTTGAGTAGCTTGAGTATCACTCTGTTTCTGGGGTAACTCAACACCCGTAACATCTGGTCCTCGTCTATCATAGTGTCATGTTTACTTTCATACGTAATTAAAGTTCTCAGTTTCTGAATTTATTCCGAGGGGTGTGATGCAATCACAGATCGGCTCAAAAGCCCATCTGTCCGGATATCTCCTCGACCACTGAGTCGGGGCGACGTTCCAGAGACAGCAGCGCGTTCCGGTACGAACCGCGGCTATCGGCCGAGTACGAGAACCGGTTCGCGATGTCGTCGATAAACGTCGCTACGGCTGCTGCGTCCTCTGTCTCCTCTAGATGTGCCAGAACCGGCGTCACATCGTTGTCACGGTAGTCCCGCTGGATGTCGTGGATGTCTTTGAACAGGAGACATCTGGCTCGGTGTGTGATCAAGTCGTCGTGCAGAGCCTCCCTAACCGACTGACTCAGGTCCGATTGCGCCGAGTCGGCGTATATCAACAACGCCAGCTCGACGAACACGTCGATGTCCAATGCCCTGTACTGGTATATCTCTGTGGCGACAGTAATCTGGTCCGCTCGGC